>JAABSM010000069.1 GCA_011390365.1 Gammaproteobacteria bacterium
TTTACGGGTTCGACGAATGGGGACGATATTTTTCATCGGTATACTGTAAGCAGGTCTTTTCCGATGTAGTAAGTAGTATGTATGGGTGCAAATCCCGCCTAACCGCGAATACCCTTCCGTTTTACTTATCTGCCCGCTCCAGATTCAACACCAGCAATCGCCGCAACACCTCCTCATCAGATATGTCCGCCTCCCAACCATAGGCCGCGGCCACCGCTTCGTCGAGCTTGCGGTGGGCGTTGTCGAGCCAGGCGGGGCGTTGGTTGTAGAGGTTGGTGAGGGTGCGTTTCTTGAGTTCCTTTTCGTGCTCCGGCTTGGGGATGATGCGGTCGGGGTAGCCCTCCACCACCTCGGGCACCCGCTCGATCCATTCGGGCGGGTTGAGCCAGTTTTCGCGTAGCTGGTTGAGGTTGCGGGCGGCCTCGGCGATGGCCTCGGCCTGGGGGTTGGCGTAGGCCTCGGGCTCGAGTTTGGGGGTGAGGCCTTCTGGAAATGGGAAGGTCTCGAAGGTGGTGGTGGGGGTGTAGCGTGGGTCGTTGCCCTTGCCCAGCCAGGTGCACATTTTCAGTGACCACAGTTCGTGGAAGCGGGAGTGGAGTATGCCGAAGGTGGTGTCGTCGGAGCGGGCGATGACGATCACGACATTCTCAGGAACAACTACCCGGGGCAACCACTGGAAGAAGCGGTGCTTTGACACAAGGTTGGTCGCAATGAACCTGCCTTGGTTGGCGAACACCTTGAACATCTCCGGCCTCGGTCGTTCGAATCTCCACCAATATTCTCGATTCTTGGCGGTCCGGCTTTGCTGCCTTTTGGGTTTGATATTTTCAAGAGCATGTTTGAAAGGCGCTTCAAATAGACAAGCCTCGTCCTCCTCCATGGTTCCAAAATTGATGATCCACTCTCCGGAGGGGCGTTTGGCCAAGTCTTGTCCGTTCCTGCTTGGAAAGAGGATCTCAGAGTTGCTTTTGCCATTGGGGTTTGGCAATTTCAGCCATTCCCTTGCAAGTTCTCCAGGGATATCAAAAGGCCCTGATTTTGTAACACCCATGAAAGACAATCGCCTGTTTTCAGAGAGTCGACCGGCTTCGGTCAAATCAACTGAACCAACAGCGGCACCAGGGGCCGTCAAATCCGCATAGATCTCCGTCACCGGCAAGCCATTGAGGCGAATCGGCATCGCGACTTCGTTCATGCCCTCACCCCCGGCCCCTCTCCCTCGGGGAGAGGGGGGCTTTTTGTTTGGGGTTTGGGAGGTGGATTGTGGTGATGCGGCGCCTTTCCCCTGCCCCCCTTCGCCATCCTCCGATACGCCACCGGAATTCCTTCCCCCTCCCCCTCCTTCGACCACGGCGTTAAGCCCCTCTCCCCGAGGGAGAGGGGTTTGGGGTGAGGGCTCAATACCACCGCACGCGGCATCATGGATAACCTCTAATACGGCCTCGGTCTGTTGCAGCATTTCGTTGTCCCAGAAACGCAACACCCGAATGCCTTTTTTCTCCAGGAATGCGGTGCGAGCGGCGTCCTTGCGGCGGTTGACCTCTTCTCCATGCTGACTACCGTCGAGTTCGATGGCAAGCTTGCGGGCGTGGCAATAGAAGTCGAGCACGTAGGGCTTGATGGGGTGTTGGCGGCGGAATTTCTGATCACAAAATCGTCGGTCCCGCAGCAGCGCCCACAGCAGGTTCTCGGCGTCGGTTTGTTCTTTGCGCAGCTTTCTTGCAAAATCGATAAGGGGTTTGGGGGTGGGTTGATATTTTATCTCTGTTTCTTGAGCCCTATCCCCGACCCCTCTCCCTCGGGGAGAAGGGTGAACATTCGCGCCGCCCTCCCCGCCGAAGCAGACCAACGACACCCGCACCGCCGCCCCGTCATTGACCCACGGCTCGTCGCTCCAGGCGTTGAAGATCCTTCCACTGTCCCGAATCCGCTCCAGCACCTTGCGATTCGCCCCGCCCCGAATGGAGTTGGTCGAGACCAGTCCGGCCCGCTGACACTTGCCCGCTTCGATCTGCCCCCGCGCCTTTTCGAACCAGTAGGTCACCAGGTCCGCGCCGCCGGGCACTCGTCCCTTGTAGAGCTTGCGCAGTCGAGTGACGTACGCCTCGCCCAGCTCGGCGAGCATCTTCTTGTCACCCAGAAACGGCGGATTGCCCACGATGCTGTCGGCCTCGGGCCACTCCGGCTCGATGGGCACCACCCCCGCCCCCTCTCCCGCCCTCACCCCCGGCCCCTCTCCCTCGGGGAGAGGGGGGATATGGAGAATCGCATCCCGCTGCTGGATGTTATCCAATGGCTTGAGCACGGGGTTGCGGTTGGCGTTGAAGCCGTGGGCGAGCATCCACTGGATCTCGCCGATCCAGACGGTGACGCGGGCGAGTTCGGCGGCGTAGGGGTTGAGTTCGATCCCCATCACGCATTCGGGGCCGACCTGGGGGAAGCCGCGCGACAGGCCGAGGGTCTCGGCCTCCAGGATCACCTGGTGTTCCAGGTCCTTGAGGGTGCGCAGGGCGAGGTAGAGGAAGTTGCCGGAGCCGCAGGCGGGGTCGAGGACGCGGTAGTTGGTGAGGCGTTCGAGAAAGCCCTGATAGGCGGCCTGGGCCTTCTTGCGGGTCTTGGTCTTGTCCTTGGCGATGAGGGCCTTCGCCTCGGTCCATTCGGCTTGCAGGGGTTCGAGGATCACCGGGCGGATGATGCGCAGGATCGATTCAGGATCGGTGTAGTGGGCGCCGAGCTGGCTGCGCTTGTCCGGGTCGAGGCCGCGCTCGAAGAGGGTGCCGAAGATGGAGGGCTGGATGGCGGACCAGTCGAGACGGGCCAACTCCAGCAGGGTCTTGAGGTCATCGGGCTCCAGCGGCAGGGCGCGGTCGTCTTCGAACAGGCCGCCGTTGAAGTGTTCGATGTAGTCGGCCCCGAACAGGCCGCCCTTGGCCATGGCCTGGAACAGGGCGCCGAAGATGGCGTCGGCATGGGCCGGGTTCTTGCGCAGGCTCTCCAGGGTGCGGGTGAAGAGGTTGCGGGGGAGCAGGTCGACGTCTTCAGCGAACATGCAGAACAGCAGGCGATCGAGGAAGTGGGCGACCTGTTTGGGTTCATGGCCGCGACCGCGCAGCGATTGGGCGAGTTCGCCGAAACGGCGGGCAGCGGCTTCGGTGAGGGCGTCGGTCCCCTGGCTGGGCTTGAGCCGTTCCGGTTCGGTAAAGGCCCATTTGAGCTTGAGGCGGTTGGCGTGGTCGAGCAGGTCATCGAGGGTGAGGGTGTGAATTTCTGGAACCGTACCGGGGAAGGCGGTGTGGATGACGATGGTCTCGATGTCGGAGACGATCAGCAGCGGCGGGTATTGCAGCGCCGGGGTGTAGAGCTGGAGTTGCTTGAAGGCGGCCTTGAGGTCTTTGCCCTTGCCCTTGTACTCCCAGCCGAAACAGTTCGCCGCCAGACATCGGCCCAGCCATCGCCGCCGCCGGCCTTCTTGGCCCCGTACTCGAAGGCGAACCATTCGCCGTTGGGATCGGCGCTCACCGGGTCCGGCTCATTGAGCAGGGCGCACAGGTCATTGAAATGGGACTGGGCGGCGGAGCGCTCCTTGAGGGTGGCGTTGTGCCATTTGGCGATGAACTGCTCGGGGGTCATGGGTTCCGACTTGTTGGTTCTTGTGTTAACGATGCCGGGCATTATGCCAAGATTGGCGGCGCGGGAATATGCTTGATTGCACTCGTTACCCAGTTCTCCTTGGTAACGCCTGTCCAGCAAGCTCTGCTTGCCATCCGGCTCGCTCTCAAGGTCACCTTCTCTTGTTCCCGCGCGGCGCGTTTGGATTCAGGAAAAGACGAGGGTCGTCGAGTTACGCCGTTGATCAATGGGTTTGTAACGCGGCGGCTTCCCGCAAATACTTCATCATCGCCTCGGGTACCGTCGTCTCATCCAACAGCGCCCCTGCCTCCAGCGGCGGAAACAGGTCATCATAGCGGTAGTAATGGGTGCGATCGGTGCGCTGGCAGACATGGGCGCGGTGGAGGCGGTCGGGGTGTTCGAAGCCGGCGGAGGCGAGGATCTCGCGCAGGGCGTGGATGGTCTGCTGTTGGAAGTTGCGTACCCGAACCTTCTTGTCGCTGACCACCAGGCCGGCGGCGAGGCGGGGGTTCTGGGTGGCGACGCCGGTGGGGCAGCGGTTTTTGTGGCATTGCAGGGACTGGATGCAGCCCAGGGCGAGCATGAAGCCGCGGGCGCTGTTGCACAGGTCCGCGCCGAGGGCGAGGTATTTGGCGATGTCCATGCCGGTGAGGATCTTGCCGGAGGCGATGATCCTGATCTCTTGCTTGAGGTCGAAGCCGATCAGGCAGTCGCTGACGAAGACCAGCGCCTCGCGCAGGGGCATGCCCACCGAGTTGGTGTGCTCCAGCGGCGCCGCGCCGGTGCCCCCCTCCGCGCCGTCCACGGTGATGAAGTCGGGCTTGATGCCGCTCTCCACCATCGCCTGACAGAGGGCGATGAACTCCCCCTTGCGGCCGACGCAGAGCTTGAAGCCCACCGGTTTGCCTTCGGATAGCTCCCGCAGGCGTTGAATGAAGGCCATCATCTCCAACGGCGTGGCGAAGGTGCTATGGGCCGGTGGCGAGTCCACCTGGGTGTGGGGCGTGACGCAGCGGATCTCGGCGATCTCCGGGGTGTTCTTGTCCGCCGGCAAGATGCCGCCGTGGCCGGGCTTGGCCCCCTGGGAGAGCTTGATCTCGATCATCTTCACCGCCGGGCGCAAGGCGTGTCTGGCAAAGCGTTCGGCGTCGAATCCCCCCGCGGCGTCGCGACAGCCGAAGTAACCGGTGCCAATCTGCCACACCAGATCCGCGCCGCTTTGCAGGTGGTAGGGCGTCAGGCCGCCCTCGCCGGTGTTGAGGGCGAAGCCGCCATCCCGCGCCCCCTCGCCCAGGGCCAGCACCGCGTTGGCGCTGAGCGCGCCGAAGCTCATCGCCGAGATGTTGTAGAGGGCGGCGTCGTAGGGCTGACTACAGGCGGCAGAGCCGATGCGCACCCGCGGCGCTTCGGGTATCTGGTCCAGATGCAGCGGACGCAGCGAGTGGCTGATCCACTCGTAGCCCGGTTCGTAGGGGTCCATCTTGGTGCCGAAGGGGATGGTGTCGATCTCCTTCTTGGCGCGGCGATAGACCAGCCCCCGGGTCTGGCGGTTGATCGGCACGCCGTCGATGTCCGATTCGATGAAGTACTGGCGCACCAGCGGACGCATGGATTCCAGCACCCAGCGCATGCGTCCGAACAGGGGGAAGTTGCGGCGCAGGCTATGGCGGGTCTGGCGCATGTCGGCGATGGCGATGGCGAGGAGGATCCCGTACACGGGCAGCAGCCACAGCAACAGGGGCTCGAACAGGGCGAGCAGAAGGGTCGTCAGCAGCGTGAATAGCGCCAGAAGCAGGAGTCGGGTGTGCATGAGCGGGACTGAGAATGGGTGTGTTGGGTTGATGGCTTGGCGTCTCCGAGGCGTTGATGTTCGCTGTTGGCGGAATCCTCGCGGCGGGGGGATAAGCCAGAGTCCGCAGCGCGCGGCTTGACGCGCCCGTGCCTACGTTGGCGCGTCAAGCTGCGCGCTGTGGGCGCCTGCCCTAGCATGCCAGCCAGCGGGGGCGCTTTTCAAGCCGGATCAGGAATAAAAGTGGATCTCCAGCAACCTGATGAGCTGTTCCAGAGAGAGCTCTTCCCGCGTTTCCACGGTTCTTGGCATCCCGGGGTGCTCGGGATATTCCAGTTGAAGCCCGTAACGTCCCTCGCTCTGCCCGTAGGTGTAGAGGTAGACGCTGAAGCCGTCGTCGTTGATCCCGCGCAAACGGATGGCCTGGTCATGGGCGCCATCCTCGTCGCGAATGGTGAAGCCGCCGACCCGCGAGGTCAACGTCAACAGCGCCCGTTTGAGGCGGGCCTGTTTGCGTAGCGCCCAGATGTTCATCCTTCCATGAAGTAACTGCCCGAGTCCATCATGCCTTCGAGCATGCTCAGCAACTCGCTGGCCTCGATCAATGCACCGGCGCGGTGCGGTGCGGGCAAGATTTCCAGATGGATGCGCTCTTCCGTCCCCTCCAGCACCTCGATGAAGCGCTCCAGCGCCAGCGATTCAGACGCCAGGCCGGCCCCGTCCAGGCAATCATCCGCCAAACCCTGGTAGGACCATACCCGCAGGATCGTCCTGCCGCCCTCCTCACGCATGATCCAGCCCTCGTCATCCGCATGGCCCCACACCTCCTCGCACTCGATGGCGCGAGTAAGAAAGTAGAGGATGCGCTCCCGGTAGGGCATCTTCGGCAGTTCCGCCAGTTCGGCGGGGGTGGGGTGAAAATGCATCGGTTTGGCCTCGCAAGGATTCAGGATGGAAACTCTATCGCCGCTGGGAGCGGTACTGTGCAATTCGATGAGGTTTGCGCATTGCTACCTAGCAAGTTTGATGCCATCACCGCCAGGCGGATCAACATGTGACCAAATTGAAACGCTTTGCGCTTAACTCGTTATAATGGTGTCTTCCGTAGATATGATTTGGAGTAAACGTGATGACTCTACCCAAGGTCGTGATGGGCGTGGTGCTGATGGTGTCGATCGGCGGGGCGATGGCGGATGCTGTCGAGGACCAGATCGGGATGGGGCTGGAGGCCTATCAGGCCAAGGACTACAAGGTAGCCATCGATGAGCTGAACTACGCCGTCGCCCAGATTCAGGAGAAGCTGAACGCGGCCAACAACACCCTCCTGCCGGACGCCCCCGATGGCTGGAGCGCGTCGGAAGTGGAAAACGCCTCGGCTGGAATGGCGATGATGGGCGGCGGCGCCCACATGTCCCGTTCCTATCAGAGAGGCGAGCAGTCGGTGGAGATCTCCATCATGGCCGGATCGCCGATGATTACCGGAGGCCTGGCGATGATCAACAACCCGATGTTGCTTGCCAGCGACCCCAGCATCAAGCCTTACCGTTACAAACGCAACAAGGGCATGAAACAGACCTCCGATGGCGCCATTGAGGTCACCCTGGCGGTGGCAGGGCAGATCATGGTCCAACTCTCCGGCTCGGGCGTGGACGACGCCACGCTGGAGAAATTCCTCGACGCCATGGATTTTGACGCAATCCAGGAGTCCCTGCTTCAGTAAGCGGTGGCCGAGCCGCGTTGGCGAGGTTTCCCCGGAAACCTGCGCCTTGCAAAAGCCGATGAGGAGAAGCTTTTTCAGCGCTGCCCGGATCGCCGCGCCACGTAGGGCTCGTGATCATGCCTGTATTGCCGGCGGAGTGGCAAACCCCCGGTAAGGCAAGCAGCTTCGTGAGCGGGCTGTTTGGGGGAGAAATCGAAATACACGGCGGATATTCCATGGGTATGATATGAATTCCAATATAGTGTATATATATAAAACTATTTGCGATAAAATGTGAATGCGGGCGAATTCACGGGTTTGTGTTCAGGCGTCGGCGGATAAATAAGCGGCGAGTGATTTGCCAGAATGGTTTCAGAAACCTGTTTCTATTGGTCATAAAGTAGTAAAAAAGGTAACGTTATGGCGGGTCAAGTAATAGCAGTTTTAATGTTGTTTTTTATTGGGGTCGGTTCGTGCAATGCAACCGAGTATCCATTGAGAGAAAAGTTTCCAAACGTGAAGGTTATTGAGCCTGAGGCGCTCTTTGCGAAATTGGATGAGTATATGGTTGTCGACGTCAGGTCGAAATATGAGTTCGACACCATACGCATAGTTGGCGCGAAGAACGCCCCGCTATCGAACAGCTTTTTTTCAAGCATGATCAAGTCGCGCCGAATCAATAACCCGAAAACGCCCATAGTGTTTTATTGCAATGGCATTACCTGCGCAAAGTCATACCAGGCCGCTGTTATCGCGAGAGACAAGGGTGTTGATAATGTTCTGGTCATGGATGCGGGGATCTTTAACTGGGTAAAATTGTACCCGGAAGAGACGGCTCTCATGGACGAGCAGCCTGTCCGCCCGGAAAGCATGATCAGTGACAAGAAATTCAAAGCTCACATCTTGTCTCCTTCGGAGTTTGTGGAGCGCATACCAGAGGATTCCGTAGTCATCGACGTTAGGGAGGATTTTCAACGCGAGACAAAGATACTGAAAAACGTCACGGAAAATGTCCCCTTGGGCAAGACCCAAGCCTTTGCCGAGAAAGAGGCGGCAAAGGGCAAGACCCTGCTGATCTACGACGCTGTGGGGAAGCAGGTCAGATGGCTGCAGTATCACCTCGAGAAGGCTGGAATCAATAATTATTACTTCATGGAAGGGGGAGTGGAGGGATACCTGAACGCAGGGCTATAACGAGTCACTGGCGGCTGAAAAGCAGCGAGGTTTTGCGGAACTGCTTGATTTGTCTCTCCGAAAAGATCTGTGTTAGTTGGATTTTCGCGTCTTTCGCCTTCGCCGGGTCGCTGCGCTACGGCGCGCTAGATCACGAGCGGTTGGCGGATGGGCGAGGGCGCGCCTAACGCGCTCTACGTGTGGGAGTTTCATTGCTCGATACGCTCTAGGCCGATGCGGCTGTATCGGTCACGGGCCTCGCCGAGGCGGAATGCCGTTACGTTATCAGGGCCTGGGGGGCGGCATAGGCCGCCGGGTGCTGTTTGCCAAGCTCCTTTTCTATGCCGGCGTCGAGCAACGGGCGGCCCAATGTCATTAACTTAAGCGCCACGCCAAGTTCCCGCCCTTGATGCGCCTTACTCCGGGGCAGCCCGGAAATCGCTGGGCCGGCATAGGATGTGCCGAATAAAAAGCCTTGTCGCTCGGTCGACGGCACATCCTATGCGGAACCAAAAACGGTCGGCGCTCCCACGAAATGAGGCGCATCATTCCCGGAGAATGCCATGGTGGCTTAAGTTAATGACATTGACGGGCGGCCATGATGGCTGATGGTTGCAAATAGCAGGGGGATCAATCCTTGCTCTCCCCAGGAGGTCAGCTCCTCTATCGGCAAGGTCCCGATCAGGTGTGCAACCTTTTCGTCGGCTTGCAGCAGGTAGAGGGCCGGCGCCCGGAGGGATGGGGGCCAGTAGAGGGGGCGCTCCTGAGCGGGCCAGCGCTTCGACTGAAGGCTGCTGCTGGCCTTGCCCAGATCATGCGGAAAGGCAAATACGCAGAGGCGGGCGATGCCGGCATCGTTCAGCTTCCGGGTTGCCGCGCGCTCCAGGGCGCGGCGAATGGCGGTGCGGGCGCATCGTTCTTCAAAGCAGCGCGCTACATCGGCCATGTGGTCAGCCAGTGGTAGATAGTTCGCGCCTTGACGGTCCCTTTCAATCTTTCCGAAAGCCGCTTCAGGTTTCATGAGTGAATGATACCCCCACCAAACGATATGGATGCGGCATCTTTTTGGAGTACACCCTGGGGCTGTACGATAGCCCTTCACACGCCAAGGCGTATACAGTGTCGATCAGTTAGCGGCACGCCAGATTTCCGCCCTTGATGCGCCTTACTCCGGAGCAGGCCGGAAATCGCCGGGCCGGCATAGGATGTGCCGAATGAAAAGCCTTGTCGCTCGGTCGACGGCACCTCCTGTGCAGAACCAAAAACGCACGGCGTACCCACGAAATGAGGCGCATCATCCCCGGAAAATGCCAGGATGGCTTATCTTGATGACATTGACGCGTGTACTCCATCCCCGGACCGGGTCGATAATAGACAACATGTGTGATGAAGCGTGGTGTTGCATGTCCTCACCACCGCAACCCCACCTCGATCTCCACCCGCTGCCAGGGATCTTCCGATTCTCTCAGGTCGACGATGGCGGCGGTGAGGGACATGCCCCAGTCGAGCATGCCGGCGAGGGGGGCGTTGCGTTCGCGGGGGATGTAGCCGAGTTTGTGGTCGCCTAGGTAGAGGGCGATGGCGTTGGGGTCGTGGGGGTTGCCCGGTTCCCGCCTTAGGCGCAGGCGCAGGCCCTGATCGAGCAGCGGCCACAGCCGGGGGGCGCTGTGGTGTTGAAAGCCGGCCAGCGGCAGGCGCAGGATGGGGGCGGTAGTGGGTTGGAGCCGCCCGCCGAAGAGGGTGGTGAGCCTTTCGAAGAGTTGGGTGTTTAGCATCATGATTCTCCGGTTTGTCGTTTGCGAGCCCTCACCCCGGCCCTCTCCCAAGGGGAGAGGGGGAATAGGTGTCGCTGCGCGATTTCACAAGTCTTTCCGGCCCTGGCCCGTGCCATTCTCGCGGCGGGCGGTTCCGTTAAGGAGTAGCTTACCGAAGCAGGGGGACAGGAGGTGTCCCCGTGAAAAAATTTTTCCTGGAAGAGCGAGCGGTGGAAGATGAATGGACGGGATGGACGGGATTTTCAGGGCGCACAGGGTTTTTGGTTGACGCAGCGGGCCGGGGAAAATTCCCGCGCGGCGCGTGGGATGGAGATTCAGAGTGATGTGGAAAAGTATTCCAGTGACCACAAAACTCGAAAAGTACGTCATGCCGCACACGGAAGTGCGGCATCCAGCGGCAAGGATGCCTTCCATGGCACGGCGGATTCCGGCCTTCCCCCCCCTGTCTCCGCGGGGGCAAGCTCCGCCTCCGCGGGGGCAGGCTATGGCCGGAATGACGGTGGCTATCGTCAACACATCACTTGAAATCCCGTTTATCCTGTTAATCCTGTCCCTCTTTCTCTTCCTCGATCGCGGCATAAAGACCAGCGGCCTGTCGGTGGCGCTGGGCGATGAGGGCGCGCAGTTCAGGCGGTGACAGCACTTCCACGTCGGCCCCGAAGCGCATGATCTCCAGGATCAGTTCGGTGGGGTCGGCGTAGGGGAGGGTGAGGAGGTAGTGGTCGCCCTGCCATTCGCTTCGCTGGTCGGGGTGCCAGATCTCGTCGGCGATCCAACGGGCGCGGGTGGCGTTGAAGCGCAGTTGGGCGGTGTGGGCGGGGTGGCCGGTGAAGATGCCGAAGGCGCGATCCACATGGTTGTCGAGTTCTTCGGCATCGATCGCGCGCAACGGGGCGTCGAGGCTCTCGGCCTGGCTGATGCGTTCGACGGCGAAGTTGCGCATCGCGTCGGCCTTTTCGCACCAAGCGATGAGGTACCAGTTGTCGCGATAGTGGAGGAGGCGGTAGGGGTGGATGGTGCGTTCGGTGATCTGGTCGTTGCCGCGGCCGTGGTAGCGGATGGTCAGGGGCGAGCCCTTGAGCACCGCGCCGGCGACGATATCGAAGTGGCGGGGTTCGACGATGCGGCGCTGGGTGTGCTTGACGCTGACGCGGCTGGCGACGGTGTCGCCGCTATGGCCCGATTTCTCCAGTAGTTGGTCGATGCGCCGTCGCAGCGGCCGCAGGTGGTCGCTGAGCAGGCCCGGCTGTACCGATTCCAGCAACTGGCTGGCGGCGAGCAGCGCGTGGAGTTCGTCGGCGCGAAACCACAGCCCGGGCAGTTCGAAGGTTTCGCCCTGGTCGGGGTAAAGGTAGCCGCGGCTGGCGGGGTCGTTGTCGATGGGCGCGCCGAGGCGGTCGCGCATGAAGGCGATCTCTCGCTTGATGGTGCGTGAGCTGACCTCCAGCCGGTCGGCGAGCTCCTGAGCGGAGAGGGGCGCGCGGGTGCCTTGCAGGATGCGGTGGATCTGGTAGATGCGTTCGGCGTCGTGCATGGCGATCAGGGTTCGATGTGAATGCGGTCGAGGCGCAGCAGGTGGTGCTGGTTGTCGTCACCCCGGACCGTGAGGTACTCCGCGCCTTCTCGGGCGAAGATGTCGAGCGGGGTGCAGCGCAGTTGGGCAAGCGCCTCCCCCGACTCGTTCACGCCGTTGAGGGTCAGGGCTTCGCGTCGTATGATCGCCAGCTCCAGCCGGGAGTGGTCGGCGCAGGGGACGGGGTGGTAGTCGGTCATTTGAAATGGCTCTCAAGTCGGGCGATGTTCCGAGCGATGTTCCGAAATGTTCAGACCATTAGTCGAACGCGCTGTGACGTTAGTGGGGATATTAATCGATCCCGCATATCGGTGCGATGGCGGATGTGCGATGATTATGGCCAACGATCGCGTGAATTCCCCGCAAGCCCTTGAGAGAAGATGGCGGTGTCATCCGTCTACCAATGCGCCATGGCCATCGACGCCGGCATGATTCTTAACCTGCTCGAACAGGCGGGCATCGACGGGCGGGGGGATGGGGAGTATTTGCAGGGCGGGGCGATTCGCGATATCGAAGCAGGGATTGAACTCAGGAGTGCCAGTCCTCGAAGGACTGGCGCTCCTCAATCTTTTCGAGCAATGGGGGATCCTTGCGTAAACCGCGCCGGCATAAACAGGATCCTGGAGGGATGCGGATGACATGGGTGTTGACGATTCTCGGCGGGATCTTCGGTGGTTTCGTGGAGGAGGGGGAGGGGCTGATTCTCGGCGCCTTTCTCGGTTTCCTGCTGGGGCGCAATTTCGCTATCGGCAAGCGCTTGAGCGCCATGGAAGCGGATTTGCGGCGGCTTAAAGGGGGCGGGGCCGCCCAACCGCAGCCCTCGCCGCAACCGAAAACGCCAGAACCGAAAACGCCGCAACCCGAAACACCCAGGGCGCGACACTTCGGCCCGCGCAAGCCCGCCGAGAAACCGCCCCTCCCCCTTGCTGCGAGCCACCCGCTGACCCTGGACGAGGATGCGGCCCGGGAGCTCGGCGCCGCGCCCCCGCAAACGCCGGGCCAAGCGGCCCACGCCCCAGCTGGCGACGCCGCCCGGCAACGCGAGGCCCCCCAGGCAGATGCCGAGTGGCGGGATTCCTCCGCCACCGTCCCCGGTCAGCAGTGGATCGAGGAGATGTTGCTGCGCGCCAGGGACTACTTTACCGGCGGCAACCCCTTCGTGCGCATTGGCGTGCTGATCCTCTTCTTCGGCGTCGCCTTTCTGCTCAAGTACGCCGCCGACCGTTCGCTGTTGCCGGTGGAGTTGCGCCTCGGCGGCGTCGCCCTCGGCGGCATCGCCTTGCTGGCGTTTGGCTGGAAACAGCGCATCGAACGCCCCAGCTTCGGCTTGGTGCTGCAAGGGGGCGGCATCGGCGTGCTCTATCTCACCATCTTCGCCGCCTTCTCCCTCTACAAGTTCCTGCCGGCGGAGGCGGCCTTTCTGCTGCTGGTGGTGATGACCGCCGCCTCGGTGGTGCTGGCGGTGCGTCAGGATACCCTGGCGCTGGCGGTGCTGGGGGTGACCGGCGGCTTTCTCGCGCCGGTGCTGGTATCGACGGGCAGCGGTAATCATGTGGCGCTGTTTTCCTATTACGCCCTGCTCAATCTGGGCATCTTCGGCGTCGCCTGGTTTCGCGCCTGGCGGGTGCTCAACTGGCTGGGCTTCGTCTTCACCTACGGCATCGCCACCGCCTGGGGGGTGCTCGACTATCGGCCTGAGAAGTTCGATACCACCGAGCCCTTTCTGATCTTCTTCTTCCTGCTCTATCTCGCCATCTCGGTGCTCTTCGCCCTGCGCGCGCCATTGCGCCTCAAGGGCTATATCGACGGTACCCTGGTGTTCGGCAACGCCATCATCGCCTTCAGCCTCCAGGTCGCGCTGGTGCACCGCATGGAGTACGGCATTGCCTTCAGCGCGCTGGGCGTGGGCGCGGTCTATCTGATCCTGGGCAGCCTGCTGTGGCGGCGACTGGGGCCGCAACTGAAGGCGATGCTGGAGGCCTTCGTCGCCCTCGGCGTCATCTTTACCTCCCTCGCCATCCCCTTCGCGGTGGACAACCAGTGGAGCGCCACCGCCTGGGCGCTGGAGGGGGCGGGGATCTTGTGGGTAGGGGTGCGTCAGAACCGGCTGTTGGCGCGCATCTTCGGTATTCTGTTGCAGGTCGGCGCGGGGGTGCTCTACCTTGACGACCCCACCCGCACCGCCGATACCTTGTTGTTCAATGCCGCCTTCTTCAGCACCGCCATGGTGGCGCTGGCCGGCATCTTCAGCGCCTGGCGGCTCAACCTTGCCTACCGCGAAGAGCGGCGCTGGGAGAACGCGGTCTCGGTGCTGCTACTGATCTGGGGGCTGCTGTGGTGGTTCATTGGCGCGGTCTGGCAGTTCGACCATTTTCTGCCGGATCGTGACGGGATCCAGGCGATGGTCGTCTGGTCCGCCGCCACCTCTCTCGCCTTCGCCGGCATCTACCGGCGCTGGTGCTGGAACGGGGCCTTCTGGAGCGCGCAACTGCTCCTTCCGTTGCTGGTGCTGTGGGCGCTGCTGTTGCTGCTCAACGGCGCCCACCCGGGGCAATCCTTTGGTTATGTTGCCTGGCCGCTGGCGCTGGGAATCTTCTACTTCCAGTTGCATCGCTTCGAACGCTGGCGGGCCGAATTTTCGATCCTGCCGGCGCTGCACGTGGCGGGGGCGGTGCTGCTGGTATTGCTGCTGACCTGGGAGCTGGGTGAGCGCCTGACGGACTGGCTGCCGCGGGAGATCTGGCGACACTGGAAACTCGTCTACCTGGGATTAATGCCGCTATTGGCCTTGTCTCTGGTCATCCACGGCCGCTTCTGGCCCCTAAACGCCCATCAACGCCGCTACCGTCTGGTGGTCGGCGGCATCCTCGTCACCGTGATGGTGATCTGGAGCCTCGCCGCCAACTGGCTTCATGACGGCGCGGCCCCGCCCCTGATCTATCTGCCCCTGCTCAACCCCCTGGACCTGACCCAGATCGCGACGCTGTTGTTGCTGACCCGCTGGTGGCTGCTCATCGCCGGCGAACAACGCGGTTTCGAATCCCAGGAGGCCTGGGCGGTGCTCGGCGGGCTGACCTTCGTCTTCATCACCGCGCTGCTGCTGCGCTCGCTGCACCACTGGGCCGACATTCCCTATCGCCTCAGGCCGCTGTTCGAATCCTTCCTGGTGCAGGCCTCGCTGTCGGTCTACTGGACCCTGGCGGGGATGGGGCTGATGCTGCTCGCCACCCGCCTGGCGCGGCGCACCCTGTGGTTGGTCGGCAGCGCCCTGCTCGGGGTGGTGGTGATCAAGCTGTTCGTGATCGACCTCTCCGCCGGCGGCACCCTGGAGCGGATCATCTCCTTCGTGGTGGTAGGGCTGCTGCTGGTCGCCATCGGTTACTTCGCGCCACTGCCGCCACGCAAAAAGGAACGGGAGGAGGGGGTATGAAAGCGCAACACACCATCAGGCGGCGCGACTTAACGTCAACTCGTGATCCTGATCGGCGCTCCGGCGGGGCTTCCCTCCATTGGGCGAATCGGCTTCTCGTCATCCTGGCGTGCTGCTGCGCATCCGCGACCCAGGCCGCCGCCCTCAATGACTTCGCCCACGCCCGAACCCTGCAAGGGGGCGAGGGCTCGCTGCGCGTCCTTACACTGGACCCTGAATTTTATCGCGGTCTGCGGCGCGACGATCTGGGCGACCTGCGCATCTTCAACGCCGGCGGACGCGAGGTCCCGATGCTGGTGAGGCGGTCAAACGACGCCACGCAACAGGAGCTATCCGAGCGACCCCTCACCTTCTTTCCCCTCCCCGAACGGATCAACGAACAGCGACCCCTGGGCGGACTCTCCCTGCGCATCGAACGCAGCGGCGAGGTGGTGCAACTCTCGGGCGACGCCCCTGCCCCACGCGCCGAAGGCGATGCCGCCCCCGCCTACCTCATCGACCTCGGCGAAGAGCGCAACACCCTGCACGCCCTGCGCTTCCAGTGGAAGGAGCAGGACGGTGCCCTGCTGGCCCGCTTTCGTCTCTCCGCAAGCGACGACCTGGTGCGCTGGCGCACGCTGTCGCGCGAAGGGGTGCTCTCTTCCCTAAGCTACGCCGGCAATCGATTGCGGCGGGATCGGGTCGAGGTGGATGAGCGGCAACGCTTCCTGCGTCTGGAGTGGTTGAGCCCGGAACAGCGCCCCCACATCACCGCCATTCGCGGCGAATACCGGGACACTCGCGCAGCGCCGTCAGCCACCCGCTGGCTGGAACTCGGCGCGCCGATCCCGTTGGAAGAGGGCGGCTACCGCTTCGACAGCGGTGGCCCCTTCCCCCTCGCGCGGCTGGAACTGCAACCCCCCGCATCGGGCATGCTCTACCAGGGCGCGCTCTGGTCCGGCGATAGCCCGCAAGGCCCCTGGCGCAAGCGCCGCGATTTTCGCCAATACTGGCTGGAGATCGACGGCGAAGAGTGGCGCGGCGAACCCGTGGAGCTGGGCCAGGTGCGGGACCGCCACTGGCGCATCACCCTCGCCACTCCCAAGGATCCGCGGGCATCGGAACTCCCTCAGCTGCGAGCCGCCTACACCCCAGACCGACTCCTCTTCCTCGCCCAGGGCCAGGGCCCCTTCCAGGTCGCCTACGGCAGCGGCATCGTAACCCGTCCCGCCAATGAGCTGGCGGGTCTGATCAAGGAGCTGGAGGCCGGCGGCAAGACCCCCAGCCCGGTCACCGCCGGAGAGGTGCGACAACTCGGCGGCGGCGACCCGCCGCCGCCCCCCTTCCCATGGGAAAAGGTCCTGCTATGGACGGTGCTGCTCGCCGGCGTTGGGCTGCTGGGCTGGATGGCGCGCGGGTTGATGCGGGATTTGAATGGGTAGGCGATTTCCATTCCGGGAATGATGCGCCTCATTTCGTGGGTACGCCGGCCGTTTTTGGTTCTGCATAGGATGTGCCGTCGAGCGAGCGACAAGGCTTTTTATTTGGCACATCCTATGCCGGTCCGACGATTTCGGGGCTGCCGCGGAGTAAGGCGCATCAAGGGCGGGAACCTGTTGAGGGACGGCATGGCGGGGGACGCCACGCCATTGGATGGTCAAATCCATGATCCCGGGGGACCGGCGGTGGCGGTGGTTGAAGAAGCGGTGCCGGTTCCCGCCAACCAACGGTGGTCGATGGTGCTGATGAGTCCGCTTGTCGCGGCGTTCGCGATCGGTGGCGGAGTCAGACGGCGGAAGGCAAGTCGATCGCCATAGGGCGACCTGATTAGTAAGATGCTCCAGTTGAACGATGCCCACCGGGCTTTCTCGTTTTCTCGTTCCCATGCGCCGCATGGAAATGCCGTCTTGACCGCGTCGCGGTCCGAGTCGGGGTGCGCCGCATCCAAGACAACTGAGATATCTTGCTAACAATCATGGCGTTGCGCCACCCCGGATGATGAAACATAGGTGGCGCAACGCCGTGATCGTTCCCTCACCCCGGCCCTCTCCCAGAGGGAGAGGGGGAATAAGGAATCGCTGCGCGATGTTTCACAGTAATCAAGTAGGGCGATTTGTGTACGCCTAGAAATCGGGAAAGGGCTTGTGCAGCCAGCATTCCAGAATAGCCCTCAGTTGTGTCTCGGTTGCCGTGTCGGTGGTGCGGATTTGTTTGATCTTCTCTTCGGACTGGTTGTACCACTTCATGATCAGCGCGGTCGCGAGGGATAGTGCGACCACCAGCGCGGCTTCGATCAGCCCCCGGTGCAGTATCGTCATGATCGCCGATAAGGCGCCGATGGCGAGCAGGACCAATACTGAAAGCGCGGAATACATGTTGGTCCGCGCGACGGGCTTGAGCGCCTCCAGGGTTTCAGGGCCGTCGATCACGGGATGTTTCTTCATGAAACGGTCCAGTAAGCGTTTGTTATGAATAGCGCCGAAGATAATGCCCACCTCGCATAACAGGAACAGTTCGAAGGAGATGGATTTCAGGGCGGGAAACAGCCCTTCGCCGCCACTGCTCATGAACAGATAGGCATAACCGAGATAGATCGTCATTACCCCTATCACCGAAAGCGGCACGATGATGGGCGTGGAAAAGGCCCTGCTTCCTGCGCTTTTCGGGGGTGAATAGGGGTTCTCCAGGGCGCTCTCCGGCGGTCTCTCCGGAGGGGGGGCGGGAATCGCGGCGGCGACGGGGGCGGGAGTGTCGTTTCCCGGCATATCGAATTCGGTTCGCCACTTCTGAGGAGGTGTATGGCTGTCGATTCCTCGGGTGCCCTGAATGACCACATGATTTACGCCAGCCGGGGCAAGCCGAACCAGCCAGTTGCGCAGAATCTCCGTCAGCTTCTTGTGGCGAATGTTGCGAAAATACTCCAGCACGATATAGAGGGTGCCCAGCTTCACCCTTGCCTGGCAAGAGAGATAGAGCTTCGCGAACACCTGTTCGATCTCCGCGGCAATGGCGTCCGCGTCCCCCTCTTTGGCGGCTGTGTGGTTTCGGTCGTTGGTAGGCATGGTTCGATGATTCGTGAAGTAATGGACGAAGTCGGATGTGAAAACCTCGACAATAATGGATTTTATCATGCTTTCATTGAATTCGTTGGAAGAAATAACAACGACGGGGCGTCGATATCCGGGCTCGGAGCCCCGGGGTTCTTCCAGGGTGGCCCACCAGATATCCCCTTTTCGCATCACCACTCTTCTTCTCGAAGTGAGCGATGCTGCATGGCTTGCGGCGCGTCATTCACTTCGGAGAGTTCTTCATCGTATCGTTCGTTTAGCCTGTTGGTCCAAGTATAACTTGTATAACTTGAGTTATTCGTTGGTCAAGTCTGGTTAGATTGGCCTCAAGTGGTCAGCCGCCGATAGATATCCGATACCTTCAGCGGCAGGGCGCGCACCTCGTCAATCAGGGTCCAAGCGGCGGGGCCGTAGAGGTGGGGGAGGTAGTCCCGGGCCTCGCGATCGATGGTGATGCAGTAGGGGTGGACGCCGGCGCGGCGGGCCTCGATGAGGGCGCGGCGGGTGTCTTCTATGCCGTAGTCGCCGCGATAGTTGTCATAGTCATCGGGCTTGCCGTCGGAGAGGGTGATGAGGACGCGGGTGCGGGCGTCGATCCCGCCGAGGATCTTGGTCAGGTGGCGCACGGCGAAGCCCATGCGGGTGTAGTCCTTGGCCTCGATGGCGGCGATGCGGGCGCTTACCTGGTCGTCGTAGGGCTCTTCGAAGTGTTTGACGTGGTATAGCTCGCAACGCTTGCGGGTGATGCTGGAGAAGCCGTAGATGGCGTAGCGGTCGCCGAGGGTCTCCAGGGCTTCACAGAGCAGGATCAGGGACTCCCGTTCGGCGTCGTTGATCCAGCCCTTGGTGGAGCCGCTCATGTCGACCATGAAGGCGACGGCGATGTTGCGTTCGCTGCGGTGGTCGCGGG
Organism: Gammaproteobacteria bacterium; assembly: GCA_011390365.1. Taxonomy (GTDB): domain Bacteria; phylum Pseudomonadota; class Gammaproteobacteria; order Chromatiales; family Chromatiaceae; genus SLIM01. The sequence goes on from JAABSM010000069.1 coordinate 19,027, forward strand.
TGAACAGGCGGTCGCTCATCTCGCTGCCGTCGCGGGCGTCGGCGAGGGCCTCCACCAGGGCGTCCAGGTCCACCTCGTCGCCATCGGTCTGGCGCTTGAGGCGTTTGTCCTCGTCGCGCATCGCCTCGAAGGTGCGCCGCAGGTGCTTGATCAGGCCGCGGTATTTGTTGAGGGTGGCGGCGGCGAAGTCGGGATCGCCGCCGGGCAGCTCCAGCTCGCGGGCGGCGCACCAGTTCTTGCGGTAGGCCTTGCGACGAAAGTCCCACTCCGGGTAGAGGTGGGCGCCCTCTTCGTGATAGGTCCCGCTCCAGGCGGAGTCGGCGTCGGGCTTGTCGTCGCCGAACAGGCGCGGGTCGTACTCCCCCTCGCCGGCGGGCTCCAGGTAGTCGTCGGGGATCTCGCCCAGGTCGAGCATGATCGAACTCAGGGTGTCGCGCATCTCATCGGGCAGGGGCATGGGGCGGTCGTCGAGCAGCAGCTCCATCCCCTCCAGCATCTCCTGGTCGTCATGCTCTTCCGTGTTGTCCGACTTCTTGAGGGAGAAGCCCTTGCGCGCGTCGTCCTTCGACGGCTGCTCCCGGATCTCCTCCTCCAGCTCCTTGAGGCGCACCTTGAGCAGCATCTTCTCCCGTTCGATGCGCGCCGCCAGCCGCTCGGCGGCGAGGTCGGGGCGCAGGATGCCGTGCCAGGGGTTCGGGGGCGGCGGGGCGTGGCTGGCGAGCAATTGGTCGGTCAGCTCCAACACCCGCCGCGTGTCACAGCGGGCGCTGGCCAGTTCATGGCGCAGGGCGAGCCAGTTTTCATCGTAACGGGGCTGTTCCAGGGCCTCGGCGATGCGTTGCATGTCGCGATAGAGGCCCGGCAGCTCCCGTTCGATGCGGGTCTCCAGGCGCAGGCTCTCCAGGGCGTGAAACAGGGTCAGAAACGCTTCGTGTTGTTCCGCCAGCGCCGCCAGGTTGCTCTCGCGAAAGGTACCAAAGCGGGTTTGCGCCCACAGCTGGGCGATGGTCGCCTTGTAGAGCAGGAAGTTGTCCTTGCTGTTGTCGAGCAGGGCGATCACCGGCGGCAGGAACAGGGTCTCGGTATCGGTATGGGCCTCTTCCGCCTCCGCAAGCTTCAGGCGACGCCCGGAGAGCCCCTGCAGAAAGCCGTGCAGCACCCCTTCGGACTGCTCCAGCAGGCAACCGCAGGTCCAGCCGCGCCGGGTGTGGATGAAGCGATCGAGATCCTCCACCACCAGCTTCGCCCGGTGCAGCCCCTCGCGGTCGTAGATATCCATGGCGTGCAGGATCCACGCCTCCACCATCTCCCGCTCCACATGCCCCAGCACCTCGGCGGCATGGCAGGCGTACTGGTATCCCAGCTCGATATTGGTGCTGGCGACCCGTCGCACCCAGTCGATGGCGTAGTGCTGCACCGCCGCCGGCAGCGCCGCCAGCGACTGGGCCGGCGGCGTGGTGTTGCGGTAGGAGAACTCGGTTTCGAGGATCTCGTCGAGCAATTCTTCAAGCTGGCGGGCGTCTAGGGTCTGGTCCATTTTCAGGTCCGTATTGGGTGCGGGGCTATGGCTAGGGTATGGTGGATGCTCGGTTCACTTTCAAGGTGTACCCGGTTTGGCGTATGGGCGGCAAGGGACCCGAAAAGAGTCGCAAATCCAATTCATTTCATAAAAGCACGTAATCTGGGGTGAAGTATAAAGCTGGGGCTCGCCGTAGGTTGGGGGACTCGCGGCTGCCGTGGCTAACGCGACAGCCGGGCAGTCTTCGGATCGTACACCATATCGGCGATCGATCCATCCCGAATGCGCTCCACCGCCTCATCGATTACCGCCAGCGGCACCAGAAACCACTCCCGCGGCTGCACTGGATGGCCGAAACGATCCTGGATGGTGAGGTCCAGTTGCGCCGGGGCGAAGAGGCGGTGGAACAGCCTTTCCATCTTCGCGCGGTTGATTCCCGCCAGTTTATAGGTCGCCACGATCTCCACATCGGCCAGCAGGTAGGTGGCCTCATGGGCGGCGTTGGCGATGCGCGTCTCGACCTTGCCGCCGGTGACGCCGATCTTGTGGATCAGCTCGCGGTGCTCGGCCACATAGGGGTGGTCCGACAAGGAACGCAGCACGTAGATGGTACCGCTCTCCACGTCATCCGCCTCGAACTCGCCGCCGAACGCCAACTGCCCGGACTGGGGCGAAACCAACCGCCGCGCCGCCGGGTCATCGTAGAAGGCCCGTTGCAGGGAGCGCAGCAACAGATTGCTCTCGGCGCCATTGGCGTAGATGACCCGCAGACGGCGGTCCACTTCGCCCGCGGTGGTCTTCAACGGCTCGCCCACCTCGGCGATATAGAGGATGATGCCGCCAAGGATGAAGAAATCCCCGGCCTCGATCCCCCGGTTGCCCGCCGCGATGGGCTGGGATTGGCGCAGGCCCGATTTCAGATCCGCCTGCGCCCCCTCGAACAGCGGCTTGAATCGATCGAAGTCCTGGCACTTTTCGCGATTGGCGATCTCCTCCGCGGCCTGCTTTTCCGCCCTGGAACGCACATGCCGCAACTCGGTCACCGCGGAATCCGCAACTGCCCCCGTCAGCTCCGCCAACAGCGCATCATCGTCCAGCGAATCTTCCGCGTCGTTCCTCTCCGTCGCCTCATCACCCAGCAGTCCCTGGTGATCAAGGGGAGCAAGCAAGGTACGGCAGGTTTCCAGCTTTCGTATGCGATCCAGGCGCACCGCATACAGACGCTCGAAGATATCCCGCTCTTCGCCATGGCGGGGGGGGCGCCCCTGCTCTTCGACGAAGCGCTGAATCTCCTCGAATCCGGCGATGATGCGCTCCTCTTCCCTGGAGAATTCGGTCTGCTTTTTCGGCTTGGCGAAGTCATCCAGTTTCGCGCGTAATTCGTCCAGATCAGTCATAGCGTCCCTCATCCTTGTAGCGCACGAATGCCGACGCCCCCTCGGCCATGCGCCGCTCCCAGGGGTCCGGCGAAGTGACCGACGGCAACCTTCCGCGCTCCTTCTTGAACTTGAATGCCCGGATAGCCAGCTCTTTGGCCTCCTCTGGCGTCAATGCAGTGCGCTTGCCGGCGATGACGGCGGCCACCTGCTTCAGGCTCTCTTCGCTCATGGCCCTGGCCAGAATGGCGTAGGCCTCGCTGAAGGGATTGATGCGGTCGATCAGGTCGATATCCAGCTCCCGCACATCCATGGCGAACTTGCGCACCCCATCGATCAGCGCGGTATTGCCGCGCGGCTCTGGCTCACCCTCCTCCCCGCCGCCGTCGCCGAGCGCGGCTTGTTTTGCCAGCTGGACCAGATTCAGCGCGGCGACGGCATGCTGGCGAACCGCCTCCTGGTCCTTGTCGTCAAGCTCCGGATAGCGCTCCTTGATGATCTTGCCCATGCGTAACTGGGTCAGCTCCTCCGGCACCAGCTCCTCATCGAACAGGCCGCGCTCCACGGCGGTCTTGTCTTGAACAAAGGTGGCGATCACCTCGTTCAGGTCCTCCTGACAGATGCGGGACGCCTCCTCGCTCTTGGGTTCCGCCAGGCCCTTGATCTCGATCTGAAACTGCCCCGTCTCTTCATTCACCCCGACGTTGCATCGGGTCGGATCGTAGCCCCCTTCGCCGTAGTCATAACCGGGCTCCGGCCCATTGTTCGGGTTCTTCGGCTTGAACTCGAAGCGGGGCGCGAGCACCTGCTCCATCAACAGACTCGCGGCGATCGCCTTCAAGGTATCGTTCACCGCCTCGATCACCGCCTGCTCGGCCGCATCCGGTTCCGCGATCAGGTTGGTGAAGCGGGCGCGGGACTTGCCCGGCGCATCCCGGGTGGCGCGGCCGATGATCTGCACGATCTCGGTCAGGCTGGATCGATAACCCACGGTCAGGGCGTGTTCGCACCAGATCCAGTCGAAGCCCTCCTTCGCCATCCCCAGCGCGATGATGATATCCACATAGTCGCGGTTGTTCTTTTGCGCCGGGTCTTTCAGCGCCGCCGAGACGCGATCCCGCTTCGCCGGGTCATCTTCCACCAGATCGGCGATGCGCAGCACCCGGCCTTGGGGCGTCTTCACCAACTGAAAGCCGGTCGCCTCATCGATGCCCTGCCACTCGCCCAGCTCCTCGATGATGTGCTCCACCTCCCGAATCTTGTCCTTGGTGCTCTCCCGCGAATTGACGTTGGGGATGTGGATAATGGTCTTCTCGTGGGTATCCAATACCTTCAGCAGGTCATCCGTATAGGGACCGGAATAGAAGAAGTAGCCGATATCCAGCCGCTTCAGGTATTCGTAACCGTTGAGCTGCTCGTAGTAGGTGTAGGTGACGGTATCGAATCTCGATTCATCCTGCGGGGACAGCACCGCCTCCGCGTCACCCCGAAAATAGGAGCCGGTCATGGCGACGATATGCACCTTGTCGCGGGCGATGAACTCGGCCAGGTGCAGTCCCAGCTTGTTGTCCGGATTGGACGACACATGGTGAAACTCATCCACCGCGATCAGCCGGTTATCGAAGGCCGCGACGCCAAACTGGTCCACCGCGAAGCGGAAGGTGGCATGGGTGCAGACCAGGGCCTTGTCGTCGCTCTGTAGAAACGCCCCCAGCGCCTTCACCTTGCCGCCGTTGTCCGAACCCGGCGCGTTGCACAGGTTCCATTTCGGCGCCACCTGCCAATCGGCCCAAAAGCCGAACCGGCTCAACGGCTCATCGTGAAAGCTCGCGCCGATGGACTTCTCCGGCACCACGATGATCGCCTGCTTGAGGCCCTGATTCGCCAGCTTGTCCAGGGCGATGAACATCAACGCCCGACTCTTGCCCGAGGCCGGCGGCGACTTGATCAGCAGATACGGCTCGCCGCGCCGCTCGAAGGCCCGCTCCTGCATCGGCCGCATGCCCAGCTCGTTGGCCTTGGTCGATCGGCCGCTCCGGGCATAGGCCACCGATACCGAGGGGACGGACTTTGTTTCCTGGCTCATGCCACTATCTCCGCGTTTATTTTGTCGGCAAGGAGTCATAAGCGGACAGGTCGCTGTCCAGGGACCAGATGAGCACACGGGACATGGCGTGGCGTTTTCTGGTTTGCTCCCACTCCTTGATGATGGATAGATCGCTCAAACTAACGCCCTCCCGCGTCTTCTTATCCGATTTACTGAGTTTGGCGTAGTCTGGATAATGTGCCAACCAGCCAAGAAAGACCGACCTATCCGGGAAATAGGTCGGTCGATAAGGGGCCTCGCCGTTGATTGCGCCGCGTACATCCTCCACC
>JAABSM010000006.1 GCA_011390365.1 Gammaproteobacteria bacterium
GTTTACTGTGAAACATCGCGCAGCGATTCCTTATTCCCCCTCTCCCTCTGGGAGAGGGCCGGGGTGAGGGAACGATCACGGCGTTGCGCCACCTATGTTTCATCATCCGGGGTGGCGCAACGCCATGATCGTTAGCGCCGCACCACCTCGAACCGTTCCAGGCAGCAGGTGCTCTCCAGCAGCTTGCCTGCCTTGACCGTCCAGGCCGAGCGCGGGCCGGTCTTGATCTCGATAATGCGCCCGCTGCGGTAGACCTTGCCCGGGGTAATCAGGATCTTGTTCATTTTCTCGCCGCGATCCACCAGCAGCACGTCGATGGGCTTGTCGCGATGGTGGATGTGGGTGGGGGTAATGTTGTTGCCGATGAACTGCAACCCCGCCTCCATGTTGGCATTGTCGCGGCGCACCAGCCGCCGCACGATACCGACGCGCCGCCGCCCGCCGCTTCGCCCCTGCTCACTCTCGATCAGCACCAGTTGCCCCACCTGCAACGCCTTGGCCTCCGACAGGGGCAGCACCACCCCCATGCCACTGGCGCTGAAATCGGTTTGCCGCCAGCGGTAGACCTTGCGATCGACGGCGACGATCTGGGTCAGGTGGTGGCTGATCTCCACCTCCTCTTCTTCGGGCTCTTCTTCGGCAGTGCATTCGTCGCCTTGCAGGTAACAGCAGATGTTGGAGAGACCGCAGATGGCGGTCAGCCAGTCGTACTGCTCGATTCGCTCATGGCGGCGGGCCGGGCTGATGTGCCAGCTGACCAGCATGGTGCGAAACAGGTGCATCGCTTGCGGCCCTTCCATGTTGTACAGCCCCTCGATCTCCACATCCGGATTGATCTCCAGCATCTTGAAGTGGCGATGGACCACGCTGTTGAGGGGGTTCACGTTGACCAGCAGAAACTCTCGGGGTCGCGGCGGCACCTTTTCGAAGCGAAACGGTTGGGCCTTGCGCGCGCCCTTGAGGTCGACCAGGAAGAATCCCCCCTCGACCTCCGGCACCCTGAAGGTCCCCACCTGGGCGTTCTTGGCGAAGTGGCTGAGGTAGTCATAGGCGTTCCAGACGTCACCACGTCGCAGCTTGTAGGGGTCTACCAGCGAGATCAGCAACGCGCGCAGGAACGCCAGCCCCACGGATGGAGAGGCGCCCGCGAGGGCGTAGGGGTCATCCACCGCGCCGCGGGATATCTTGCGCTGTTTCGACAGCAGGTAGAGCTTCATGAACTCCGGCCATGTGCTGCGGGGTTCCGGGCGGTAGTCGGCGAAGGCGAACATCAGATCGAAGGTGAGACACTGGGTGGTCCAGTAGATGATGTCAGCCATCGAGGCTTGCTGGTTGGCGCTGACCCAGGAGGGTTCCAGCGCCTCCTGAAGGGTGCGCTTGAAGCCGAAACCCATCTCCCGGCACAACTCCTCCATGAACTGGAGGAACAGGTTGTCGTTACGGTGACGCTCCCCGACCGCGCGCGCCTGCAGCAGTTGCCTGCTGCGCTGCATCAGCTCCATGAACGGGCGCAGATAGATCCGCATCAACTGATAACGTTGCGGTACCGCCTTGGGGTGCCGATTGAGTAGCTTGAGGGAATCCAGCAACGTCTCCACCGTCGCCGCCGGATCAGTGACCGGCAGATGCTCAACCCAATCGCCAAGCTCGGCGGGGTTGGTGATGGTCTCGGGATTCTCGACCGCGTAAGATGTAGGGGTAGTGAATTTAATGCTCATCCGTTGAACTCGTTTATTTGACCTCTTGGCCGCCCTGCGATTCTAAAGACTACCGTCGACTTCCCGCGATCGAACTGACAATTATGTGATAAAGTTCTCACTTATTCCCGCTAAAGCGGTTGCCCGTCGATAGGCGAAAAAGTACGTTTATGCCACCGGGCGGCGCCGCCGGAAGCAAGCCGCCACCAATGCATCCAGAAAGGAAGTGTAACAGAACATGACCCTGAAACCGACACGCAAGAATCCCCTGCTCAATCTGACCCTCGTCATCCTGTTCGGCCTGGCGCTGCTCATCTCCGCCGATGGCCGCGCGGACGCCGCCGCCTTTTTCGACAGCACCTTTGGCGACTTCAGTGAAGAGCTGCAAACCGCCCGCGACGACGGCAAGAAGGCGATCCTGATCATGTTCGAGATGGACGAATGCCCCTTTTGCCATCGCATGAAGCAGACGGTGCTCAACCGGCCTGAGGTGCAGGAGTACTTTCGCGAGCACTTCATGATCCTCCGTGTCGACGTCGAGGGGGATATCGAGATCGTCGACTTCAATGGCGACACCACCACCGAGAAGGATTTCGCCTTCAAGCAGAACCGGGTTCGAGCCACGCCGGTGTTCGCCTTTTTCGATCTCGCGGGCCAACCCATCAAGCGCGCCCGCTTCACCGGCGCCACCAATGGCCCAGATGAGTTCATGCTGTTCGGGCAATACATGGTGGAAGGGGCCTACAACGAGACCAGTTTCACCCGTTACAAGCGCGATCGTAAAGACGGATGAAGGCGGCATCCTGGTTTCTTGTGACGGCCCTGGCGAGCGCCTGGGCGGGGGCGGCGACCGCCAGCGATCCGGCCGCCGAGCCGTCGCCGCTGCCCGAACCCCTCACCCTCGGCGCGGCGCTGGGGGCGCTTGACGACGGCCACCCGAATATCGCCCGCAGCCAGGCTCTCCAGGCGGAGAGCCGGGCCCGGCTTGACGCCGCCCAGGGCGGATACCGGCCTACCCTGACCCTCGACGCCCGCCTGCGCACGCTCGATGCCTACGAGCCCGGGGCCGATCCGTCGAACAACGACAGCCAGGCGCGGTTGGTGCTGGGCCAGACCCTGTATGACTTCGGCCGCACCTCCGCCACCGTCGACGCCGGTGAGGCGAGGGTCGAGAGCGACGCCTTTCAGCTCCAGGATCGCCGCAATGGCCAGGCGCTGGCCGTGATGCGCCGGTTTTTCGACGTCATCCTGGCCGACCTTGCCAACACCGTCGCCAACGAGGCGATGGCGATCACCTACATCAGCATGGACAAGGCGACCGATCGCCACGAGATGGGCCAGATCTCGGACATCGACCTGTTGGACGCCGAGCGTCAGTTCCAGGCGAGTCGTAGCGAGTTTTCCCTCACCCAGGCCGAACAGCGGCGCACGCGGATGCGGCTCGCCCACGCCCTCAACCGCCCCGATCAACTCAGCGCCGCCCTCATTCGCCCCAACCTCCCGGCGCGAGAGCGCCCCGCCCTCGCCCCATTACTGCAAGAGGTACTGGAGAACTCGCCTCGTCTCCACCAGCAGCGGGCGCTGGTGCGCTCCGCCGAGGCCCGTCTGGAAGCGGCGCGCAGTGATCGCTGGCCCACCCTGCGCGCCGAGATCGAAGGCGCCGCCCATCATCGCGAGATCGGCAGCCGTACCGGCCCCTTCGCCGCTTCCCTGATCCTGGAGATGGAGCTGTTCGACGGCGGCAGGAAAGAGGCGGAAATCGCCGGCCAGCTGTCCCGGATCCACCAGCAACGGGCGCAGTTGCGGGCCGCCGAACTGGAGATCCGCGAACAGGCGACGGAGCTGTGGCTGCAGCTGGAGACCCTGGGCGTCCGTCTCGAAGAGCTGGAGTCGCTGGCCGACTATCGCGAGCTCTACCTGGACCGTAGTCGCGCCCTGTATGAGCTGGAGGTCACCACGGACCTGGGCGACGCCATGACCCGCACCTCCGAGGTGCGTCTGCAACAGGCCGAAGCGGAGTTTGATCTTGCCATGACCTGGGCCAGGCTGGACGCGCTGCGCGGCAAGCCGATCACGATCCCCGCCGCGGCGGAATAGACGATGACATCTGACAGGAGAATCGCCCCTTGAAACCCCCATCCACCCGCACGCCGCTTGACCTCCCCGCGAGCGAGCCGCGCCGAATGAACGGAGACCTCGGAGCCAGTTTCCGGCATTTTCGCGCGCTCGCATTCGTGCTGCTGTGCTGCGCCAGCGCGGTCCATGCCGAGACCATTGACGCCAGACTCGACTGGGCGCAACGCACCGAGCTTTCGACCCCGTTGAGCGGCATTATCGCCGAGGTGAACGGGGTCCCGGGGGCGAAAGTCGCCAAGGGCGATCTTCTGATTCGCCTGGATGATCGGCAGTGGCGCGCCGAACTCGCGCGCGCCGAAGCCGCGCTGGATGAGGCCCAGGCGCTGAAACAGGAGGCGGAGCGGGAACTGGAGCGCAACCAGGAGCTGTATGAACGCACCGTACTCTCGGATCACGCCCTGCGCATGGCCGAGATCGAGGCGGCCCGCGCCAATGCCGCCTGGCGACGCGCCCAGGCCGAATTGACCCGGGCCAGACTGGAGCTGGAGTGGACCCGTATCTCCGCCCCCTTCGACGGCCGGATCCTGGCCGTCGCCAAACAGCCGGGCGAGGTCATCGTCAATCGCCTGCGCGCCGAACCCTTGATGGTGGTCGCCGGTGATCGCCTGCTGGCAAGGGCCGAAATCAGCGCCCAGACGGCCGCCAGGCTCGCCATCGGCGACGCCATTGCCATCGAACCGGGGAGCGGCGAAACCCAAGGCCGGCTCGCTTCCATCCGCCAGAATGGAGAGGGCGACGACGGCTATCGCATCGAAGTGATGCTGCCCCAGACCTCGGAGAAGCTGTTCCCGGGACACGCGATCCGCCTGGAACTCCCCTGAGGGCGCCCCCGCCGCGCCAGGCATGATTGCCAATATCCAGACCCTGCGTTTTCTCGCCGCGCTGGCGGTCGTGCTCCACCATACCCAGATGCACGTCGCCGCGGCGGGAGAAGGCGGCGGGCCCTTCGCCCCGTTCGGGGTCATCGGCTACTTCGGCGTCGACATCTTCTTCGTCATCAGCGGCTACATCATGTGGCACACCACCCGCGCCCTGCACGGCCCGCTGCATGGCCTGGACTTCGCCTACCGCCGCGCCAGCCGTATCTACAGCGGCTACTGGCCCTACTTTCTCATCGCCCTGATCGTGACCGCCAGCCTGCTGCCCGAGACCCTCGCGCAAAAGGACCTGGCCGGCTCCTTCTTTCTGACCCGCACGCCGATCCCCGAGCTGCTGATCCCGGTCTCCTGGACCCTCTCCTTCGAACTCTACTTCTACGCCCTCTTCACCCTGCTGATCATGCTGCCGGAGCGCTGGCATCTCAGGCTGCTCGTCGCCGCCGCGCTGCTGGTGGCGGCGATTCAGGCCCATGGGCTGCATGCCTACGGCGGCTACCATCGGGACAACTTCGCCGAGGTCTCGATGCTCTATCGCTTCTTCGGCTCCGCCTATCTCCTCGAATTCATCGCCGGCAGCCTGCTCGCGGCGGGTCGCCGGCATCTGGCGATCCACCCGGCGATCCCCGCCCTGCTCTTCGCGATCATGCTCGGCGCCGCCTGGATCTATCAGGCCCAACTCCCGGAAGGGACCCTCTCGCGAGGCTACTATCAACCCGAGCGGGTGGCGCTGCTTGGCGGCGCCGCGCTGTTCTGCGTCTGGACCGCCATCGCCCTGGAGGAGCGACGCATTGCGCCCTTCCCGCGTCAGGCGCTCTGGCTCGGGGCCGTCTCCTACAGCCTCTACCTCTCCCACACCATCATCCTGCAACTGATCCAGGCCAGCGGCGGCCTGGCATGGATCGCGCAGCGGGGCGCGCCCCAGTTCGACTATCTGCTGGTGGCGCTGCTGATCATCCTCTACAGCGCACTCCACTATCACTGGGTCGAAAGCCCGCTACGCCACCTGTTCCGGCGCTTTCGGGAGTATTACCTGAAAAGGCTCGACATCGTGACAGCGAAACGATAGATTTCCGCTACTCGGGCGATCCACGAGAAAATTAACCACGGAGTTGTAATATGAAGAAACTGGGGCTTTACGCGGGCGGTCTGGTACTGTTGCTGATCTCGCTCTACGGCTCGCTCGCCGCGCTGGTCAATCAGGGCCTCTCCATCATCGGCGCGATCGTCGTACTGATCCTCATCGTCGCCGCCGCCGGCGCCCTGCTCTATGCGGTGAGGGACGAAAAACCAAGGGAGTAAGGCGTGCGTTCCATGCCCAAGCAGATCCTCAAGGATCGCGCCGATGGAAGTATTGGCAATGTCGGGATCAAGCAGGAATAAGTAAACGAGAAATTGGTCGGAGCGCGGAGATTCGAACTCCGGACCCCCACAACCCCATTGTGGTGCGCTACCAGGCTGCGCTACGCTCCGATTTGTCTCGTTTCAGCCGCGGTGAAGACCGCTTGCGGAAGGTTTTCGCCGTTACGGCGAAGGCTGCGAATGATAGGCAATGCAGAGCGCCTTGTCAATGGCCGGCGGGAGAGTTTTTCCCGCCGCCTGACAACTTCAGCCCTTGAGGGTCTCCTCCAGCCGATCCAGGGCCTTGGTCAGATTCTCCATGCTGGTGGCAATAGAGATACGCACATGGCCCGCCAGACCGAATGCCGAACCGGGTACCAGCGCCACCCCGGCCTGCTCGATGAGGTACTCCGAAAGCTCCAGATCATTGCTCACCCCATCCAGCCCCTCGATCGCGCCCTGCACGCTGGGAAAGACGTAGAAGGTCCCATCCGTCGGCAGACACTCGATACCCGGAATGGTGTTAAGCCGATTCACCACATAGTCGTGGCGCTCCTTGAAGGCCGTCAACATCTCGTCAATGCAGCCTTGCGGGCCTTCCAGCGCCGCCTGTGCCGCCACCTGGGAGATGGAGACGGGATTGGAGGTACTCTGGGACTGCACCTTCTTCATCGCCTTGATCACCTCGGCGGGACCGCCGGCGTAGCCGATACGCCAACCGGTCATGGAGTAGGCCTTGGAGACCCCATTCAGGACAAAGGTGCGATCCAGCAGCGCCGGGCAGGCGTTGACGATGTTAACGAAGGGCTTGCCGTCCCACAGGATCTTCTCATACATGTCGTCGGTGGCGATCATCACCCGCGGATACTCCAGCAGCACCTCGCCCAGCGCCGCCAGCTCCTCGCGGCTGTAGGCCATGCCGGTGGGATTGGAGGGGCTGTTGATGACGAACAGTCGGGTTTGGTCGGTGATCGCCGTCTCCAGCTGATGTGGCGTAATCTTGAACCTCTGCGCCGCGCCGGCGTTGACGAAGACCGGCACGCCGTCGGCCAACAGGGTCATGTCCGGGTAGGAGACCCAATAGGGAACCGGGATGATCACCTCATCGCCCGGGTCGAGGATCGCCTGGGCCAGGTTGTAGAAGCTCTGCTTGCCCCCGCTGGAGACGAGGACCTGATCCATCTCGTACTCCAGGCCGTTGTCCTTTTTGAACTTTTCGATCACCGCCTTCTTCAGCGCCGGGGTGCCATCCACCGCGGTGTATTTGGTGAAACCATCCCGAATCGCCTGAATCGCCGCCGCCTTGATGTGGTTGGGGGTGTCAAAATCCGGCTCCCCCGCGCCGAGGCCGATGACATCCTTGCCGGCGGCGCGCATTTCCGCGGCCCGCGCGGTTACCGCAAGAGTCGGAGAGGGTTTGACGGCCTTGACACGGTTTGACAGTTTTTTCGTCATGGGGGTCTCAAAATCCTTTGTATTATGATTAAATTAAGAGGATTCACCCGCGCCTTGGCAGGTGCTCAATGCTTCAGACTATGATAAACAGTCGCGGCCCAAAAAAAAAGCAATGGTCGCAAACCGGGTCTTGTGCTAGAGCCCGCACCAACGAATCGACACAGGCGGGCGGATTGCCGGCGGGAAGCCGCGTAGCGCGAGGATGGACCAAACGTCCCTGGACACCCCACTTCGCGGCCGCAAGCAGCCGATGTCGCGACGCGGCATCGGTCTGGCGGTGGGGCTAGTGGGGCTTGGTGATCAGCGGGACGGAGTCGCCGGCGTGTTTCTTGGCCATCTTGGCGGCCTTCTTCTCTTTCGGTGATTGGGCCGGTTTCTTTTTGTCTTCCCGCTTCGTGTTCTTGGATTTTGACATGATATGTACTCTGAGCTTGGTTAGAGGCAGGCCAGGAACCCATGCAGGGAAGGACGGGTATCAGACCGTGAACCTCGCTAGCGCCTGGTCGATCGAATGTTATCGAGCATCCGGTTGTTGGAGTATGGGCGCATGTCTACCAAATAGCGAACGATTCCTTAATAACCCCCGGGCGACGGCCCAATGCCATTAAGATAAGCCATCGTGGCATCCTCCGGGAATGATGCGCCTCATTTCTTGGGTGCGCCGACCGTTTTTGGTTCTGCATAGGATGTGCCGTCGACCGAGCGGCAAGGCCTTTTATTCGGCACATCCTATGCCGGCCCGGGCGGATTTCCGGCCTGCCCCGGAGTAAGGCGCATCAACAGCGGGAACCTGGCGTGGCGCTAACTTAATGACATTGAGCGACGGCCAGCGGGACATGGCGTGGCCCGGGTCGTGATACGAGGCGTCGCCCGATGGGCGCCATGACCTCCGCGGCGCCGCGAGGATCTCCCTTGTAATTGCGAAAGCAGTCATTCCAGGGCTTCACCTCCTGCAATGGCAGCCCGTGCAACTGTATAATGACCGTTCCAGACACCCCCCGGAGCCGCCATGTCCGATTCATCACAAGCCAAGGATTTCCAACTCGTCTCCCAGTTCGAGCCCGCCGGCGATCAGCCCGCCGCCATCCGCGGCCTGCTCGAAGGGCTGAACGACGGCGAGATGGCGATGACGCTGCTGGGGGTGACCGGCTCGGGCAAGACCTTCACCGTCGCCAACGTGGTGCAGGAGTTGCAGCGCCCTACCCTGGTCTTCGTCCACAACAAGACCCTGGCGGCCCAGCTCTACGGCGAGTTCAAGGAGTTCTTCCCCCACAACGCGGTGGAATACTTCGTCTCCTACTACGACTATTACCAGCCCGAGGCCTATGTGCCCGCCTCCGACACCTTCATCGAGAAGGACGCCTCGGTCAACGACCACATCGAGCAGATGCGCCTCTCCGCCACCAAGGCGCTGATGGAACGGCGGGACGTGATCATCGTCGCCACCGTCTCCTGCATCTACGGCCTAGGCGACGTGCGCTCCTACATGAAGATGCTGCTCCATCTCACCCGGGGCGACATGATCGACCAACGCTCGATCCTGCGCCGGCTGTCGGAGCTGCAATACACCCGCAACGAGGTGGAGCTGCACCGCGGCACCTTCAGGGTGCGTGGCGAGCTGATCGACATCTACCCGGCGGAGGCCGAAGGCGAGGCGCTGCGGGTGGAGCTGTTCGACGACGAGGTGGAGAATCTGACCCTGTTCGACCCCCTCACCGGCGAGGTGCTAAAAAAGGTCCCGCGCTTCACCATCTACCCCAAGACCCACTATGTCACCCCTCGCGAGACCATCCTCGACGCCGTCGATCAGATCAAGGAGGAGCTGCGAGATCGCCTGGAGTTCCTGCGCAACGCCGGCAAGCTGGTGGAGGAGCAACGTCTCTCCCAGCGCACCCGTCACGACATCGAGATGATGCTGGAGCTGGGTTACTGCCAGGGCATCGAGAACTACTCCCGCTACCTCTCCGGGCGCGCCCAGGGCGAAGCCCCGCCGACCCTGTTCGACTATATCCCGGACGACGCCCTGCTGGTGATCGACGAGAGCCACGTCTCGGTGCCCCAGGTCGGCGGCATGTACAAGGGCGACCGCTCGCGCAAGGAGACCCTGGTGGAGTACGGCTTCCGCCTCCCCTCGGCGCTGGATAATCGTCCATTAAGATTCGAGGAGTTCGAGGAGCGCTCGCCGCAGACCATCTACGTCTCGGCCACCCCCCGCCCCTACGAGCTGGAACGCTCCGGCGGCATCATCGAGCAGGTGGTCAGGCCGACGGGACTGATCGACCCCGAAGTGGAGGTGCGTCCGGTGGCCACCCAGGTGGACGACGTCCTCTCCGAGATCCACCTGCGGGTGGCCGAGAACGAACGGGTGCTGATCACCACCCTCACCAAGCGGATGGCCGAGGACCTCACCGACTACCTCAACGACCACGGCATCAAGGTACGCTACCTCCACTCCGACATCGACACCGTCGAACGGGTGGAGATCATCCGGGATTTGAGGCTGGGCGAATTCGACGTGCTGGTAGGCATTAACCTGCTGCGCGAAGGGCTCGACATGCCCGAGGTCTCGCTGGTGGCGATCCTTGACGCCGACAAAGAGGGCTTCCTGCGCTCCGAAGGCTCCCTGATCCAGACCATCGGCCGCGCCGCCCGCAACGCCCACGGCAAGGCGATCCTCTACGGCGACAAGATCACCAACTCCATGCGCCGCGCCATTGACGAAACCAACCGTCGCCGCGAAAAGCAGATCGCCTTCAACGCAGCCAACGGCATCACCCCCCAGACCGTGATCAAGAAGATCCACGACATCATGGAAGGCGCCTACCCCGGCGGCCCGGTACCGCCCGAGGTCTACGCCAAGGTCGCGGAAGAGGAGCTGGAATACGCCAGGCTCAATCCCCAGCAGATGGCGAAGAAGGTCAAGGAGCTGGAGAAGACCATGTACAAGCACGCCAAGAACCTGGAGTTCGAAGAGGCGGCGAAGGTGCGGGATCAGATCAAGCAGCTGCGGGAGCGGGGGGTGTTAGCTTGAGATGGGGGTAATGGGTAACGTCTCGCCATATTTCCGTCGCCGCCGTCTCTAGTGCAGCACCCGACAAGTGACTATGAATCATGCGGGGCATATAGTATCGATTTTTATATCAATAGCGTTATTGATTATTTAGCGGGTGCTGCACTAGCCACCCCCCAAAGCGTTCGCATTCCCCCTCTTGGTTCAGATCGCGCCTCGCCTCGCCGGCGGCTGCCATTTGCGAGATGCCGGGAGATATCCCGCCGCCGCCAAAAGCGTCGTTCCTCCAGAACGAAGGGCAACGAGGCAGGGTCGGCTTACCCCATGGGTTTTCCAGGCATTACCAACCGCTCTAATGCTCTCCCGGATTTTGATCAGCGCTTTGCGATCACGTCCCGGAGGCGCCCTGGATCATGAAATTCTGCCGCGATTCGTCCCAGATCAGGCCGGTCTGCTGGTTGGGCGCGGGGAATTCGGGCAGGATCAGCTCCGCCTCCAGGCCGCGCATGAAGGCGTCGCCGAGGGTGGTAACGAAGAAGGCGGCGCGGTCGACCTCGACGCCGTCGGCGAGGATGCGCAGCCAGTGTTCGCCCTGGCCGAGCAGGTTCATGTTATAGAGGACGCCGAAGCCGTTGTCGGTATCGCCGCAGACGCCCTGGGTGTCGCCGCGCGGGGTGCCGTAGGCGGCTTGCAGGCGGCGCTTGCCGTCGATATCGATCTCCACCTTTTCGGCGTCGCAGACCCAGCCCGAGATGACGCTAATGCCGCTCTGATAGGATGGGTGGGCGGGATTTTCCAGATTGCCCCTTGGCGCATTCGCTGGGGCCTCCCCCCAGGGCGCCTCTGAAGGCTCGAAGTCGACGCCGCCGATGGCGAAGTTCTGCTGGCTCTCCTGCCAGGTGAGGGAGAGGGTATCGCCATGGAACGGGAAGTTTTCGACCTGATAATTTCCAGACAGACCGCGAATGAACGGCTCGCCGAAGGTGGTGACGTCGAACTTGGCGGCGTCAAACTCGCGTCCGTCGATCAGCGCGCGGACCCGATGCTCGCCGTCGCCAAGCAGATTGAAGTTGTAGAGCAGCCCGAAACCATTGTCGGTATCGCCGCAAGCGGCCTGGGTATCCTTGCGCGGCGTGCCGCTGGCGGCCTTGAGGTATTTCGCGCCATCCAGTTCGATCTCGACCTCGTCGCCGCAGAACCAGCCGGAGATCACGCCGATGCCGCTCTGATGGGACCAGACCCCGGGGTTTTCCAGGTTGCCTGTTTGCTCGCTGTGGCAGGCGGTGCCGGCGAAAGGCAGCCCCTTTGGCAGGATGCTGACCTTGGTAGTGTAGTATTGATTGAGATCAAACAGGCCGCCGTAGTCGTCCTGGTCATAGCGCAGCTCCACCGCATAGGCGATAAAGCCCTGCGCCGGGACCTCCACCTGGCCGCTATAGACCCCTTCCGCCTCCCTGGTCAGACGGCTGTGGGTCCAGGCCTCGCCGATCGCCTCCAGGCGAAAGTCCCGGGCCTGCGGATTGACCGCCTGCCACAACAACACGTTGTCCGGGGTGCGTCCGTTGGTGATCTCCAGGCGTATCGTGCCGTTGTCGTCGGTCTGATAGTCGAAGGCGGGGGAGTTCCTGCCGCGATTGACGTCGTCCACCCACAGCAGGCCGGAGATCAGGGTCTGCTCCAGTTCCGCGGTGCTGCCATGGCGATGGTCGGTATTGAAGGTATTGCGCAGATACTTGGGTTCCGGCAGATCGTCGTAGTAGAGGTCCGCCGAATCGGAGACGAAGAACTGGTCGCCGGCGGAGTTGATCAGCAGCTTGGGCATGGTATAGCGATCCCGGTAGTAGTAGGGGTCGATCATGCGTTGCAGCTCCATGCCGCGTGTCGACTGAAGACGACAGCCGAAATCGTAGGCGATGTAGTCATCCACCGCCGGGGCGTAGAAGCCATAGGAGCCCCAGTGGTGGTTGAACTGATCCTTGAGCTTGAGGATGTCGATGGAGATGGGCATGATCGCCTTGATCCGCTCATCCACGGCCGCCGTCAGCCAGGTAGCCCAGCCCCGCTTGGAGGCGCCCAGCAGGATGAAGTCGTCGATACGCCTGCCCTTGGTGGTGAGAAGGTAATCCTGGAGGGCGTCCATGGCGCGCACCACCGACTTGGTCATGGCGAGATGGACCGGCCAGGTCTCGTCCCCGGTCTCCATGTACTTGTTCATGCTGTAGGCGAGGATCTCGTCTTCTCGACGCGGGTTGTCCTCCTCGTCGGCGAAGCGCAACGGCTGATTGGGGACTTGGCGCACAATCGCCACCACCGCGCCCAGGGCGTTGGCGATGGCGCCGACCAGGTCCTCGCCGCGGCGAATGGGGGTCTGCTCGTTGACGCCGCCATCGACGAGCAGGACTACGGTATTCTTGGCGTGGGAACGCAGGATATCGGGGATGGTGACGATCAGCTCGTGCTCCCACACGCTACGATCCACCTCGTTCTCGTCCCGCCACTGTTGGGAGATCAGGCGCAGAAAATAGGTCTTGTAGAACCACTCCTTGTCGGAGCCGACCTGCTCCCAGAAGTAGTGGTCATCGGGCGTGGCGACATAACGATCAAGTGCCGTCTCCTCGGCGACGGCGCCTCCCAAGGTCAGCCAGATCGCGATTCCCGTTATCACGCTTGTTGAAAATCGATTAAACATCTTGATACCTTCAGTCGATAGCGGAGACGGAGAGACCCATCTCACCCTGCTGCGTACATGCTATTCCTGACCCAGCCGCATATTTGCGGAGGTCCGTGGAAACTTTGCGACCGGCACACCCTTTTCCCCTTGTCGCCGGTCGTTTGCAACCTATAATAGTGCGCCTTGAGCAAGGGCCAGGCAGTATTCCGTCCGCTCGTCAATTTGCTAACCGAATCCGGATCTACTGCACCTTATGAATCTGCGACATAACCTTGCAAGCGCCCCCCTCGGAACCCTGGTCTGGGCCATCGCCGGCATCCTCTTCGGCGGCATCTTCGCCACCGCATCCGATACCTTCACGATCCTGCTGGAGAGCCGCTCCCTCGCCCTGCCCCTCGCCTGCGCACTGGCCGGCATGTTCACCGCCGCCTGCTTCGGCTCGCTGCGCTCCGCCACTCTGGGGATCATGACCGGCGTCCTCTCCGGCCTTGGTTACCTTGCCTTCGCCGATGCCGCCACCAATCCCCTGCCCTTTCTGGCGGGCGCCGCACTGTTCGCCATCTTTCTCGCCAACATCATGCCCCAGGATGTCGCCATCACCCACCCGCTGGGCCAGTCCCTCTCCGGGGCCATCGCCGGGATCATCGGCGGGATGCTGATGCTGATCCTGCTCGGATCCCAACCGACGCTATCCATGACCTGGCAGGGAGCAGCGGCGGTGGCGCTGGTTGGCGTGCTCTACGTGGCGATCAGTCGCCTGGTCCTCAAACTCTGTACCGACCGCCTCTCCCGCATCAGTGGACCGCTGATTTCCGGTTTGGTTGCGGCGACCACCTCCGCCGCCATCTGGCTGCTGATCCGCACCGCCCCCGCCATCGACGGCAGCGTCGCCTCCCCGGCCTACGCTGGTGTATTCGCCAGCGTCCCGGAGAGCGCGCTGGGGGCGATGATCGGCGGCGCCATCGGCGGCGCGCTGTTCAGCCTGCTGGGCATTCGCGCAGGGGATTACACATTGTAGGAATCAAGGATTGGCGGTCCGTGAAGGCGCGCCCCCCTCGGCGCTGGTCACTTCCCCTTCTTTACCGCACCCGCGACATAGAGCAGGATCACCGCGCCAATGGTCGCCATGATGATTGAACCGATGAAACCGCCGGCGTTCACCCCCACCACTCGAAAAAGAAAGCCGCCGATAAGGGCGCCGATAATCCCCACCACGATATTGCCGACGAGGCCGAAGCCCTCGCCCTTGATGATCTTTCCCGCCAGCCAGCCGGCGATCAAGCCGACGATGAGAAACGCGATAATCCCCATATTTTCTCCTCCCTCCTGAACGTGTTCCGTTCCCTGAAGCCAGTGTATCCGCCGAACGCCGCCGAGCTCAAGCGACGCCGTCACCAAACGGTAAACCCGCTGGTCATTCGCCTTGCTCGTGGTAGATGTTTTCCTGGAGATCGCCTAAGGTTGTAAAGAAGGGGCCCTCGGTCTGGCGTACAGCGCTGGAACCGTACGATTGGCCCTCGGACGCCAAGGCGTGTGCGCCATTGCCAGGGCAGCCACTGGGGCAGCTTCACCCTCGCCGCCTTCAACTCCATGCCGCCGGCGGGCGATCCGCTACTGGACCGAGATCCTGAGCGAGCATCCCGACGATCTGACCTACCTGCTGCGCCGGGCGGAGAGCCACCTGCGACTCGGCAACCTGCGCCCGGGCACCGCGGGCATTCGGCGCTTCTCCACTTATCGGGGCCTCAAGGATAGCGGCCTGAGCAAGGCCAAGGCCCTGCAACCGGCCAAGATTGAACTATTGCAACAGAACGCCTTCGCCCACCCGGCGCTGTGGTGGCCGTTCATTCTGATCGGGAATTGGTTTTAGAGAGGGAGTATGGTGCCCGGGGCCGGACTTGAACCGGCACGGTTGCAATAACCGGCGGATTTTAAGTCCGCTGCGTCTACCAATTTCGCCACCCGGGCTTGCGTAACGCGAGGGGATGGACTTGGAGATGTATGGAGGCTGAGCCCGGAATCGAACCGAGGTACACGGCTTTGCAGGCCGCTGCATAACCACTCTGCCACTCAGCCTTAGAGGGTTTGCCTTGCGCCGAAATCGTTCATCCGGTCTTGAAGGCAAAAACCCCGGCTTGTCGGCCGGGGTTTCTGGAAATTGGAGCGGGAAACGAGATTCGAACTCGCGACCCCAACCTTGGCAAGGTTGTGCTCTACCAACTGAGCTATTCCCGCGTCGTTTGGTGAGGCGGTATTATAGGGCGATTCGATTTACTGTCAACACTCGTGAAGCATTTTTTTCGTTTTTTCTCATCCCGAGATTTTGGCATCATAAGGTATGATTTGGTGAAACGGTCGCCGCACTGGGCCATCAGCCCCCTGAAGATGATCATCCGCTAATTCATGTCGCGAACAATTGACAGCGGCCACGCCAGCCACTACAATTCCGCTTCTTTTTTCACGGCGTCCCTTGATACGCCGGTTCACAGCGTATTTTCGGAGAATTGGAACATGTATGCCGTAATTCAGACCGGTGGCAAACAGTACCGAGTAGCCAAGGGCGACAAGCTGAAGGTCGAAAAGCTTACCGCCGAGGAAGGCCAGGATGTGGAGCTGGACAAGGTCCTGATGATCGCCGATGGCGAAAACATCACCGTCGGCGCCCCGTTCGTCGAGGGCGGCAAGGTGACCGCCACCGTCAAGGCCCACGGCCGCGGCAAAAAGGTCAAGATCATCAAGTTTCGTCGTCGCAAACACCACATGAAGCGTCAGGGCCACCGTCAGTGGTTCACCGAACTGGAGATCACCGGCATCAACGCCGGCTAAGCGAGATTACAGGAGAGATTCAGCATGGCTCATAAAAAGGCAGGCGGCAGCACACGCAACGGTCGCGATTCAGAATCAAAACGCCTTGGCGTCAAGGTTTTCGGCGGCCAGCAGATCAACGCCGGCGGCATCATCATCCGTCAGCGCGGCACCCGCTTCCACAAGGGTGACAACGTCGGCATCGGCAAGGACCACACCCTTTTCGCCACCGCCAACGGCACCGTGAAATTCCAGATCAAGGGCCCCAACAAGCGCAAGTTCGTCAGCGTCGTCCCAGCCTGACCCGCCGCCCGTGCGGCGTCGCAAAAGGCCTCGTCCCATGGCGGGGCTTTTTGCGTTGTGGACCAAAGCCCGCCCTTGTTGAAGCGGCCTCCGCCTGGAGTACAAGCCCTGGGCTGTGCGGGCAGCCCCTCACCCCTCAAGGGGCGCACGCCACGCCCCAGCCAGACCGACAGCAACCTGGACCCATGCCATGAAATTTGTTGATGAAGCCTCGATTCGCGTGGAGGCCGGTGACGGCGGCTCAGGCTGCGTCAGCTTCCTGCGCGAGAAGTTCATCCCCAAGGGCGGGCCGGACGGCGGCGATGGCGGCGACGGCGGCAGCGTCTATCTGGTCGCCGACAGCGGCCTCAACACCCTGGTCGATTTTCGCCACGCCCGCCGCCACAAGGCGGAGCGAGGGCAAAATGGCATGGGCCGCAACCGCCGCGGCAAGAGCGGCGGAGACCTCTATGTCAAGGTGCCCGTGGGTACCCGGGTGCATGTAGAGCATCACGAAGAGGACCAGCCGACGCCTGACCTGGAGACCATCGGCGAGCTGCTGCGTCATGGCGACACCCTGCTGGTAGCCAAGGGGGGCTTTCACGGCCTCGGCAACGCCCGCTACAAGAGCAGCACCAATCGCGCCCCGCGCCAATTCTCCTACGGCACCCCAGGCGAAAGGTATCAATTGCGCCTGGAGCTGATCCTGCTCGCCGACGTAGGCCTGCTGGGGCTGCCCAACGCCGGCAAGTCGAGCCTCATCTCGCGGGTCTCCAGCGCCCGCCCCAAGGTCGCCGACTACCCCTTCACCACCCTTCATCCCAACCTGGGCGTGGTGCGGGTGGACGACCGCCGCAGCTTCGTCATCGCCGACATCCCGGGGCTGATCGAGGGCGCCGCGGAGGGCGCCGGACTGGGTATTCAATTCCTAAAACACCTCAGCCGCACCCGCCTGCTGCTGCACCTGGTGGATCTGGCCGATCCGGACGAACAACACACCCCTGCCGATGCGGTAAGGCGCATCGTCGGCGAACTGGAGAAGTTCGGCGGCGGTCTGGCGGAGAAGGAGCGCTGGCTGGTACTGAACAAGGCGGACCTGCTCCCGGAAGAGGAATTTTCCGCGAGGGCCGAGGAACTGCTCGCCGCCCTCGACTGGCAAGGGCCGGTCTACACCATCTCCGCCGCCACCGGCGCCGGCGCCGAGCAATTGACGCCGCAACTCATGGATCGTCTGGAGCAGCTGCCCCGAGGTATCGAGCCGGAGACGGAAGATGACGCCGCCGTTCAAGAGGATGACGAAGAACCCTGGAGCCCCGTCTAGCATGTTCACACGCAGTGATATCCCGCGCTGCCGTCGCTGGGTCGTCAAGATCGGCAGCGCCATGCTCACCGCCGACGGCCAGGGCGTCAGCCGCGCCCGAGTCTCGCCCTGGGCGGAACAGATGGCCGCCCATATCCAGGGCGGCGGCGAGCTGGTGTTGGTCTCCTCCGGCGCGGTAGCCGAGGGGATGGCGCGCCTGGGACTCAAAAAGCGCCCCAACAGCCTGCACGAATTGCAGGCGCTGGCCGCCATCGGCCAGATGGGACTGGTGCGCGCCTACGAGGCCTGCTTCATCAAGCGCGACCTCCACGCCGCCCAGATCCTGCTCTCCCGGGACGACCTGACCAATCGGGAGCGCTACCTCAACGCCCGCAGCACCCTGCGCACCCTGATGGACTGGAAGGTGGTGCCGGTGATCAACGAAAACGACACGGTGGCGACCGAGGAGCTGCGCTTCGGCGACAACGACACCCTCTCGGCACTGGTCGCCAACCTGATCAGCGCCGACCTGCTGATCCTGCTCACCGACCAGAAAGGGCTCTATGAGAGCGACCCCCGTTTTAACCCCGACGCCCAACTGATCAGCCACGCCGATGCGGAAGACCCGCACCTGGAGCGCATCGCCGGCGGCAGCGTTGGCGGCCTGGGACGGGGCGGCATGGCAACCAAGATCAAGGCGGCGCAACTGGCGGCCCGCTCCGGCACCGCCACCGTCATCGCCTGGGGCGGCGATGAGGATGTCCTCAAACGTGTCGGCGCCGGCGAAGAGATCGGCACATTGCTGACCCCATCCCAGGAGCCCCAGACCGCCCGCAAGCGCTGGCTCGCCGGCCACCTGGGGGCGAAGGGGAGCATCATCCTCGACGCCGGCGCGGTGCGCGGCCTGCTGGAGCAGGGGCGCTCGCTGCTCGCGGTCGGCGTCCAGCGGGTCGAGGGCCGCTTCGCCCGCGGCGACGTGGTCTCCTGCCGCGACGAGGAGGGGCGCGAGATCGCCCGCGGCCTGATCAACTACGACCACCAGGAGACCGACCTCATCAAGGGCATGCCGACCCGACGCTTCGCGGAGATCCTCGGCTATCTCGACGAGGAGGAGCTGATCCACCGCGACAACCTGGCGATCACCCTGGGGCGGCGTTATGATGCGCCATCCTGACGCTAGTGCGGCACCCGCCAAGCGACCATGAATAATGCGGGGCATAGGGTATTGATTTTTATATAAATAGTGTTATTGCTTATTTGGCGGGTGCTGCACTAGCTCCTGTTTCGGCGGTGGAAGCCGCGGAGATACCCGACAAGCTGAGCTTTATAACCCATAGCTCATTGACGATACGCCGTGCGCCCCGCGGCTCTGAGGTCAGCACCCCTTGCCGCTTGATACCGCCCCAAGACCCCCCATGTAACGGGATTTGCTCCCCTACAGACCCAACGGACCCGACATGATCATCGACGCCGCCAACCTCTCCGGATACCACGCCTACAACGCCCTCACCCAGACCATCGTACCGCGCCCGGTGGCCTGGGTGCTCTCGGACAACGGCGATGCCAGCTTCAACCTGGCCCCCTTCTCCTACTTCAGCGCCCTCACCAGCGACCCCATGCTCTTCACCCTCTCGATCGGCAAGAAGCGCGGCGGCGAGGCCAAGGACACCCTGCGCAACATCGAGGAGCGCAAACACCTCGTGGTGCAGATCCCCCACCGCGAACAGGCGCTGCAAGTCACCCGAAGCGCCGCACCGCTGGAGCATGGCGATTCCGAGCTGTCGCTGCTGGGGCTGGAGACCACCCCCTTCGACGGCTTCACCCTGCCCCGGATCAAGGATTGCCGTATCGCCCTCGGCTGCACCCACTACCAGACCCTGGAGATCGGCCCCCGCCCCCAGTCGCTGGTGGTGTGCGAGATCAAGACCCTCTTCGTCGATGACGCCATCATCGCCAGCCGGGACGACGAGCCGCTGGCGGTGGACACCCTCAAGCTCGATCCCCTGGGCCGCCTTGGCGGCAACGACTACATCACCATGGGCCAAGTGCTCACGGTTTGCGACGACTGAGCCGCCGCAATGATGCACAAGGGTAACAAGGGCCCCTACTCCATGCTGCGACGCTTCGATCGCATGGCGCTGGGGCTGTTCCTGCTGATCGCCTTCGGCCTGTTTCTCGCCATCAACCTGGAGATGCGCCGGCTGGCGCAACTGGAGGCGAAGGAGTCAGGCGAGGTGATCCTGGCCAGCGTCGTCAATGCCCATCAGTCCCTGATCCAGCGCGAGACGCCAAACGCCTCCCTTGCCCTGATGAAGGATCTGCTGGCCGGCTTTGAAAAAGGTCTCGCCGAAAACGGCGGCGGCGATCTGGCGCTTCGGGTCCTCGACGGCACCGACCCCGCCCACACCCCCGACGCCGTGCAGCGCGCGCTCATCGAGCAACTGGTGAAAGACCCGCAATCCCGCGGCGGCGCCTCGCTGCGCCGCATCGACGGCGAACACCTCTACGCCATCATGCATCGCGGCCCGATGATCGACGGAAAGCCCACCCTGCTCACCCTCCACACCCCCCTGGCCACCCTCCACCAGCAGGCCAACCAGGACTCCCTGCGCCTGATGCTGCTCATCCTCTCCGCCCTGGGCCTCCTCTACATGCTGCAACGCGTGATGGTCGGCAAATATCTCGCCGCCCCCCTCCACTACCTGCGCACCCTCGCCTACCGGATCTGCCATGCCGAAGAGCTCCCGGCGGAACCCTTTTCGAAACCCCGGGAGATCGAGCTGGGGGAGGCGATTGATGCGTTTAACAAGCTGGCGGGAAAGGAGAAGCTTCAAGAGTGAAGGGGCTGGGCCAGGGAATAGTAGATAGAAATCAGGAAAATGCCGGATGCGCTACGCTTATCCGGCCTACGCACTCAGCTCTAAGCTCTCAGCACTAAGCACTCAACCCTCAGCTTCGCCCAGCGCCTTGATCATGGCCTGCTTTTCCGCCACCCGTTCGCCGCTGAGGACGAAGCCGGCGAGGCGGTCGGAGGGGCCGAGCCAGCGGCCGCGGGTGCCGGTTAGGTCTTGTTCCATCTCCCAGCGGCATGACGCAGGGCAGGTCGCGACCGGCCACCTCGGCGCAGTCGCCTAGCGCGTGGAGTGCGGGTCGCTGGCGCGCAGGAAGGGGTCGCAGACGATGCCGCGATGGCATTTCAGTCCGGTGGCCTGGGCGAGCTGGAGGTCGGGTTTGAGGCCGACGGCGGAGAGCATCGGCCTGGAGTAGAGGGCGCCGTCGTCGCAACTGATCAGCAGCAACGGCCGCCGCGGGTCCAGCCGTCGATATTCCCTGGCGACGGTGTAGCCGGCGAGCCCGGTCCCGGTGCTGATGATCGGTTTCATGGCGGGGTTCGCTACTCCGCCTCAATCATCTCGAAATCCGCCTTGGAGACGCCGCATTCGGGGCATTCCCACTCTTCCGGGACGTCTTCCCATTTGACGCCGGGGGCGATGCCGTCTTCCGGAACGCCCGCCGCTTCATCGTAGACATAGCCGCAAACCAAGCATTGATATTTTTTCATTTCGCGCTCCTGACTGTTTCGCGGTCTTGTAACGATTCAGCACATCCCGCGATAGCGGGATTGCTGAACGGTTACGCAACCCTTTGGGGGTTTCCAAGGGGGAGAAGCTGGCGCTCTCCCCCTTGGTCGCAAGCAAAAATCGCATTTTTGCGCAGCGATCTGACTCGCTACGCGATCTCTTGTAACATAACCGGCCCGCCAATGGCATGGGGACCGCTGAAAAACCCGGCGCAGCCGGCAGCATGACCTTGATTTGCCATGGTAAGCGCCATAACTTGAACGAACCGGGTCGCCTCGTTCAAAGCGGGATGCGCTTGGCGGCCGGCCGCTCCCATTCACTGAAACGCCGACAATCATCGATGAAACCGACGCCCCATCTGCCTACCCTGCGCCAGCTCCAATATCTGGTCGCGGTGGTGGAACTCAAACATTTCGGCAAGGCGGCGGAGCGCTGCTTCGTCAGCCAGTCGACCCTCAGCGCGGGGATCCAGGAGCTCGAAGAGCTGCTGGGCAACACCCTGCTGGAGCGCAACAAGCGCCGGGTGATGCCGACCCGCATCGGCGAGGAGATCGCCGACAAGGCGCGTCACCTGCTGGCGCTGGCGGTGGATCTGGCGGAGACCGGCCGGCCCGGCGCGGATCCGCTCAGCGGTCGCCTCGCCATCGGCGTGATTCCCACCATCGGCCCGTTCCTGCTGCCCAAGGTGCTGCCGGACATCCGCGCCGCCTATCCGCGGTTGGAGCTGACCCTGGTGGAGGATCAGTCCGCACGTCTGGTGCGGAAGGTGGAGAGCGGCGATCTGGATGCCGCGATCCTCGCCTTCCCCTATCCCCTCGGCGCGCTGCACCACCGCATCTTCTGGCGGGAGAACTTCTGCGTCGCCATGCCCCGCGCTCACCCGCTGGCCTCGGCGTCCAGACTCTCCACCCGCCATCTTCCCGGCGATGAGCTGCTGCTGTTGGAGGAGGGACACTGCCTCACCGATCACGCCCTGGCCGCCTGTCATCTGGAAGGCTTGCGCGGCCACGCGGCATTCAAGGGTACCAGCCTCTACACCCTGTTGCAGATGGTCGCCGGCGGTCAGGGGCTGACCTTCGTCCCCCAGATGGCCCTTGGCGACACCCTCTTGCAGAGCGAGGAGATTCGCATCACCGAGCTGGCGGAGAGCGGCCCCCACCGCGAGATCGGCCTGGTATGGCGCGCCAGCTACCACAAGACGGATGACCTGGGGCTGCTGGCGGAAGGATTCGGCGAATCCCTGAAGCGTAGCGGGGTTCCGGGTCTTGAGAACGCCCCGCGCCATTGAAAATTGGCAATGCCATTTCCTCGTGTCCGTGAAATAATAGTTTACAGTTTTACTAGGGTATGACAAGAATTTCCATCGGGAGTGACAACATGAATGCCGCGCACAGTTCAAACGATCTGGTGACCTGGAGCAACGACCTGAGCCTGGGCCTGGATGAGGTGGACGACCAGCACCTCTATCTGATCGAACGCATCAACAAGCTCTGGCATGCGTTGCTGGAGAATCGCGACCGCGAGGTGGTGCAGGAGATCATCGAGGAGCTCTACAGCTACACCCAGACCCACTTTATCGCCGAAGAGGTGCTGATGCGCTCCTTCGACTACCCCCGGCTGGCGGAGCACCAGAAGTCCCACCGCATGTTTACCGACCACATCCGCAAGGCCGCCGACGACTACAGCAACGGCAAGCCGATCAGCATGGAGCTGCTGCACTTTCTCAACGACTGGTTGCAGAAGCACATCAAGGTCACCGACCGGGACTACGCCAACTACATCGACCGCAGGAAGCACGGCGCCCTGCTTGGGGGCTTCAAGTCCCTGTTTCGCAAGTTCAACGACATGGCGCGCCATGACAGCAGCGACGACGTGGTCGAGGATAGCTTGCAGGGGCTGGACATGAACCATGCGATTCAGGTTCACGTCAACTGGATCAAGCGCTTGGAGCAGGCGCTGAAGCATGACGAACGCAGCCTGGATGTCAATGAGGTCGCCGACGACGAGCACTGCATGCTGGGCAACTGGATCAGCGCCAACCAGGGCAAGGGCATCCGGAAACTGGAGGAGTTCAAGCGCCTCATCGACAACCACGCCGCCTTTCACCAATGCGCCGCATCGATCCTGGTCGAATTGCGGGAAGGACGGCCCCGCGCCGCCAACATGCTGTTGAAGCGGGACCTGCGCCACCTCTCCAACACCATTCGCTTCGATATCATCCAGCTCTACGGGGCCTACCACCGCAAGCTGGGCAGCGACTGATCCTTCCACGGTGGTTACCGCCAATCCCTGGAGGACGACCAGTCTCAAGGACTGGCCGTGCCGACGCGGAAATCGTCCACCCCCTTTGCCCTGTCCGGCGGGATCGCTTCGTCAATCAGCACCTTTCGCGAGTTTCGCGGTTTTCGGAGTTTGATTGGCTGTAGCAGACCGGGCGGTCGCGCCGGCGGCCCGCGCCTCCTGCAACTGACCGTGACGCCGGGAGACGCTGCGCACCGTCGCCTCGCCCGAGGAGCGAACACGCATGAAGCGCTGAAGCACGTCGAACCAGAAGGGGGCGCCAAGGGAGATGGCGAAGGCGCTAATCACGAAACCCACCACCTTGCTCAGCAGCCAGACCAGAAAGGCCAGAAATCCCTCCGCATGGGGCGGCGGCGAGACCCCGGACCAGCCGATGGGGAGTCCGCGCTGCCCGAGGTTGCCGGTGGCGAAGCGCACCGCCTGATCCAACTCCCGGGCGCTTTGCGCCAGGCGTTCCACGGCATCGTCGGAGGCCGGCTGCGCGGCCAGCCGCTGTTCGGCGATCAGCTGCATCTTGCCAGCCTGTTCGACCATCCGTGCGCGGGTCACGGGATCGTCGGCGAGGCCCTTGATGATGGCGATGCTGTCGACGTTGCCGCCCACCACCAGCAGCGCCGCAGCGATCATGGAGATGGTCTGGGTCTTGCGCTTGTACCAGCCGGAGGCCCGTTCCATGATGGCGTCGTAGTGACCCTCGATCGCCTCGCGCAACTCTGCGCTGCGTTCGCGGGTGTCACGGCGATAGGCCTTGAGGATCCCTTTCAGGCGACCATTGGGCAACTTGTCCACCGCCGCGGCGAACTCCCCTACCCCGGCGTGGGCGGTTACCAGGTCTTCCACCACCCGCCCCAGGATCTCGTTGGGCACATGCGAGGGCCGGCCATTCTTGCCGGAACTGAGGGACTGTACCAGGGGGTGATCGTAAAAGGCGTCCAGAAAGCGGTGGTCGCCCTCCGCCACGCCGCCGAGCAGCTCCTCAAGCACCTGGCGCAGGCGCTTGCTACGCAGGCTCATCAACGCAGAGACCACTTCGACGATCGCCGTCACCACCAGTGCAACCACTAGGTAGACGGTGATCAGACCGATCATGATGTCCAGTGTATCGAGCATGGATGTCATCTCCAATTGGGGTTATCCGTCACGAAGCGGAAGCCCCTGCTCGGTAAGCATTCACACCCCGTTTGTTTTGAACCCACGCCCTCTGGCGTGGGCGAGGGGATTTCTGGCAGGTATGTGAACGCTTACCTCGCATGGCCTTCGCGGGCGAAATTTTACCAGAAAACCCTCCTGGCTACCCCCCGGCGCTCCACCCCTCTCTGATGTTGGTTACTGGCATTCGGCGATTGAGTTCTTTATGATGGTCGTTAACCATTGCCCCCCGCCGGGTTCCTACCCCGCGGTTTCAGCTTGCGAGGTCGGGGCAGGACAAAGGCCTCGCCCCCTAAAGAAACGGCAGGAGCAGACTATGACTGACAACAATCCCGACAAAGGTTACGTGGCCATCCTCGGCTGGAGCCTCAACGCCATCGACGCCATCGACCGTTTCGACCGACGCTACATCATCGTCGCCCCGGAGTGGGCCGAAGAGTACGCCCGCGAAAACGACATCCCGTTCATCTCCTGGAACTTCGAGCGTATCAACGACCGCTCCTTCGAGATCGCCCAGCGCCTCAAGGACGAAGGGGTGGACGTCGCCGTACCCCTGTTCGAGGAGACGGTGGAGTGGGCCGGGGCGATCAACTCGGTGCTGCTCGACAATCCGCGGCTGATGGGCCAGGCGCTGCTGTTTCGCGACAAGGCGCTGATGAAGCGCCGCGCCCAGCTCGGCGGCATTCGCGTGGGCATCTTCGAGGAGGCCCACGACAAGTCCGACGTGATCCACTTTCTGCGCCGGGTCAACCAGGCCCTGCTCAAGCTCGACGGCGATCCCAACGACCCGATCCACCTCAAGGCCTTCGACAAGGCGGGCTGCCTCGGCCACCGCGTGGTGCGCACCGCGGACGACGTGGATAACATCCCCGACGAGGAGTTTCCGGCGCTGATGGAGAGCCATCTGGACGGCTGGGAGTTCGCCGTGGAGGCCTTCATCAAGGATCGCAAGATCCAGTTCCTGAATATCTCCGAGTACGTCACCCTCGGCTACTCGGTGTTCGTCCCCGCCACCCCGGACCTTGAAAAGTGGCGACCCCGGGTCACCGAAGAGATCGAAAAGCTGATCGAGACCTTCGACATCGACTTCGGCTTCATCCACCCGGAATACTTCGTTACCAATGACGGCAAGATGTACTTCGGCGAGGTGGCCTATCGCCCGCCCGGCTTCCAGGCCTTCGAGCTGATCGAGCGCGCCTACGGCTTCAACGCCTACCAGGCGATGGTGATGATGTTCGACCCCAAGACCACCCAGCAGGAGATGGACGCCTTCTTTCCCAAACCGGTGGCGGATGCCAAGGGCCATGCCGGCTGTTTCGGGGTCTACCCCAAGCGCCGCGTGATCAGCGAACTGGCGATCCCCGACGAGACCGAGAACCACCCCTACTTCGAGTTTCACGAACTGCCCTCGCCGATGGAAAACAAGGTCCCCAAGCGCACCGCCTTCGGCACCCACTGGGGGTTGCTGCACTTCTTCGGCGACGATCCCTACCAGTTGCGCGACCTGCTGAAGAAGCAGGAAGAGCTGGATTTCTACGTATAGCTTAGGGTTCGCTCATGCATGCCGTAACCGCTCCCGGGGATATCGATCCCCTCGAAGAGAAGCTGACCCACGCCCTGCACGCCCTGGAACAGGCGCGCCCCTTCGCCAAGATGCGCCATCAGGGCGCGCTGCTGGATCTATCGGCACGCCTGCTGCAAAGAGAGGGGGGCCTGGAGCGTTTGCATGCCCTGGCCACGCGCATGGATCGCGCCGGCCTCTTCGCGGGTACCGACTGGGACACCCCCGCGGCGCTGCTGCCGGGGCTGGTGCGCCACACCCTGGAACAGGGGGCGAAACAGACGGTGGTGCTGGAGATCCTCAGCCAATTGCGCATGCTTGCCCTCGCCAAGGGCGAGGCCGAACACCCCAACCTCACCGCGCAACAGGCGCGCCACTTTCTGACCCAGGTGCTGGCCCTCAACCTGGCGCGGATCTTCGCCGCCGCCAGCGAGGCGGAGCGGGTGCGGCTGGGCGGCATGGCCCCGGTGGTCGACCATCTGTTCCACTTCCTGCTCGATGAGATCGGTTACCAGCAGATCCTCGGCAATCTGATCGAGGAGGTCTGGCGCATCCTCGCCCAGCGGCCGATCCAGCTCGATCACGTCAAATCGATGATCACCCAGATCTCGATTGTCATGAGTCAGGGCGGCGTCGACCTGGGGGAGAACCGGCTGGGCGCGGACCGCCTGGTCAGCGCCCTGTTCGGCCCCACCCAGGGCTGTCTCGACGATCCCGGGCTGGCGGCCTACCGGCAACGCCTGGATGCCATGGATCGGACCTCGCTGCAACAGGAGGCCTATGGTTTCGCCCGCGCCATGCACGACACCGGCCTGGTCTCCGACTATCATGCGGTGCTGGTACGCTGGTTGCTGGGTAACGAGCAAGGCGAACTGCTGCCCGATGCCCTGGGCCTGAGCAGCACCGGCGTCGATGTCCTGCGCAGCTACCAGCAACTGGTGCATCACCTGATCGAGGAGGCGATCCATCCGCGCACCGCCCAGACCCTGTATGGCCTGGCGATGATGCTGGAACGCTGCATCCTCTACGCGCCCCCCATCGCCCCGGCGCTGTGGCGACAACTCGCCCTGCGCGTATCCGCCAACACCGGGACGCTGCTGGGCAACACCCTGGGGCGGGATCTCGCCCCGGAACAACAGCTGCTGGCCGGCGTCATCTCGCTGCTGGGCCTGCCGCTGGGGGTGGGCCAGGGCAACAACCCCACCTGCCAGGCCGCGCGCGCCCTCTCGATGTGGTCCTACAACGACCCGGACTACCTGCTCCACATCATCGCCCATGCAGCCCGCTTCGACGGCCTGGTGATGCACTTCGAGGGCGCACCGCTGCACTCGGCGCGGCTGCTCGCCGCCCACCCCAGTCCGAGCGTGCTGGATACGGACCCCGTCTCGATCCTGCTGGTCCCCCACCTGGACGCGATCTACAACGAAATGGGACGCCTCTGCGCCCATCGCGGCGAAGACCCCCACCGCTGGATCAACCCGGAGTTCCACGGCTGGTGGGTCGGCCGCGCCTTCGTCATCGCCGTCGACGTCGCCAGCGGCAAGCTGATCAACTTCGACGCCTTCCTGCGCCAGTTCTACGCCAGCTACCACCCCTACTACAACGGCAACCAACCCCTCATCCACCCCCAACCCGCCGGCATCGCCGTCACCGACAGCCGCGCCCAGTTCGTCGGCTGGCACGCCATCACCATCATCCGCGTCGCCCTCGATCAGGAGAATGTCATGCGGGTATACTTCTTCAACCCCAACAACGACAGCGGCCAGGATTGGGGCAACGGCGTCGTCGTCTCCACCCAGGGCCAAGGCGAACGCTACGGCGAATCCTCCCTCCCCTTCGAGCAACTCGCCTCAAGACTCTACATTTTCCACGACGACCCAACGGAAGAGCTGGATGAATTCGACGTGCCCGGCGAGGAGATTCAGCGTGCGCGGGAGCTGGCCGTTAACAGCTGGGCGGTGAATCGGTTGTCGCCGAAAAGCTGATGCATCGAAACGGAGAGTGCACATGCGGCGGAGCGCGCGGCTTGACGCGCCCTTGCCGACTATGGCGCGTCAAAGCCGCGCGCTCCTCACGCAGCACTCCGAAAGAGTTAGACGAGACACACCCACACCCGACTACCTGATGTTTGTCTTCCTTCCAATCCAGTATACGGGCTCACGATAGCTGTTAGCGACAGCCAGTATCCACAATTTGTCTGCTTGAACGACATACGGGACGTGATATGGGAATATCTTCAGATTGACTCGTCTGTAGCCCCCTTCCCGAACCCTCGGAACGAAGTGGTTTCTTTTACCCAGCCAACATGCTCTTCGAAATCAGCCAGAAAACGCAGTCCCAATCCATCCTGCCCTCCTTCGTAATACTCAATGGCATCCTGTAGTTCTTTCTGTGCTTGTTCGAGAATGACGGCTTTCATTGCGTAAACCGGGAACGAAACTCGTTTACAGCTTCATCGTAATCAATTCCCTTCGCATTCCCCTCCTCAATCGCTTTAACCCGGTCTGTTATCTCCCGCTCCCAAGCGGATTCCACATCGCCGACATCGGAGCGAGAACGATCCAGAAAAAGCAGAAACCGTGCGATCTCCAGACGCTCATTTTTGGATAGCCGAATCAGTTCTGATGTCAATTCTTCAATATTTCTACTCACTTTGATCCCCTTCTATATAACCGCGTCTCGGAGAATTGGAAAAAATAGCGACAACATAACAAATGTATATATCCAGCAATGGCCCGTCAAGCCGCGCCCCTTCACCCTTCACCCTTCACCCTTCACCCTTCACCCCTCCGCCATCTGCCCCTTCATCTCCTTGGCCGCCAACGCATACCCGCCATTGGCGGCATCGAGAAAGTGAACGTGATCGTTGACATAGTCCGAGACCACGCAGGTGATCAACGCGGTGGGGGCGGCGTGGATACCGTATACGATACGCCCCTCCCTGCGCCACCCTTCCAGCGCCTCGCGCAGTCGACCCCGTTGCTCGGGGGCGCCGGCGATGACCATGCGCAGCACCTCGTCGAGCTTGCGATAGTCGCTGTTGGCGATGAGGCGGGCCTTGTAGCCGCCCCAGTCGGTCCGATCGGTGCGCACACCGCGTTTCATCATGTAATCGCCCAGGGAGACCAGCACGCGGGTCTTGAGCATCCACCAGATGCGTTGCGGCATGTTGCCGAAGGCGGTGCGGATCATCGCCTCGGCGGCGACGCCGCGCATGGACTTGGCCAGCCTCAATCCCTCTTCCCGTAACGGGTGGTACTCCGCCTCGTCGCCATAGATCTCGCCGATTTTGGCGAGGATTTCGTCATGGAGTCGGTCCCGCGCCGCTTCGTCCGGTTCGGTCACCTGTACCAGCAGGGCGATGGTTTCGCCGTGGGGGCTGGGGATCTCGTTCCAGCGGCACTCGAAGCCTTCGAAACAGTTTTCCTGCGCGCCTTCCTTTTCATCGATCAGCCAGGGATTGTCTGGGGCGGGCTCCTTCACCAGCTTCTCCGCCTGGCTGAGACCGCCGCCAAGGAACATCGCCTGCCCGAACCAGGGATGGGGCTGGTACTTGGCCACCAGCACCCGAAAGCCGGCCCGCTCCACTTGCGAGACCGGCACTAGACCGGCCCGCAGCTCCAGACCGAACTCCGCCCGCGACAAGGCCCGCGCCGCACGCATCGCCTCCTTGGCCTGCTCCAGGGCGCTCGGCGGTAGGCAGGCAGTAGCGCCGTCGCCGCCGAAGACATAGGGGATCTCCAGCGGACGCACCTTGTTGAGCAGGGCGACGATGGAGGCGACGCCGATGGCGTTGACCTGGCGATACTTGCCGTCCTGAATCGCCGCCGTCGACCCCTTCACGTCACTGATCGCCACCCACCAGTCGCTGGGCAAGGGGCGATAGCGGTCCTGATGGGCGACATCGGCGAAGGATGGCAAGCCTGGCAGGTCGTGGTAGAAGTTGTCGCTTTGGTTGTTCATTCATTTGAACCGCAGATTACGCCGATTCCGCTGGTTCCCAAGCTCCAGCTTGGGAATCCATGTCTTGGCAGCTCTAGCTGCCAATGCAAGCTGGAGCTTGCAAGACGTGCGTTCCCAAGGGGACCTTGGGAACGAGCAAAAGCCCTATCAACGACCGGTTATCGCGGATGCAATCCGCTCCCACAGGAGAGGCTTTTTGTCTTTTCCACCGGTTCCCAGGGACGACCTTCGGAACAAGCTACGCGTACCCCTCTGTGCGCTCTGTGTTCTCTGTGGTGAAATTGTTCCCAAATTCAACCACTCCGCCGCAGATCCAGGGTATAGGGATACTCGGGATTGCGCTCCGCCGGTCCGGGTTCGCCGATCTCCGCCTTGCCGGTCGCTTCCGTATAGCCAAAGCTCCAGAAGCGGGAGATGCGCCGGGCTTCGGCCTCGTAGGCGTTGACCGGGGCGGTGTCGTAGCTGAGGCCGCCGGGGTGGGCTACGTGGTAGGTGCAGCCGGCGATGGCGCGTTGGTTCCATTGGTCGACCAGCTCCAGGCGCAGCGGGGCGTGACTGGGGATGGTGGGGTGGAGGGCGGAGGGGGGTTGCCAGGCGCGAAAACGGATGCCGGCGACGTATTCGCCGTGGGTGCCGGTGGGTTTGAGGGGGACGCGGCGACCGTTGCAGGTGAGCAGGTGGCGGGAGTCGGTGAGGCCGGTGAGCTTGACTTGCAGGCGTTCCACCGAGGAGTCGACGTAGCGGGCGGTGCCCATGCCGCTGACCTCTTCGCCCAGCACATGCCAGGGCTCGATGGCCTGACGCAGTTCGAGGGTGATGTCGCGGCTCTCCAGGGTGCCGTAGTGGGGGAAGCGGAATTCGTGGAAGGGGGCGAGCCAGTCCTGGGCGAAGGGGATGCCGTGATCCGTCAGTTCGTCGACGACGTCCTCCAGGTCCCGTCGCACGTAGTGGGGCAACAACCAGCGGTCGTGGAGCTCGGTGCCCCAGCGCACCAGCGGCTTCTTGTAGGGCTGGTCCCAGAAGCGGGTGATGAGGGCGCGCAGCAGCAGGTTCTGCACCAGTGACATGCGGGCGTGGGGCGGCATCTCGAAGGCGCGTAGTTCGAGGATGCCGAGGCGACCGCTGGCGGAGTCGGGGGAGTAGAGCTTGTCGATACAGAACTCGGCGCGGTGGGTGTTGCCGGTGATGTCCACCAGCAGGTTGCGCAGTAGCCGGTCCACCAGCCAGGGGTTGGGGGTCTCGCCGTCGGGCATCAGCCGGAAGGCGGTCTCCAGTTCATACAGGATCTCGTCGCGCCCCTCGTCGACGCGCGGGGCCTGGCTGGTGGGGCCGATGAACAGGCCGGAGAAGAGGTAGGAGAGCCCGGGGTGGTGCTGCCAGTAGGTGACCAGGCTGCGCAGCAGGTCGGGGCGACGCAGGATGGGGCTGTCGGCGGGGGTGGGGCCGCCGATGGTGATGTGGTTGCCGCCGCCGGTGCCGGTGTGGCGACCGTCGATGAGGAACTTCTCGGTGCCCAGCCGCGCCAGACGGGCCTCTTGGTAGAGGGCCTGGGTGTTGTTGACCAGCTCCTGCCAGGAGTGGGCGGGGTGGATGTTGACCTCGATCACGCCCGGATCAGGGGTCACCAGCAGCCGGTTGAGGCGCGGATCATGGGGGGGCTCGTAGCCCTCCAGCAGCACCGGGGTTTGCAGCTCGGCGGCCACCGCCTCCACCGCGGCGACCAGATCCAGGTAGTGCTCCAGGTGGGTGAGGGGCGGCAGAAAGACCCGCAGCCGGCCCTCCCGCGCCTCCAGGCAGAGGGCGGTACGCACCACCGCGCCCATCTCCCCTCGCTGGTCGGCCCCCTCTTCGTCCGCGAAGCGCTGATCGCGGATCTTCTGGGGCCGCGGGGCGGTGTCGGCGACGAAGTGGTCAAAGTGACGCGCCACCTCACCCACCGAGTCGCCCAGTTGCGGCCGGGGTTCGAACAGGTCGGGGGGCTGGGGCTGGCGCTTTTCGCTATCCTTTTCCCAGTGCAGGGCATCCAGCGGCAGGCGGTAGCCCATCGGCGAATCCCCCGGCAGCAGGTAGAGTCGCTCGCGCCGCAAGCGCCAGGGGCCGGTGACCCAGCCGTCGTCGCGGTAGCCCCATACCAGCGGCAGGACGTAACCGACGATCTTCTCCAGGCCCTGTTCGAAGACCCGGCGCAGACGCTCCCGCTCCAGTTTATCGGTAAGCTTGCTGTCGAGGGGGTCGACGTTGTCCGGCAGCATCCCTTCTCGCCACAGGTAGTAGAAGACATCCTCGTAGCCGGCGCGCAATGTGTCGTCCTGAACCGCCAGGCGACGGGCCAGGGCGCGACCGAAGGCGAGCGCCTGCGCGGCGTCGGCGCCATAGTCCCGCGCCTCATCGGCGACCCAGCGGTCGTCGCGCCACACCGGCTTGCCGTCGCGCCGCCAGAAGCAGCCGTAGGCCCAGCGCGGCAGTTGTTCGCCGGGATACCACTTGCCCTGGCCATAGTGACGCACCGCACCGGGGGCGAAGCGGTTCTTGACCCGCGCCAGCAGATCGAAGGCCCGTTCCTGTTTGTGCCTGCCCAGCGCCTGGGTGTTCCATTGCGGATCATCCATGTCGTCGATGGAGACGAAGGTGGGTTCGCCGCCCATGGTGAGGCGCACGTCCCGCTCCTTGAGTTTGCCGTCGAGTTCCCGCCCCAGTTGCTGGATTGCGGCCCACTGGTCGTCGGAATAGGGCTTGGTAACCCGCGGGTCTTCGTGAATGCGCCGGACCTGGTTGGCGAAATCGAACGCCACCTCGACCCTTTCACCCACATAGCCGCCGGTGACCGGCGCGGCGCTGACCGGATCGGGGGTGCCGGCCAGGGGAATGTGGCCTTCGCCGGCGAACAGCCCGGAGGTGGGGTCGAGGCCGATCCAGCCCGCGCCGGGTACGTAGACCTCGGCCCAGGCATGGAGGTCGGTGAAGTCCTCCTCCGGGCCGCTAGGGCCGTCGAGGGCCTTCTCATCCGCGGTCAACTGCACCAGATAGCCGGAGACGAAGCGTGCCGCCAGTCCCAGGTGGCGGAGGATCTGCACCAGCAACCAGGCGGTGTCGCGGCAGGATCCGGAGCGTTTCTCCAGGGTTTCGTCGCAGCCCTGAATGCCGGGTTCCATGCGGATGGTGTAGCGTATCTTGCGCCACAGTTCCTGATTGAGGTGAACCAGGAAGTCGACGATCTTCTGCTCGCCGCGATCGATGGTGGTGAGCAGTGCCATCAGGCGATCGCCAAATTCGGTGACTTCCAGGTAGGGACTCAGCTCCTTGCGAAGTTGCTTGTCGTAGGCGAAGGGGAAGTTGTCGGCATAGGCCTCGACGAAGAAATCGAAGGGGTTGATCACCGTGGTCTCGGCGATCACCGTCACCTTCACCGACATCTCCCGGGTCGGCTCCAGAAACACCACCCGTGCCAGCCAATTGCCGAAGGGGTCCTGCTGCCAGTTGATGAAGTGCTTGGCCGGCTGGATGTCCAGGGCGTAGTGGAGGATCGGCGTACGCGAATGCACCGCCGGGCGCAGGCGGAAGATATGGGGGGTAAGCTCCACCGATCGGGGATAGCGGTAGGAGGTATGATGATCGATGGCGACGCGGATGGTCATGGTTCCTTATTTCTCCGGAACGGGGGGCTATCAGAGTGAGGAAATGGACAGGATTAACAGGATTTCTCAGGATTTACA
Source organism: Gammaproteobacteria bacterium (assembly GCA_011390365.1). Classification (GTDB taxonomy): domain Bacteria; phylum Pseudomonadota; class Gammaproteobacteria; order Chromatiales; family Chromatiaceae; genus SLIM01. Next base: position 33,841 of record JAABSM010000006.1, read on the forward strand.
TGATTTATAACGGCGAACCTCGTCAGGTACGTTAAACATGGCGACTCAACTCAGGCGATTGACTGCGGCATAGATAACCTCGGGCCGGCTAAAGCCTCGACCTCCGACTACGTTTTCACAACAAAAAATCCTGTCAATCCTGAGAAATCCTGTCTATGAATTTTTCTTGAACCGATCCCTCACTCCAACTGCCGACTCCAGACATGCTCGGAGAGTTCCTGGGGCTGGGAGGCGGCGGCTTCGGACTCCTTGGGCGGTTGCGCGACACCGGTTTCGCGCGGCGCTGGCGCCGCGACCGCGCCTTCCCAGGGGAAACGCGGCAGACCGCCAAAGGCCTGGCGCAGGCCTTCGTTCCATTGCTGCTTGATGGCGTTGTAGAGGCTGTCCTCTTCGCTCAGCTTCATGTAATTGGAGACCCGGAACTCGCCCTTGCGCAGGATGCACAGTTCCACCGGTGGCCCGACGGTGATGTTGGAGCGGATGGTGGAGTCGATGGAGACCAGCGCGGCGCGGGAGGCGTCCTCCAGGGTGGTGACCGGGGTGATCACGCGGTCGAGGATGGGTTTGCCATATTTGGTCTCGCCGATCTGCAGGAACGGGTTGTCGTCGGACGGACTGATACAGTTACCCTGGGCGTAGACCAGATAGATGTCCGGATCCTGGCCACTGATCTCGCCACCGATGATGAAATAGGACTCGCCGTTGATACCGCTCTTCTGCAACGCCGATTCATGACGTCCCTGTACCACCTGACTGGTCTGGCCGAGGTAGCTGGCGGCGTTGTAGAGGGAATCCGCGGTACGCAGACTGAAGACCGCGTTGGGGTCTTCGAGATCTCGTCGCAACTGCTGAATCACCCCCTGGCTGGTGGAGAGATTGCCGGAGGTGATGATGACGAAGGCGCGGCCTGAGTCGACCTCGAAGCGAAACATCTTGCTGTAGGTGTTGACATAGTCCACCCCTGCGTTGGTGCGGGAGTCGGAGGCGAACACCAGCCCGTCGTTCACCTTGATACTGAGGCAATAGGTCATGGGATGCGTCTTCAAGCCAAGTGGAAGCGGGTCGCCTCCGAAACAGAATCCGTCACGCACTGGGACGGCGCCGGGAAATCATGTTCGCACATTTTATCCCGCAAGTCTCTCATTGCGAAACGTTTCGATTCAGGCTATTTTGCGCTCTCGGAAGGTGCGTAATTCACCCCGACGCACCAGCGGAAGGCGCGGCTGACGGCATGCCTTGCACATTTCGCTTGCGACCGTTTGCATTGTGACGCCTGGCCCCGATTTTGCTAGACGATCACGAACATGATATGGCGGACCCCCCTGTGGCTATCGACTGGAAAGAGTACACCCACCACGACTTCTTCGATGAACTGGTCGCCAGCGGCGCACCCCGACGCGCCGCCGAAAAGGTCTGCGGCTATCTGTCCGGGCTGGAGGATGGCGAGCTGGAGGACCTGCGCAACGCGGCGGAGCTGGCGATCAAGGCGATGGGCATCACCTTCACCGTCTACACCGAGGCCGAAGGCTCCATCGATCGCGCCTGGCCCTTCGACCTGATCCCGCGCATCATCGAGCGTAACGAGTGGCGGCGCATCGAGGCGGGCCTCAAGCAGCGGGTACGCGCCCTCAACCTGTTTATCGACGACATCTACCACGATCAGAAGATCGTCAAGGATGGGGTCTTTCCCGGCGAACTGCTCGCCGATTCGGTAAATTTTCGGCCCGAGTGCGTCGGCATCGATCCGCCGTTTGGGGTCTGGGCGCACATCTGCGGCTCGGACCTGGTGCGCGACGCCGACGGCACGGTTTACGTGCTGGAAGACAACCTGCGCGTCCCCTCCGGCGTCTCCTACATGCTGGAAAACCGCATGGTGATGAAGCGGGTCGCGCCGGAGCTGTTCGAGGAGAACACCATCCTGCCGGTGGACGCCTACCCTACCCAGCTCTATGAGACGCTGGCCGCCCTGTCGCCACGGCCCGGCGACTTCCCCGAGGTGGTGGTGCTGACACCCGGCATCTACAACTCCGCCTATTTCGAGCACGCCTATCTGGCCCAGCAGATGGGGGCGGAACTGGTGGAGGGGAGCGATCTGGTCGTGGGTGAGGACGATTGCGTCTACATGCGCACCATTTACGGGTTGTCCCGGGTCGACGTGATCTACCGTCGCATCGACGACCTGTTCATGGACCCGGAGGTGTTCCACCCGGACTCGGCGCTCGGCGTGCCCGGTCTGATGCGCGCCTGGAAGGCGGGCAATGTAGCCCTGGCCAACGCCCCTGGCGCGGGAGTGGCGGACGACAAGGTGGTCTACGCCTATGTGCCGGATGCCATCAAGTACTACCTGGATGAGGATCCGATCCTGCCCAACGTCCCCACCTATCGCTGCCTGTATGACCAGGAGCGAGAGCATGTGCTGACCAACCTTGACCAGCTGGTGGTCAAACCCGCGAACGAATCCGGCGGCTACGGCATGCTCATCGGCCCCCAGGCGGAAGAGGCGGAGCTGGCCAAGTTCGCGGAACTGATCAAACAGGACCCGCGCAACTACATCGCCCAGCCGATGCTCAAGCTCTCCACCGTGCCGACCCTGACGGATCACCACGCCGCGGCCCGCCACGTCGACCTGCGCCCCTTCATTCTTTCGAGCAAGCACGTCCACGTCACCACCGGCGGCCTCACCCGGGTCGCGCTACGCCCTGGGTCCACCGTGGTCAACAGCTCCCAGGGGGGAGGCAGCAAGGATACCTGGATCGTCGATCTCGACGACTGATCGATAGCGAGGATATTGCCCCATGCTTTCACGCGTCGCCGAACACATCTACTGGCTGGCCCGCTATGCCGAACGGGCGGAGAACACCGCGCGCCTGATCAACGTCAACACCCATCTGCAACTGGACCTGCCCAAGCACCTGCGTCCCGGCTGGAAACCCTTGATCACCATCACCGGCTGCGAGGATCCCTTCTTGCGACGCGCGATGGAGGCCAATGAGAAGAACGTGGTGCGCTTCCTGATCGGCGACTTCGAGAACCCCAGCTCCATCATCCAATCCCTCAAGTGGGCGCGAGAGAATGGCCGCACGGTGCGCGATTTCTTCCCGCGCGACGGCTGGGAGCAGATCAACAACCTCTACCGCATCGCCTCCGCCGAGATCTACCTGGGCATCTCGCCTCGCGGTCGCTACAACTACCTCAAGCAGGTCATCCTCGGCGTGCAGGCCCTCTCCGGGATGCTCTCCGGTACCATGAGCCACGACGAAGGCTACACCTTCCTGCTGCTGGGGCGCTATCTGGAACGGGCCGACATGACCACCCGCATCGTCGACGTGCTCTCCACCCACCTGGAAGAGCAGAGCGGCGACATCGAGTACTACGAAGGGGCGTTGTGGATGAACCTGCTCGAATCCCTCAGCGGTTACCAGATGTACCGGCGGGTGATGCAGCAGGCGCCGGACTGGGATCCGGTGATCAGCTTCCTTTTTCGTAATCGGGAATTCCCCCGCTCCTTCCGCTACTGCCTGGGCGAGCTGGCTGGGGCGGTGGCGCCGCTGCGCAACAACGAACGGGTGAAGGAGCGGATTGAGCGCCTCGAAGAGCTGATCGGCGAATTCGATCCGGATCGGGTTAGTGGAAGCGACCTGCACCAGCTCATCGACGACCTGCAACGCATGCTGGGGGAGATTCACAACGAGATCGGCATCGCCTGGTTCAACTATCCGTTGCCCGAAGAGTCCCAGCGCCAGGCCAGTTGAACACCAGCGCCCCGGGGCGGGACAGACGCGTCCATTCGTGGTAGTTTTCCCGTCCCATGCCACACGTCAAACATCCCGCCTACCTTGCAGGGCTGGTCCTGCTGATGCTCGCCGCCGCGCGCATCCTGCTGGTCCAGACCCACGATCCACTGTTCGCCTACGCCAACAACTACGATCAGGTGCGCACCATGTCGGCGCTGGGACTCTCCCCCGCCGATGAGCGCTACCGCTTCGGGGAAGGTACCCACGCCCACCCGCTGCGTTATTTCGATATTGATCGTGAAGAGAAATGGATCTACCTCTCCAGCGCCATCGCGCTGGATTACCTGCTGCTCCGGGGAAGAGATCGACTGAGCGACAACCCCGCTGAACCCCGGCGAGTCGACATTCGTGTCAAGGGCGCCTTTTTCGCGGCCCTGTGGATCCTGATCCTGCTGATCTACCATTTTCGGCTGGCGCGATCCCGGCAGGGCGTCGCGCTGCTCTATGCCTTGGTCGGCCTGCTCATCGCCGATCCCTTCTACAGCCTCTATCTCAACACCCTCTACATGGAGCCCGCGACATTCATCGGCCTGCTGTGGTTCGCCTCATCCGTGCTACTGGCGATCATCGAACAACGCATTCCCCGCCGACGGATAGCGGCATGGGGCCTGCTGCTGCTTGCCATCGCCCTCTCCCGCAATCAGTATCAATATCTTTTCCTGGCGCTGATCCCGATCCTGGCGGGGGTCGCGCCGCCCTGGCGCAAGCGCTTCGGCCTTGCGTTGGTTATCGGCCTGGTCGCGACCATCGGCACCCAGCGCATCTTCTACCTGACCAACCCCGACGCCACCAACACCCTGAACGACATCAAGAACACGAACACGATCAATACTTTTTTTGGCGCGGTACTGCCGGCTCTTTCCGATCCCGCGCGGACACTGGACACCTTCGGCCTAGAGCCTGAATGTATCAGGTTCAGCGGGGATAACTGGTACATCGGCGACCTCCAGGCGATCTTCGAGCAGTGCCCCGCCATCCTATCCCTGTCCCTCGCCGACATGGGGTTGATGAGCGTTCAGGATCCCGCCGCAATCGCAACCATGATCCGAAATGCAGCCCTGTATTCCCAAGAGCTGTACCATCGCGCCCTCGGTCAGGTAGCGCACGAGTCCAAGATCTTCATCCTTGAGGCGGGCGGTGTTCCTTACCTCGGTATCGCGGATATTATCGCGAACATGGATTCCCGGCGGTGGCTCGGTCTCGTGTTCTTCACCCTCTTCTCCCCTTGGCTGGCGGCCCTGCTGGCCTGGACGCGCGGCGCTACTGAACAGGCCGCATGGCCGACCTTTCTTGGGGCGATGCTGGGATACTCCTTCTTTTCGTCATTGTATGGCGATGGCTACATTGACTTTCCCCGTCACGCCTTTCTCTTCTACGGCCTGGCTCTCGCCTGGTTCGCCACCTTCGCCTACGGATTGCTCACGACCCTAAGCCCCCGCGAGCAGTTGCGTCGCCGCTAATGGTATGGATGCGGCATCTGTTTGGAGTACAGCCCTGGGGTTGCACCATAGCCCTTCACACGCCATGGCGCATGCAATGTCACTCAGTTAGCGGCGCGCCAGATTCCCACCCTTGATGCGCCTTAATCCGGCAGCAGGCCGGAAATCGCCGGGCCGGCATAGGATGCGCCGAATAAAAAGCCTTGTCGCTCGGTCGCCGGCACATCCATGCAGAACCAAAAACGCTCGGCGTAGCCACGAAATGAGGCGCATCATTCCCGGAAAATGCCACGATGTCTTACTCTTGATGACATTGACAGCGTGTACTCCACCCCCGAACCGGGTCGATAACCGTGAAACAACGCCACCATAGCCCGGATTCCGCCGCGCGCCATGTTTTGGCGAATTTTCGCGGATCTGCGCCTGGGGGTCCGCATCTTTCGACCCGATCCAGGATACCTCGCTATGCAGCGCAGTGCGCCGCTACTATAATTCACTCCCCGAAGCCATCATACTTGCCAACCCATCATGACCCAGACCTCTTTCGCCGACTTTCACCTCCCGGACGAACTGCTGCGCGCCCTGGAGCGCAACGCCTTCGCGACCCCCACGCCAGTTCAACAGGGCGTCATGCCCAAGGCCCGCGAGGGGCGAGACCTGCTGGTCCGCGCCGCCACCGGCAGCGGCAAGACCGCGGCCTACCTGCTGCCGATGCTGGAGCGGTTTCATGACAACCCGGCCCCGGATACCGCTACTCGCGGCCTGATCCTGGCCCCCACCCGGGAGCTGGCCAAGCAGATCCGCCACCACTTTCTGCAACTGGGCAGTTTTACCCGGCTCACCGCCTGCGTGATTACGGGCGGCCACCTGCGCAAGCATCAGGTCGCCGATCTGCGCAAGAACCCGGACATCATCATCGCCACCCCCGGACGCCTGCTGGAGCATCTCGAAAACGGCCATGCGGATCTCAGCGACCTCGAAGTACTGGTGATCGACGAAGCGGATCGCATGCTCGACATGGGTTTCGCGCCGGATGTCCTCGCCATCCTCGAGGTGACCAATCGGGCGCGTCAGTCCATGCTCTTCTCCGCCACCCTCGATCAAAAGGGGCTGAAATCTCTGGTCGATCACCTCCTGAACGAGCCGGAATCGATCCTCATCGACTCCGCCCGCCAACAGCACCCGGACATCCACCAACAGGTCGTTCTCGCGGACGATGCCGCCCACAAACAGCAGCTACTGCCGTGGCTTGCCGCCAATGATACCTTTACCAAGGCGGTAGTCTTCGCCAATATGCGCGAGTCGGTCAAGGAGCTCGCCAACCTACTGCAAGGCAAGGGGGTCCGTTGCGCCGCGCTGCAAGGGGAGATGGAGCAGCGGGAACGCAATCGGGTCATGGACCTGTTTCGACGCGGCGAGATCGATGTGCTGGTCGCCACAGATGTGGCGGCGCGCGGTCTGGATATCGCCGATCTCGACCTGGTGATCAACTTCGACATGCCCCGCAACGCCGAAGAGCTGCTGCACCGCACCGGACGCACCGGGCGCGCCGGCGCATCGGGGCGGGCCATCTCGCTGGTTACCGCGCCGGACTGGAATCGCATGATCAACATCGAGCGCTACCTGGGGCTGGCCTTCGAGCGGCGCGCGATCGAAGGACTGGAGGCCCGTTTCAAGGGTCCGAAAAAACAGAAGTCGTCGGGTAAAGCGAGCAGCGGCAAGCCCCGCAAGGAAGAGCAAAAGCCGAGCAAGGCCAAACTCAAGCAACGCCTGCGCGACCGCAAGAACATCGGCAAGCGCCGCAAACCCAGCGTCGCCGAAACCGCCCCCAAGGCCAGCACCGAATCCGGCGCGGAGAAGAAAACGGTGGAGGCCGGCCTGGGGCCGCTCAAGCGCAAACGTTGATTCCGCCAGGCCGCGACCAAATATCCCGGGCATGAAGATCGCCATCCTCTCCGATATCCACGGCAACGTCCCGGCACTGGAAGCAGTGCTGGAGGATCTGCCGCGGGATCCCCCGGACCTCTGCGTCATCAACGGCGACGCCATCAACCGCGGCCCGGACAGCCTGGCGACTCTGCGCATGCTGGCGCGACACCTGCCCGAGGCGATCTACACCAAGGGCAACCATGAATCCTGGGTGCTGAGATGCCGTGACGAAGCCATACCGAGAGAAGGCGTGCAATTCGAGACCAAGCGGTTCGCCTACTGGACCCTGGATCAGCTGGGCGATCAGCTGACCCAGATCGACAAGTGGCACGACAATCTCGACCTGCAACTGGAGAGCGGTGCGGCGATCCACGTCACCCATGGTTCGCGACTCGGCAACCGCGACGGCATCCACCCGCGGGTACCAGACGAGCAACTGCCCGCCAAGCTGGGGGACAAGCGGGATCTGTTCATTGCCTCCCACACCCATGTCCCCATGGTGCGGGAGTTCGAAGGGACGCTGGTGGTCAACTCCGGCTCCATCGGCTCGCCCTTCGATCGCGATCCCCGGGCCGCCTACGCCCGCCTGAATCTCGGCATGGAGGGCTGGCGGGCGGAGGTCACTCGCGTCCCCTATGATCGCCAGGCCACCGAACGCCTCTATGAAGAGAGCGGCTTTCTCGATCAGGCGGGGCCGTTGACACGGTTGATGCTGCGTGAGCTCCAGATCTCGCGCGGCCTGATGGGGATCTGGATGCGCACCTGGCAGCCGGCGGTGCTCGACCAGACCATCACGCTTGAGGAGTCGGTGTCCCGGGTTCTTGCCGAGACCTTGTAATGAACACCGGGACTTCAAACTGATAAACCACGAAATACACGATAATCGGATTATTGAAGAGCCTAGTACAGCCGCTCCAAAGTTTTCATAATATCTCTCACTGAGCCACAGAGATCACGGATGAGGAGTTCTCCGCGTGCTCCGTGCCTTTGTGAGAGATTTTTTTGGTCTTGATAATACACGCGAAACTTAAGCGCAGCCGTACTGGCAAAGTTTCAAGGGTAGCGCGTTAAACAGATGAAACCATATGAAATACCAAAATTCTCGCCCTCGACCTCTCGGTTTCCGCTGCGCTTCATCGGGTCTGGGGTCTCTCGAAACTTTCGTGTATTTCGTGATTTTTGTGGCTCCAAATCAATTGCGAGATGAAAGCGAATCGATGACAAGGCCCTCCCCCATACCATGACCCCACCCATCAAACCGCCCAAGTCCCTGCTGCGCAAGGTTGGCCGCGCCATCGCCGACTACACCATGATCCGCGAAGGGGATCGTATCCTGCTGGGGGTCTCCGGCGGCAAGGACTCCCTCTCCCTGCTCCAGGTCCTGGCGCACCTGCGCGGCTATGCCCCGGTGAAGTTCGAGCTGGGCGTGATTACCGTGGACCCGGAGATCGACGGCTTCGATCCCTCGCCTCTCAAGGTCTATTACGAGCGCCTCGGGACGCCCTGGTTCTATCGCGATCAGCCGATCATGGACGAGGCCCGGGAACGCATGGACGGCGACTCCTTCTGCGCCTACTGCGCGCGCATGAAGCGGGGCATCATGTACACCACCTGCCGCAACGAGGGTTACAACGTGCTGGCGCTGGCCCAGCACCTGGACGACCTCGCCGAGAGCCTGATGATGTCACTGTTTCACAACGGCAAGCTGCTCACCATGAAGGCCCACTATCTCAATAACGACGGCGATATCCGCATCATCCGACCGCTGGTCTATTGTCGGGAGAGCCAGACCGCCGATTTCGCGGTCAAGGCCGAACTGCCAGTCATTCCCGACAGTTGCCCCGCCTGCTTCACCAAGCCGACCCAGCGCGCCTACATGAAGGGCCTGCTGGCGCGGGAATCCCGAACCAACCCCCACCTCTTCGCCAATCTGCTGCACGCCATGCGACCGCTGATGGATGAGGCGCCGCCAGTGGCGTCGGACCAGGGTTCGCCCGAACCTCGGCAAGACGAAGACAAGAGTAACGAAAATGGGTTAGTATAGCGCCCCGCGATGGGCAGGGTGGCAGTTGCGGCGACCCTGAACGGGAATGAACCTGCGTACCGCCAGTCCTTGAGACGGGCAATGCCGCACCGCCACTCGACTCTCCAGATCAGACTCCAATCACCCCCATGCGTAGCTGAAACCATGAAATTTCTCGCCGACTTTTTCCCCATCCTGCTCTTCTTCATCGCCTACAAGGCCTATGACATCTACGTCGCCACCGCCGTCGCCATCGCCGCCGCCCTGATCCAGGTCGGCTATCATTGGCTGCGCCACCGCAAGGCGGAGAAGATGCAGCTCATTACCCTGGGGCTACTTGTCGTATTCGGTGGCATGACCCTGCTGCTCCACGATCCCCTCTTCATCAAGTGGAAACCGACGGTAGTCAACTGGCTGTTCGGCATCGTCTTTCTGGCGAGCCCCCTGTTCGGTGGCAAAACGCTTACGGAACGGATGCTGTCTCACGCGGTCCAACTGCCGACTTCGGTGTGGGGACGTCTCAATCTGGCCTGGGCCGGGTTCTTCATCGCCATGGGTCTGCTCAACCTTTACGTCGCCTTCAGCTTTTCCGAGGAGGCCTGGGTCAACTTCAAGCTCTTCGGCATGATGGGATTGACCTTTCTGTTCGTCATCGCCCAGGGCTTCTTTCTGGCCAGGTACATGGACCAAGCGCCCGCGACGGCGACGGCGAGCGAGGAGAGATAGATGTACTACGCAATCTTCGGCATCGACAACCCCGATAGCCTACAGGCCCGCTTGGCGGCGCGCCCGGCCCATCTGGAACGCATCAAGGCGCTGCAGGCCGATGGCCGCCTGCTGCTGGCCGGCCCCCATCCAGCGATCGACAGCCCCGACCCCGGCCCCGCCGGCTTCAGCGGCTCGCTGATCATCGCCGAATTCGCCGATCTGGAGGACGCCCGCGACTGGGCCGAGGCAGACCCCTACGCAACCGACGGCGTGTTCGCGTCCGTTACCGTAAAACCGTTCAATAAAGTGCTACCCTAGGAGGATTCATGGCTCTGTTTCATCTTCGTCCCTCTCGCAAACTGCTGCTCACCGCCGCCATCGGGCTGACCCTCTCCGCGACGCCGCTGGTCGCCCCCCTGGCCTCCCAGGAAGCGACCGCGGAAGCGCAGCAGCCCGCCGCCGAGGAGATGGACGGCAACACCGCGGTAATCAGCGTCAACGGCACCCCGGTGACGCGCAACATGTTTACCATCTTCTACCAGCGCACCGTGCCCCAGCAGGCCCAGAAGGAGGAGCTGAGCGACCAGATGCGTACCGCGCTGCTGGATCAACTGGTCAACTACCTGATCCTGGCCGACGAAGCGGAGAAGCTCGGACTGGACAAGCAACCGGAGGTCCAGGCGGGCCTGGAGCTGGTGCGGGCCGAGTATCTCGCCAACCTGGTGCTCAATCGGGAATCGGTGGCCAATCCGATCACCGAAGAGGAGCTCAAGGCCCTCTACGACGAGGCCAGCGCCGGCCCCGCCGAGAAGGAGTACAAGGCGCGCCACATCCTGCTCAAGGAGGAGCAGGAAGCCCGGGATGTCATCACCAGCCTGGATGAGGGCGGCGACTTTCAGGAACTCGCCAAGGAGCTCTCCACCGGACCCTCCGGACCCTCCGGCGGTGATCTTGGGTGGTTCGGCGCCGGCCGGATGGTGCCGGAGTTCGAACAGGCGGTCATGGCCCTGGAGCCCGGCAGCCACACCGCCGAGCCGGTAAAGACCCAGTTCGGCTGGCATGTCGTTCTCCTTGAGGAGACGCGTGAGAAGGCCAAGCCTACCTTCGACAAGATGAAGGGCAAACTGCTTCAGCAGGAGCAGCGCAAGCGGCTCTCCGACTATCTCAAGAAACTGCGCGCGGATGCCGATGTGCAGGTGCTTGCGGAGTAACTGACGGTTTCGGGGGCAGAAAAACCCTAACCACAGAGAACACAGAGCACACAGAGAGCAATACACGCACACCCTCTCCATTACCTCTGTGTTCTCTGCGTTCTCCGTGGTGTATTTTTTTTCGCAAATCGCCTATCCTTTGCGCCTTCGCGACGCGAGCTAATACCCTAGCACCACCATGTCTAAGTCATCCAGGCATGGGGAGGTTGAACCTTTAGGCTGGCCGTGATCGAACTCGGCCCGGCTAAAGCCTCAACCTCCCCGAGAAGTTGTCGCGAAAACTTATGCGCGGGTAACTATTCAGATCTTTATCCGCAAAGAGGAAAAATTGGACACAATTAACAGGATTTCCCAGGATTTACAGGATATGAAATGTAAAAATCCTGTTAATCTTGGAACATCCTGTTAATCCTGTCTATTTCTTATATGCTGAGTCCGGTGCTGAGTAGTTACATGCGCGGTTGTACTAGCCCCACTGTATGAGGATATTAATCCTATGGCCCGATCCATTGTTGTCGTCGACTACGGCATGGGAAACCTGCGTTCCGTCTCCAAGGCGATCGAGCATGTCTGCGCCGCCGGCGATCAGGTCATGGTTACCGATGACCCCCAGCGCATCGCCGACGCCGACCGCATTGTGTTCCCCGGTCAGGGCGCGGCGCGGGACTGCATGGCGGCTTTATCGGATCACCACCTCAATCGCGCGATCCTCGACACCGCCCGCGACAAACCCTTTCTGGGGATCTGCATGGGCCTGCAAGTGCTGATGGAGTTCAGCGAGGAGAACGACGGAACCCCCCTGCTCGGCCTCTTTCCCGGTCAGGTGCGACGCTTCCCCGACACTTCGGATGCCAACGGTAACCGCCTCAAGGTCCCCCACATGGGCTGGAGCGAAGTGGAACAGACCCGGGAACACGCGCTATGGGAAGGGATCGACGACAACGCCCGCTTCTATTTCGTGCACAGCTACTTCGTCGATCCGACCGACTCGACGCTCACCGTCGGCGCCACCGACTACGCCGCCCGCTTTACCGCGGCGCTGGCCAGGGGCAACCTCTTCGCCGTGCAATTCCACCCGGAAAAGAGCGCCGACGCGGGCCTTAGGCTGTTGCGCAACTTCGTGGAGTGGCAGGCCTGAAGAGGGCCGCCGCTCGTCTTTTCAACCGACCAAGATAAGCGAGTAGAGCCTTGTTACTGATTCCCGCCATTGATCTCAAGGACGGCCAATGCGTACGCCTGCGCCAGGGCCGAATGGATGACGATACCGTCTTTTCCGATAGCCCGGTGGAGACCGCCTCACGCTGGGTAAAGGCGGGAGGCAGGCGCCTGCACCTGGTCGATCTCAACGGCGCCTTCGCCGGAGAGCCGGTCAATGGCGACTCGATTCGCGCCATCGCCCGGGAATTCCCGGATCTGCCGATCCAGGTGGGCGGCGGCATTCGCGACGAAGCGACCATTGAGACCTACCTGAAAGCCGGGGTCAGCTACGCCATCATCGGCACCCAGGCGGTGAAAGAGCCGGAATTCGTCGCCCGCGCCTGCAAGGCCTTTCCCGGGCAGGTGATCGTCGGCCTGGACGCCAAGGATGGCATGGTGGCGATCAGCGGCTGGGCGGAGATCACCAACCAGCGGGTGGACGAACTGGCGAAACGTTTCGAGCAGGATGGGGTCAGCGCCATCGTCTACACCGATATCGGCCGCGACGGCATGATGACCGGCGTCAACGTGGACGCCACCGCGGCGCTGGCGCGGGCGGTGGCGATCCCCATTATCGCCTCCGGCGGCATCACCAACCTGGATGACATCCGCGCCCTGTGCGAGGCGGATACCAACAACATCACCGGGGCGATCACCGGGCGGGCGATCTACGAAGGGACCCTGGACTTCGCGGAAGGACAGCAGCTGGCGGACCGACTAAGCGCGGCCTCCTGATAACATAACCCGCACCTGGTTTTCGGGAACCGCGAGATTCTCAAAACACGCGAAAAACAAATAGGAATTTTCGCGTGTTTCGCGTATTTCGTCGTTTAAATTAGCGACTGGCGGTGGCCTCGGTCACCATCTTCTTGAGATCGCCGCTGGCGTGCATCTCCAGGGTGATGTCGCAGCCGCCGATCAGTTCGCCATTGATATAGACCTGGGGAAAGGTGGGCCAGTCCGCGAATTTCGGAAGATTTTCGTACACCTCCTGATCCGCCAGCACATTGACGTGGGCGAATGGTGCGCCGCAGTCCTGAAGCGCGGCCGCGGTGCGGGAGGAAAATCCGCACATGGGAAACTGAGGCGTTCCCTTCATGAAAATGATTACCGGGTTCTTTTCAACAAGATCCTTTATTCGCTCCAATGGGTCCATCACGACACCTCCATCGTTATTGAATGACTAGGGTTTCGCCAACATGGGATCCACAGCGCGGCTTTGCAAGACAGATCCTTTACTTCGGCCATGACATGAAAGCATACCACGACCTCCTTCGTGACATCATCGACAACGGCATCGATCGGGGCGATCGCACCGGCGTCGGCACCCGCGCCCTGTTCGGACGCCAGATACGCTTCGACCTGCAACAGGGGTTCCCGCTGGTCACCACCAAACGCATTCACCTCAAAAGCGTGATCCACGAACTGCTGTGGTTCCTGTCAGGGGCCACCAACAACATGCCGCTGCGCGAACAAGGCGTCTCGATCTGGAACGAATGGGCGCGGGACGACGGCGATCTAGGCCCGATCTACGGCGCCCAGTGGCGATCCTGGCAATGCCCGGACGGGCGCGTCATCGACCAGATCGCCGAACTGATGCAACAACTGAGGGAAAAGCCACACTCTCGCCGACACCTCATCTCGGCCTGGAATCCGGCGGATCTTCCAGACGAGTCTATCCCACCTCAGGCCAATGTCGAACAGGGGCGCATGGCGTTGGCCCCTTGCCACTGCCTGTTTCAGTTCTTCATTGCCGACGGTCGCCTCTCCTGCCAGCTCTACCAGCGCAGCGCCGATTGCTTCCTCGGCGTGCCGTTCAACATCGCCAGCTACGCGCTGCTCACCCACATGATCGCCCAGCAGTGCGATCTCCTCCCGGGCGAGTTCATTCACACCTTTGGCGATCTGCACCTCTACAGCAACCACCTGACCGACGAGATCGTCTTCGAGCAGTTGCGACGTGAGCCCCGCCCCCTGCCGCAACTGAGGATCCTGCGTCGTGCCGACGACATCTTCTGCTACCGCTTCGAGGATTTTCTCTTCGAGGGCTATGACCCCCACCCGGCCATTCGCGCCCCGATCGCGGTCTGAGGGTTACTACAGTCGCGCCAGCGTATCCATGAGATCTCTCGCGGGGGCGCGGAGATCACGGCGCTGGACTCACCCCCAGCCATACTAATCGGCAGGCAACTCCAGTTCCGCCCCTACCCCGACGCCGTTGCGATGGAACCAGCCCTGGTTAACCTCCAGCGCCCACAGGGTCGGCGAAGAGGCCTGATGGATCGTGGCGCCACCGTCGGGAGGCATCTCAACGACCTCCGTGAGTACCCCTTCGGCTGAAAAAAAGCCGATAGCAAGGGGAATATCCACCCCCTTCATCCAGAACCTAACCCGCTGGGGGTACTCGAATCGAAACAGCATGCCCCGATCATCCGGCAGTTGTCGAACTCCGGCAAGCCCCCGACCCCGACTCGTCGGAGAGATCGCCATGCGCACCTGAAGATCCGCGCCACCCACCCGGATTCGCCGCAACTCGCCATCCGTCCCGGCCGCCAGAGATGACGACAGGCAGACCGCCAGCGCCAGCAGCCACCATGGCCAGGCCCAGCCGCGCATCAATCCGCCCGCCCCGCCCCGTCGCTCGCCGCTCGCCGTTTTCACTTTTGTGCGTTTCCCCACTCGACATCTCAGGATTCATTGCGATATCTTAACGCGATTGTTCCGTGCACCGTGATATGGTCATTTCGCCCATTGAGCCGGGTCGAACTTAGCCGTAGTATTCATAACCGAGGAAACCATCATGCACAAGAGATTCGCAGCACTTGCGCTGGCCGTCGCCATGACCCCCATAACCGGTACCGCCGAAGAGAGTGCCGAGATGCAGCCCCGCATCGACGCCTCAAAGGCCGCCATTCAGGACTTTTTCGGCGCCCTCAAGGGGGAGCTGGTCAAGGGCATGAAGGAGGGCGGTCCGCCCCACGCCATCGATGTCTGCCACAAGGTCGCCGGGCCGATCACCGCCAACAAGGCCCAGGAACACGACATGCACCTCGCCCGCACCAGCCTCAAGGTGCGTAATCCGGAAAACGCCCCGGACGCCTGGGAGAGTGGCGTACTCAAGCAATTCGAGGAGCGCAAGGCGAATGGCGAAGATCCCCAGAAGATCGCCCATGCGGAGATCGTCGAAGAGGATGGCCGTCAGGTATTTCGCTTCATGAAGGCGATCCCCACCGGCGAGGTCTGCCTCAAGTGTCACGGCGTGGAGACCGCCCCGGAGGTCCAGGCCAAGCTCGACGAGTACTATCCTGAAGACGAGGCCACCGGCTACTCTTTGGGGGACATCCGCGGCGCCTTCACCATCAAGCAGGAGATGTAAGGGCCGAGTTGGCGGCCAGGGCATGGGAATCCCTGCGCTGCCGACAATTGTCACTTCATTTTCCGGGACCAATGTCCTACAATGAAGAACATTAAGTTCGCAAATTTCTCCCCCGCACACTTCAATTTAGAGGGCTCGATCATGATAGGGAACTTCGCGAGAACCGCTTCTCTCTGCCTGCTGCTGATTTTCGCCGTATTCGCCGAGTCGACCTTCGCCGCGGCACGCGTCGCGCCCAGCGCGATGAAGATCGGTGACATCACCACGTTCAGCGGAGAAGTGCTGGTGCGCTCCGCCGGAGAGTGGTCAAGGCTCTCCCGGACCCCTTATCCCCTATACAACACGGACAAGGTGATCACCAAGCGCGGGCGCGCCGAGATCCGACTGGTCGACACCGGCGTGATGCGCATGGAGGCCAACTCCAACGTCACCATCAATCAGCGTTACGAGGGAGCGGGCAAGCTACGAACCGTAGCCCATCGCCAGGCCAACGTACTGGTTGGAGATGTGGTTTTTGGCGTCAACCTCAAGCAAGATGGTCCAAACCACTTCAATGTACGTACCCCTGGCATGATCGCGGCGATTCGCGGAACGACGTTCCCGGTATCCGTTGCCGCGTCCGGTGAAACCGAGTACGACCTGGCGGGCGACGCAACCGTCTCCGGGGGCAACCGTGCCGG
Source organism: Gammaproteobacteria bacterium (assembly GCA_011390365.1). Taxonomy (GTDB): domain Bacteria; phylum Pseudomonadota; class Gammaproteobacteria; order Chromatiales; family Chromatiaceae; genus SLIM01. Next base: position 50,198 of record JAABSM010000006.1, read on the forward strand.
GTTGCTGGAAGCAGGCGTTCTCGAATCTTCCGATATCGATGTACCGGTTTCCGAGCTGCCGGGAATCGACCGCGAAGTCGCCAGATTGCCGTTCCAGAAACAGGCTGCTGAAGCCGTCAAACTCAGCGATAATGCAAGGCGGATGAAGGACAGAAGCGACGCCTTGGAGCAGATCGCTTCACCCATTACCGACATCGCCACTCGAACCCTCGCCAATGCCAGCGCCTACTCGGCGGCAGCGGCCACCTCTCTCGCCTACGCAGAGGCGGCGGTAACCGATGCGGAATTGGCGGTGATCGAGACCGAATACATGTCGAATGGCCCGGATGCAGAAGCGGTAGCCTACTACCAGGACGGAACCCGCTCACTAACAAAACACCTCTCCGCCCGGCTCTCGGAGATGGGCAGCGCCCTTATCCCCTCTGCGCAGGCGGAAACCAACATGGACCCTGTTGCCTTCGCGAAGGAAGCCCTCGAAGAGGCCAGGAACAGCCTTAATCGGACCCGAGCGGCGGCGGAACTGGCGCAAGCAAATCAAGCCACGATCGAAGAGTGCAACGCATGGATGGACGATCACTCCGTCGACTTCGCGCAGCCGGGTGCCTGCGACGCGCTAAGCGGCGACGCGGTTGCTGAATGCAACACTTGTACCTTGCAACTGCTCAGGCTTAAGGCCGCCATCGCCCAGGCCAATGCCAACCTCGCGGCGGCCGAAGCCGATGTCGCCGTCGCTTACGCCCAGGTCGCCTTCGCCCAGGCTGTGGGAGACAGCGAAACAGCTGCCGCCGCCCAAAAGGTCCTGGAGATCCCCAAAAAGCGCGCGGAGGATGCCCGAAAGGCGGCGGAATTCGCAGAGTCAGCCTACAATCAGGCCACCCAGACCACCGATCCAGAGGCCCTTAGACTGCTGGTGATCCGGGTGGAGACCTCCATGGCCGCCGCCATCGCCGCCGGCAATGCGGCAGAAGCCCAGCAGCTCGCGGCCTTGGCGATCATTCAGAGCGCGTACGGCAAGGAGGTGGATGACCTCGAGAACTTCCATCGTTGGTCCGACCAAGCGATGGCGGCCCTGGATGAAGCCTTCGCAACCGATGACCCGGGCAAGGCGGAAGAGGCCAGGCGGAAGGCCGAAGAAGCGGCTAAAAATTCCGAGAACGGCGGCGGCAGCCCCATCCCGGGTCCCGGCGGTCCTCCGGAAAGGGGCGGCAGCTCCACCGGTGGCGGCTCGGCCAGCCCGATTGGGGCTTCCCAGGAGTAGCCCACCGAAGCGATCGCGGCACGCATGCTTCATCACCAAGCCAACCGCCCCGGAGGCGGTTGGCGAGTGTGATGATGCCTAAGATACTACATCATTCCGACCCCTATCTGGCCGCCAAGGCGCTTGAGGGGTAAACCATCCTCGTCTTTCTCCTACATCATTGAACGACACTCCATTTCGCCGTCCCGATCAGTGGCTTTATGTCGCCTTCCTTGGGCTGATCTTGTGGATGCCACTGCCCATCGGTTCGGTTCCGTTCTGGGCGAACAGCCTGTTGCAGGCATGGGTCTTCGCCCTGTCGGCGGTAATGTTGGTGCTGCTTGCAAACGGCAGGATTCGCCAGACCTCGGCGCTGTACGCGGCAAGATACCTCTTCGGAATACTTGGCGCCTGGCTGCTGTGGCTTTTGCTGCAACGCATGCCCCTGCCGAGAGAGTATCTGGCGTCGCTATCCTCCGGCGCCGGCGACTTTCTTGCTCTCACGCAACCACTGGCGACAGCGCCAGAGACCGCGCACCTCAGCCTCTACCCTTTCGCCACGACCACGGCCATACTTAACACCTTCGCCTACGCACTCTTCCTCGCCCTCGCCCTGCAGCTGATCAACAGCTCGCGGCGGATCCGCACCCTGCTCTGGGTCATCATTGCATGCGGCATCTTCCAGGCGGTTTATGGCGGTCTTGCGGCGCTGAGCCACTCCACCGTCGCTACCGGTACCTTCGTCAATCGCAACCATCTTGGCGGCTACCTCGAGATGTGCCTGGCCGTGGGTATAGGGCTGCTCCTCTCCGAAACCGGGGACATACAGATGGTCAGTTGGCGACACCGACTCTTCACCGTCCTGCGCTGGCTATCCGGGCCGAAATTTCGCTTGCGCCTGGGCCTGGCGTTGATGGTGGTGACCCTGGTACTCACCCGCTCGCGGGGGGCCAACACCGCCTTTTTCGTCAGCCTCATCCTCGCCGGAGCGGTATGGTTGTACATCACCCGCAAACGTCCAAGCATCGCCGCGATGCTGATGCTGGCAAGCATCTTCGTGATTGACATCATCATCCTCGGTGAATGGTTCGGGCTCGACAAGGTCGTGCAACGTATCCAGGAGACCAGCGCGGCAACGGAGATGCGGGATGATGTGTGGCTGGAGACCTCGCGCATCTGGAGCGACTTTCCGGTAACAGGGACCGGCGCGGGTTCCTTCGTGTCGATCTTTGCCTCCTATCGCGATGCCGCCAGCGCCGGAGCCAACGTCTTTCTGCGTCACGCCCACAACGACTACCTGGAATTCCTGATTGAAACCGGCCCGGTGGGCCTGTTGCTGTTGGCGAGCGTTGCCTTGCTGGCCCTGCGCCAGGCCTGGCTGGCGATGTCGACCCGCCATCGGCCCTTGCTGCAGGGGCTGGGGTTTGGCAGTCTGATGGGGATTATCGCGATCCTCTACCACTCCATCGCCGACTTCAATCTGCGCATCCCCTCCAATGCGATGATGTTCATGTTACTGATCGGTCTCGCCTATATCGGCGCCCACTACCGTTCACCTCGTCCAGAGCCGCGCCGCCCTGTCATCCCAGCATCCGACGGGCGAGAGGACGATACTGGAGACCGTACAGCATCTGCAGGTAGCGGCGTGTCTCGGAGCGCTCGAGATCGGTGACATATTTCCAGAATCCATACACCCGGGAGAGGGTCATCATCCGCCGGGCATAAAGCCGCCAGGTATAATTCTCTTCCACCCGCTCCATGCCGCCTTGTGATATGCGCTCCCAGCAGCCCGGATCCCCCTGGCACTTGGCGAAGAAATCGCCTATCTCCCGGGCTGCGGCGGCGCCGTGATTGGGATCGATGTGGAACCCCGACACGCCGTCCTCGATGATCTCCAGCGGACCACCGAAACAGGTAGCGAAGGTGGGCAGGCCCGAGGCCATGGCCTCGATCACCGTGAGGCCGAACGCCTCGAACAGCGCCGGCTGCACGAACACCCCTTGTCGATCGGCGACGTAGCGATACAACTCCCCCGCCACCGCCTTCTCCATGTGGATCCCCAGCCAGCGCACCGAGGCGTCCAGGCCATGGCGATCGAACAGGGCGTGCATCGCCTGGATCTGCTCCCGCTCCTCCTCATCCGCCGAGTGCTCTGGGTTCACGTGACCCGCGATCACCAACAGATTGGCTCTCTCCCTGAGGGTATCCGACGCCCCGTACCACTCCACCAGGCCGGCGATATTCTTGATGCGATCCAGACGCGCCATGGTAAAAATGAGTGGCTTATTCCCCTCGCTTAACACACCGCGCCGATCATCCCCCACGTCGTCACCGAAAATCAGCTGATCCAGCTCGTCGTGCAGGTGGCGTAAGCGCTTCTCGGTGTCGCGGTAGGAGAAGTAGATATCTGAATCCGCGCCAGGTGAAACGATATTGAATTTGGGATCGTAGACATCCACCCCCTGTACCACGCGATAGAGTTCCGGCATGGTATAGGCTTGGTAACTTTCGTACTGGCCGACGCTGTCATCCGTGCCGGCGATCTCCTGGTAGGTGCTGGTGATGATGAAATCGGCGGTATTCATCGCCACCAGATCGGCGGTGAACTGGCAGGAGAAGTGATATCTTTCGTCGTTTTCCCGCCAGTAAAGGTCGGAATAGAGGTATTTGGTCTTCTCCAGGGCATGGGCGATATTGCATTGGGTCACCCCCAGGCGCTGACTCAGCAGCGAGGCGACCAGGCTTCCGTCCGAGTAGTTTCCTACCAGCAGATCGGGACGCCCCCCGAGTTCCGACAGCAATTCCCGCTCCGAATCGAAGGCGAAGCGTTCCAGATAGGGCCAGATCTCGAAGCGAGAGATCCACCGCGGAATCACCTCGCCGCCCTCGGTGTGAAAGGGCACGCGCAGGATGACCGCATTCCGGGTGCCTGATACGGATTCCAGACGCTGGTCGCAGGTCGTCCCTTCCGACTCCGGAATCTGGCGGGTGAGGATCACGATCCGCGGCTCGATATCCAGGCCCTGCTCATGCAAGCGGCTGCGCATCTCCCGCTCCAGTGCCCGCACCTGATCCAGGATATACACCACCTGGCCGCCAGTATCCGGACGCCCGAGCACGTTGGACTGACCAAAATAGCCGTGGGGGGTAATGATCGCGATGGAAAAGATCATCGGCACCCGACTGAGAAACTCCTCCAGGGTGCGCGGCGAGGGGGCTTCGAGGATATCGAGCAACAAATCCATGGTATCGCGAACACGCGCCACGTCCTCGCCCCAACCCGGCTCGAAGCCCAGCGCTCGCAGCTCGTGACGCACCTCCTCCCAGGGCTTCTTGCCCGCCTTGCCCTTGAGGCTGCGCTGCGCCCCGCGCAGTGCGCTCCTGAGCCCCGATAGGTCGGAAATCGCTTCATTCAGCATCAGTTGCTGATCACGATACTTGTGGACTTGCAGGAAATCGAGCAGCCGCTGCTCGCCCTTTCCCACGCCCTCGAAGAGAACGCTAGAGAGGCGGCGATTGAGGAACTCGACACCGCGCCCGATGGACCCGGTTTCATGCAACTTGGAGAACTCCCGGGAGAAGGGGGCAAGGTCCACCTCCAGCGTCCACTCATCCGGCGGCACGCCCACCAGCCGCTCCTTGACTTCGAGGAACCGTTCGCCGCTCATCTCCTCCAGACACAGGGTGTCCTGATGAAGACGCACGTAGACCCAGCGCGCCACCCGCGGCCGCAAGGCGAAACAGACCCAGCACTCATGCACCACCACCTCCTGGCACCAGGAGATCAGATGCGCGAACGGGGACTCCTTCAGATTTTCCCGCGACTCCTCCCCGGCCAGCTCCGAAAACAGATCCAGCACATCGGAGCGCAACATCAATTGCCGATCGAGAGCGAGAAGACGATGCAGAAAGTGGTGCACCCTGGCCTTGTTCTCGTCGATATAGCGACCCGCTTCGACGATCGGATTCGACTCCCGATTCACCTGGCGAGCCCCCAGTCCGCGCTCGCCTGGCGATAGAACCCGGCGTCCGCGACGGTAGCGCCCCGCTGGCCGACGACCCGGGAGGCGAAGGATTGGGCGCGCTCCAGGGTCAGTCTCGGCTCCCAACCCAGAATCAGTCCGGCGATGACCACCGAAGCAAAGGCGTCCCCGGCCCCTACCGTATCCACTACCTGGCTCTCGCCCTTGCGGGGCGCTACCTGCATCCGTTCGTTGCCGGCAACACGGGCCTCCGCACCCGCCTCGCCATGGGTGACCAGCAACAGCTCCAGATTGGCGGCGAGTTCGCCCTCATCATCTTCCAGCAGGGCCAGCTCACCGCCATTGAGTTTCGCCCAACGCGCCTCCCGAACCCATGCCCGTGCCCTGTCCCGCTGCCACCAGGGATCACGCAAATTGACATCGACAAAGACATTGCGGGCCGAGCGCTCCCTGAGGAATCGCAGCGCCCGCGCCGACGTCGCGTTGCGCAGCGCCAGGGTGCCGTGGTAAAGCAACGGGATCTCACCCAGAGGGGGAATCTGGGTCTCATCCACGAAGTCGTAGGCCCGATCCGCCAGAATTTCGTAGCTCGGCTCGCCACCCTCCAGTGAGATGTCGACCACGCCCGTCGGGTGGGCGGAATCAAGTTGCAATCCGGAGGTGTCCATCCCCCACCCCTTCATGGCCGAGCGTATGCCATGTCCCAGCGGGTCATCACCTACCCGGGATACCAACAGGGGACTGAGGCCGAAGGCATGGAGGTTCCAGGCAACATTGAAAGGCGCCCCTCCCAGCACGGCGGCGCCATCGGGAAAACGATCGTAGAGCACCTCGCCGAAAATCACCGGTCTCTGTCCTGTCATGTCACCTCCCCTCCCTCAGCCACGGCGACCTGGGTCTGCCCGCACATCGTCTCAAGCCAGTCCCGGCTCTCCGGATAGCGCCGCGTCACCCCCTCCAGGATACCGGCGGCATAGTTGCCGTTCATGCCCAGATAGCCGCCCTTGGCGATGTACAGCGTATCCAGCTGGCCCTCTTCACCGGCCCGCAGCAACGCCTCCTTGCGCACCTCATCGGCGGCGTTGGCGACCAGAATGGAGTGAACGGGGCTCGCCAGCACCTCCAGTTCAGCGCTGCCGTCGCCAGCGAAGATGGTCCTTTCGTAACCGGCCCCGGATGCCACCATCAGAAACTCCACCGCGTGGCGCTTGGTCGCGCGCGCCGGGACCACATCCACCAAACCGTTGGCACTGGCCTCGTCCCGGCTCCAGATCACCCGCGCATTTATCCCCTGACTTTTGAGTCGCCCCTCCATGGTTTCAACCAGCCCCGCCGCCGAAGCTTGCGACTCCGTGATATAGCTCAGCTTGTAGCGGCCCTGGCGGGCCTTTTCCTGGAGTTCCAGCGCCGCCAGATCGGCGAACAGCTCGGCGAGATCGCCGTGATTGCGCCCCCGCCAATCCTCGCCGATATGCTCCCACCAGTTTTCCCAGGCGTGCCAGCGACCATTTTCCAGGGAGTGGATACTGGTCCCCACGTCGCACACCAGGAAGTCGGGTAAGGGAACCCGCCAGCTGCGTATCGCGTTCAGGGCCAGAGAGAGATGACGCCCGGTAACATAGGCGATGGAAACCGCCGGCATGGCGGCCAATCGCGCAAAACCAGGGCGCGCGCCGGGACTCTCCCGCGCCACCCCATTGGGCAACAGGGTACGATCCATGTCGCTACAGATCAGCAAGGGTTCGCTCATGCGCCCTCCTCCGGCGGCAAGGTGCAAGCGCCGTAGAAATCATAATGCTCAATGGCCTCCAGGATGCCCCGGGCGTAGCTCTCCCGGGCGAAGTAGATCCGCTCCACATCCGCCAGGTGGGAAAGCTCCTCGCCGTGTCGGTTCGCCACCACCACCGCCAGGGTGTTGCCGCGCATCAGATCCTCGTCCGCCCCCGATCCGCCGGCGGCGAGGATATGCTCCAGCGGGATCCCCCACTGATCGGCATACCAGCGCAGGGCCATGCCCTTGGAGGCGCGAATCGGGATGATATCGAGAAACTGGCCGAAGGCGAGGTAGGTATTGACCGACAGCTCGGCCTGGTGGAGCATGCTCTGGATCTCTTCCAGGCAGGGAGACTTCTCCAGATCGATGTAGTAGCTGATCTTGAACTTGGCCTGCTCTTTGCGCGGCTGCAACTCGATACCGGGCAACCCCTCCATCAGACGCTTGACCCGGATCGGCTGCCACAGATATTCGATATGCCGCTCCCAACCCTTGTCTTCGGTCAGTTGCGGCGCATAGTGGATCTCGGTACCGGCGCCGGTGATGAGGATATCGGGCTGGGGTATGCCGTAGCGCCGCATCACTCGCAGCGCCGACTCCATCGAACGCCCGGTGGCGATGCCGAAGGTGGCGCACTTGCGGTTATCGCGCACCACCCGGACGAACTCCGCCAGGGATTCCGGATCCCCCAGCAGGTTCTGATCCAGATCGGTGAAGATGGCACGGTCGTGGTAGAGCATGCGCCGCCGGGAGAGTCTGGGACGCTCCGGCAGCGAATCCCGTTGCTCCACCAGCGGCCGAATCGCGGCGATGTACTTGTCGGCATGGGCCTCCCAGGAGTAGTGCCGCGCGACCCCCTTGAGACCGCTTTCGGACATCTTCCGCCATTGCGCCTGATTGCTCAGCGCCTTGAGCAGCGACTTGGCCATCTCGGCGCCATCGAGGGGATCGATGAGATAGCCGTTGCGGCAATGGCTGATGATGTCCCGGGGGCCGCCATCCTCGGTGGCGACGATGGGCAGGCCGCTGGCGGCGGCCTCGATCAGCGTCAGCCCGAAGGGCTCGGTCAGGGCCGGATTGACGAAGACCCCCTTGCTCAGGGCGGTCAGCCGGTAGAACTCGGAGACCTGATCCGCCGTGTGGTGTTTGGGGATGGCGATCGAGCCATACAGGTCATAGGCATCCATCAGCAACAGGATCTCGCTCAGCACCCCGCGCGATCCGGCATCCATCTCGCGAATATCATCCCGATTGCCCGCCACCACCACCAGATTGGCCATCTTGCGCAACTCGTCGGACTGGCCGAAGGCCTCGACCAGGGTCGTGATGTTCTTGCGCTCATCCGGGCGCGACAGCGCCAGCACCATCGGTTTTTCCGGATCACGCAGAAATCGCTTCAACTCGCGATAAACCTTGCCTCGCCGTTCACCTCCCTGGGCGGGGAAGAAGCGCTTGAGGTCGGTCCCCGGCGGGATCACCTCCATCTGCCGCGGCTGGTAGTGATCGTACATGCCGTACTGCTCTTCCACCTCGTTAGCGGTACTGGCGATCACCATGCGCGCGACCGCAAGAGTCTCCTCCTCCGCCTCGATGCGACGCGCCATGCTGTATTTGCTCTCGATATCCTGGCCGGTCAATCCTCGCGCCAGCAGGCGTCGCCGCTTGACCCGACCCAGCGAGTGGCCGGTATGGATCAGCGGGATTTCCAGCAGATTAGCCAGCCGTGACCCCACATAGCCGGCATCGGCGTAATGGCTGTGGATGAGATCGGGAAGCCGAGACTGACCGCGCAGGTATTCCGCCGTGTTGTCCGCGAAGCTATCCAGGTGATCCCACAATTGCTCCTTGGGGATGTATCCCTCGGGTCCGGCCTCGATGCGCACGATACTCGCCTTGCCGCCCAGCGCCTCCTCCGGCTTGCCGTAGTCGGAACTCACATGGGTGTCGATCACCGCGCGGGTAAGCAGCTCCACCCGTTCGACATCCTCCCGCTCCCCCAAGGCGCGGGCCAGCTCGACCACATACTTGGTCTGGCCGCCGGTGTCCGCGTCCCGCCCGAGTTCGAGTTCCCGCCCCCGGATCAGGCCATGCACGCTCACCAGCACGATGTACAGCGGTTGCCTGGCCGATTGTTTCTTTTTCATCTCCTACTCCCTCGCTGCCCCCTCGCTTCCTCACGTATCGAGACTAAACAACCCGTCTGAATTAATCAAGCCGGCGGCGCGCCGATGTGAACCCGCCCTGCGTCCCATCACCAAAAACTGTTACAGAATCCGAATTTCGGCGATAATGGTCCTTTTCGCGAGCGCAACCCAGAGCCTACCCGGATGGCTACATCCCAGCAATCAGAACAGATACTCATCGCCCTGCGCAGGGTGAATCGGGCGATTGACCTGCACTCCCGCAAACTGGCCCAGACCCATGGCCTGACCAGCCCGCAAGCGGTGGTGCTGAAAGCGGCGGCGACCCAACACCCACTGACCACCGGGGAACTGGCGGACAGGGTAAGCCTGAGCCAGGCGACGGTGACCGACATCCTCAAACGCCTGGAACAGAGAGGTCTCATCGAACGCCGCCGGGACACCCGCGACAGACGCCGGGTGCTGGTATCGGTGACCCAAGACGGCCAGCAACTCGTCGCCACCGCGCCGCCCTTGCTGCAAGAGCGCTTTCTGAGACGCTTCGAACAGCTCAAGGACTGGGAACGCAACCTGCTCATCGCCTCCATCCAACGTACCGCGGAACTGATGGATGCGGAGGAGCTGGACGTCGCGCCGATGCTCTCCAACGGCCCCATCTGCCCGCCCTCGCCCTGCGACGAAGAGGAATCCGCCACCACCGTGTGACAGGCGCGACGCCGCCGATCAGGGAAGCGCGACCCCCTCCTCCGCCAGCATATCCACCAGCCGGATCAGCGGCAGACCGATGAGGGCGTTGGGGTCCTCCCCATGCAGACCGCGAAACAGGGTGATGCCCAAACCCTCCGACTTGAAGCCGCCGGCGCAATTGAAGGGCTGTTCCGCGTCGACGTAGCGGGCGATCCGCTCGTCATCCAGCTCCCGAAAACGCACCCTGAAAGGCTCGCAGATCACCTGACGCCGTCCGCTCATCCCGTTGAACAGACACAACCCGGTCAGAAACAACACCTCTTTCCCCGCACTATCCCGCAGCTGCCGCATGGCGTTATCGCGACTCCCCGGCTTGCCCAGCACCCGATCCTCCAGACAAGCCACCTGATCCGAGCCGATGATCAGTGCCTTTGGGAAGCGCTGGGCGACCGCCTCCGCCTTGCGCGCCGCCAGCCGCATCACCAGCGCCTCCGGCTTTTCACCCGCTTCCCGGGTCTCATCGACCTCCGGCGCGCATGTCTCGAAGCTCAACCCCAACCGCTCCAGCAATTCACGTCGAAAAGGCGAAGTGGACGCCAATACCAACTGCATGTACACCCCCGTGAGCTCCGCGAACTCAAACAGAATAACCATAAATGAGATCTGTTTCACATCTCTTCGAGAGTTATAGTATCATGATCGGCCGCGCTTTGTTGCGTGCTAAGCTCTGATGGAATCACCGCTTTTCACCGGCGGCGGGCATCCGTCACGGGCCGTCCCGAGTCGGACGCATGCGCCACGGGCGATAGCGAACAGGGACGCAAACAAACGGAGCCGATAGTTGACGGCGGGAATGCAACACCATAGTTTCCGGCCCGGCCTCAAAGATTTGATCGATGTCACACTTGTCTCGCCCCAGGCCGCGAGCCAAACCGCGAAAAAGTGAAAACCAATCCAGGAACAGTCTATGAAAACAGGACACCTCACCTCCCGAGTCATCAGCGGCATTCTGCTGCTGGCCCTCGCTACCTTGGCCCTGGCGGAAACAGCGGCGCCGGAAAACTACCTGGACGGCCCGTTGACCCTCATCGTGCCACGCGGCCAGGGCGGCGGCTCCCACAAGCTGGCGATGAAGATGGCCGCCGAGCTGGAAGAGATCACCGGCGTCGAGGTCCTTATCGAGAACATTCCCGCCGACGACGGCGAGGAGGCGATAAGGGAATTCATGAAACGCCCGCGCGACGGTCGCACCCTGTTACAGCATGTGGACGATGTACCCAGCGCCTATGCCAAGGGCGAGATCAAGTTCGACCCCACCAAAGACCTGGTGCCCGTGGCCGTCGTGCAGATCACCTTCAGCCAGCTCTACATCCGCAACATCGAAACGCGGTTTTCCGACTGGACGGAGTTCCTGCAGTACGCCCGCGAACACCCGGGCGAGCTGACCGTATCGCTGGTGGGGCATGAAGGGGCGATGGAGGCGCTGCTGCTGGAGATGCTGATCCAGGAGGCGGGCATCGAAGTCGCCCACGAGGCCTACAACAAGCCCTCCGAGCGCTACATGTCGCTGGTCAAGGGCAAGGTGGACGCGCTCATCGAACAGCCCGGCGACGTGCGCGTGTTCCTCGACAATCGCATGATCAAGCCGATTCTCACGCTGCTGCCGGAGCCCCATCCGGTTTTCCCCGACGCAGCCGGCCTCAACTCCGTCAAAGAGGATTTTCCGACCCTCTATCGCGCGCGCATGTACTTCGCCCACGGCGACCTGCCGAAGGAGAAACTCGCCTATCTTGAATGGGCGCTGAAAAAAGCCTATGATTCCCACGACTTCCAGGCCTTCAACGAGAAGGGCTTCATGAACCTCATTGACAGCTATCGCGATATCGAAGGCGGCAAGAGGTTCGTCGGCGACATGATCAACACCTTCAAGAGGATCAACGGTAAGTAACCGCCGGTCCGAAACTCCGCCCGAGAACCGCCGCCTGCTCGGCGGTTCTTTGCGTTGCGATAAGCGTAAACATACACAACCTGAAAAAACACCCTTATGTCCAACCGCCGCACTCGCCTCTCTTTCAATCTGTTGGCTCTCCTGTTCGTTCTGGGTTTCGTTCCGCTCACCATCGGCAATGCGGACGACAATCTCACCTCCGCGAAGGAAGAGACGGCGAAGCTGGAGGTAGCGGACGCGGCGGCGGCGCCAGAGAATGACGCCGAAAGCATCGCGCAAGAGGCATCAGACGCAGGGCCGCAATCGAAGCAAACACAATCCAGCACCGCCGAAAGCGCGGTCAAGCCCCGCGACATCCCCCGCAAACGCATCAACATCGGCGTCCTCGCCCACAAGGGCGCGGAAGCCGCCATGAAACGCTGGGGGGGGCTTGGCGACTACCTGACATCGGCCATCCCCGGCCACGAGTTCGTCATGGTTCCGCTCGACTGGGACCAGATGCGGGGCGCGGTGATCTCCGCCAAGGTCGATTTCATGCTCAGCAACCCGGGCATGTACGTGGAGTATGAATTCCTCTACAACGTCCGCTCGCTGGCCACCCTCAAGAACCTGCGCATGGGCGAGGCCTACACCAAGTTCGGTTCGATCATCTTTCGCCGCAAGGATCGCACCGATATCCAGAGCGTCCAGGACCTGGCCGACAAGCGTTTCGCCGCCGTTAACGAGAACGCCTGGGGCGGCTGGCGGGTAGGTTGGCGACAGATGCTCGAACTGGATTTCGACCCCTACCGGGAACTCGGGCAACTGACCTTCACCAAGTCCCATGACAACGTCATCCGCGCTGTGCTCAACGGCGACGTCGATGCCGGCACGGTGCGCACCGACGCCCTCGAAGGGCTGGCGGCGAAAGACGACGCCATCAATATCGACGACTTCGAGCTCATCTATCGCAATACCGCCTATGGCGACCGCTTTCCGTTTCTCCTGAGCACCCGCCTCTACCCCGAATGGGCCTTTTCCGCCGCCGCCCACGCCAACGAAGACCTGGCCGAACAGGTCTCCATCGCCCTCCTCAATATGCCCGCCGACCACCCGACCGCCAAAACGGGCGACTACGCGGGCTGGACCATTCCAGAAAATTACCAGCCCGTCCACGAAACCTTCAAGATGCTGGGTGTCACGCCCTACGAAGATTACCAATCGATCACCTTCGATATGGTGTTGCGGAAATATGGCGGCGTACTCGCCATCGGCGGCATCATCGGGCTGTTGCTGCTGCTCTCCCTCGCCGGCTATTTCTACTATCTCGGACGCAAGGCCATTCGCGAAGAGGAGGAGGCGGACGAGCGAGGAGAGGCGGAACCCACCTCCTTCTGGCTCGAAAAATTCCCGGGCTTCGCATCCATTACCCTGCGCAGCCTACCGCTGGTGCTGGTTACCGCATTCTCCCTGCTGCTGCTGATCTACGTCAGTTACGGCGAATCCCGCCGCACCTATGAAAAACACCAACTCAACCGTATCGCCGCCGAGAGCGAGATCAGCAAATCCCTGATCGAGGAGTTCCTTTCCGAAGGGCTCCCGTTCACCTTCATCACCCCGCTGCTGGAGGAGAATCTCGCCCTGGGCAAGCTTGCCGGCTTCCGCATCTCGCGGGGAGACGAATCCAGCGAATATCCCCCCAATACCCTGACCCTCTACGACAGCGAGGGCAATCTGGTCTACAGCAACAGCGATATCCCCGCCCCTCTCGAACAGGGCGAAGCAGGGGCCAGGGTGGAAAACCTGCGCTACGACACCAGCAAAAGGGGACATATCTATCGCATGGTGCTGCCGCTGGAGCAGGTCCAGGCCGATGAAGAGGCGGACCCGAACCGGCTGGGCACGATGATCGTCAATGCCCACGAGGATGCCATCGTCGGCCCCATCGAGAAGAAATTCGAACCGATCTTCCACACCGCACTGATCCTGCTCGCGGTCTTCTCGCTATTCATTCTGTTGCTGGAGGCGCGCGTCGGCCGCGGCAAGGACAAGCTGGAGAAATACCTCTTCGCCATCACCTTCACGCTCATGGCGGGATTCGTCATGCAGACCCTCTACGGAATCTATGAAGAGGGGGCAGAGATGAAGACCAAGGCCATCGCCCAGACCCTGAGCGAACGGCTCACGGCGATCAGCGATACCGGCGCGGACTTCACCGAGGTGGAGGGGCTGGGCCGGCTGTTCAGCGAATTCCAGAACAAGGATCCGGAGATCAGCATCATCAGCCTGCTGATCAACAACAATGTCCTGATCCACCCCAATCCCAAGATGGTCGGCTTCGCCTGGGAGCCCTCGCTCAAGGATTACGAACACCTGGAGAGTCTCGACGCCGACAATCGCGCCAAACTGGTAGTGGTCATGCCCTGGGAGGTGGTACGCGACAAGATCCTGCGCAGCATCAAGAACTTCTCTTCGCTGTTCATCTCCTGCGGTCTGATCGTGTTCATCTTCCTCAACGCCGCGGCGTCGATACGGGACATCGGTACTCAGCGCCTCGCGCAAACGCCGGAAGGCGGCGAGAAACCCGCCATGTCCGCCCACTCCGCGTTGTGGCTGAACATGATCGTGGTGGTATGGTTCCTCTCGATCTTCGCCGAGGGCCTCAACGCCTCCTTCATCCCTCAGTTCCTCAGCGCATCGGTAACCGCGGACAACATCCCCCAGAACTACGCCTCGGTGCTCTTCGCCGCCTTCTTCGCCGCCTTCGTCGCCACCCTGGTCCCCGCCGGCCGATACGCCGAAAGGCACGAGATCAAGAACCTGCTCATCGCCGGCGCCGGCTGTATCGCCCTCGGTCTGGTGATGATGTCCCTGACCACCGACTTCTTCGTGCTGCTGGCGGCGCGAATCGTCGGCGGCATCGGCCAGGGCCTCGCGTTTATCGGCGTGCAGGCCTTCATCTTTGCCGTATCCCCGCCCGGCAAGCAATCCCAGGGCGCCTCGAAACTGATCCTGGGGCGCAATGCCGGCATCATCTCTGGCTCCGCCATCGGCGCCCTGCTGGTGGTCTACTCCTCCACCACCGACATGTTCCTGCTTGGCGCCGTGCTCGCCGGCATCACCGGCATTTTCACCATTTTGATGATCCCGAAGGTGGGCAGCAAGGCGCAGAAGCCCGTGACCGAATCCACGGAGACGGAAGAAGAGGAGAAGGATGAGGCGGTCAAAGACACCAGGCCCGTCGCGGAGGAGAAACCCAAACCCAGGCGCGGCAGCTGGCTCGCCGACCTGGAGTTCATGCGCACCGCGCTGTTCATCGGCATGGCGGGCAAGATCATCTACAACGGCGTGGTCTTCTATTCGGTCCCCATCATCATGAGCAAGCTCAACTACGCCCAGGAGGATATAGGACAGGCGTTGATGATCTTCGCCATCAGCACCATGGTCACCAACAGCTTCGGCCCGCGCATGGCGGACCGCTCCGGCAACGCCGCCTTCGTGCTGTTCATCGGCGCCATGACCCTGGGCTTCGGGGCGATGCTCATCGGCCTCAGCGACTGGGCCGCCAATTACGCCCAGGTGGTCCCCCACATCGACCAGTTCGCCCTGTTCGGCGGCCTGATGGTGCTAGGCCTGGGCAACGGATTCGTCGCCGCACCGGTCGTCGGTCACATTCTCAAGACGGAATCCGCGAAAAAATACGGTCAATCCTACATAATGTCCATATTCCGAGTCCTGGAACGCTCCGGACATATCGTAGGCCCGATCCTCATTGGACAACTGCTGATCTTCACCAACACCGACACCGCCGTTATCGCCATGATCGGCGTCGCGATGATCGTTCTCGGGCTGACATTCTTTTTCTTCAGCAAGCTTCGTCAAGGTGACAAGCCAGTAAGGAAATCCGCATGACCGACCAACGCCCACCCGTCTCCGCCGAAACCTCCCGCACCGCCAACGCGCCGATCTTCATCGTCGGCACCGAACGCTCGGGGTCCAACCTGTTGCGGCTCATCCTCAACAGCCACGCGAGTATCTTCGTGCCCCACCCGCCCCACATCATGATGTATTTCCACGAACTGGAAAAGGGGTACGGCGATCTTGGACAAGAACCCAATCTATTGCGCCTGATCGAGGATGTAGGGCGACTGATCCGCTACCACATCTACCCCTGGGAGATCGCCCCCACCCCGGAACAGGTTCTGCCGCGGGTGGCCCCCCGCGACCTGTTCGGCGTCTTCAGCGCCTACTACGACCTCTACCTGGACCATCGCGGCAAGAAGCGCTGGGGCTGCAAGAGCACTTTCATGATCCACCACGCGGATCGTATCCTCGACAAGTATCCGGATGCGCAACTGTTGTGGCTGGTGCGCGACCCCCGCGACGTGGCGGTCTCCTCCAAGACCTCCGTCTTCAATCCCTGCCACCCCCACCTCACCGCCAAACTCTGGCGAGAGCAACAGCAGCTGGGCTACGACCTGGAGCAACGCCTGCCGGCGGGGAACCTGCTGCGGCTGCGCTACGAAGACCTGATCAGCCAGCCCGAGGAGTGGGTACACCGAATCTGCCAGTTCCTCAACGAGCCCTTCGATGAGCAGATGCTGCGTTTCTTCGAGACCGAGGACGCGAAAAAGGGCGGACAACTCTCGGAATCCTGGGTCAACCACACCCGCCCGATCATGTCGAACAACTTCGGCAAGTATCGCAAGTCACTGCGCCAAGAGGAGATCCGCTGGATCGAGGCGGAGGCATGGCAGCTGATGGAGACGCTGGGCTATGAACTGGAGTATCCGGATGCGCCCCAGCACCCGCCGCGGGAGATCGAGCGCAGCCGCTTCGAGCTGGCCGACCAGTTCTGTCGCATCCGAATCGAGCTGCGCTCGCTTAGCAACGACAAGAACCACTGGCAGCGCTGGCGCAGGGGCGTCTATTTGCAATACCTGAAGATGCTGTACAAGTAACTGGCTGCGGGGCGGGTGTTGCACACCCGTCCCCACCTTTACCTCTTCTCCCCACAGCAACCGCATTGCTCGCTGATAAGGGGGCGGACGGGGCTGCAAGCCCCGTCCGGCGCGTATTATAGTGCCAGCCCTGCTCACCTTGAAGGTGACCTTGGAAGGTTATACAACGCTTTGTTTTGTCTCAGTGATCTCTGTGCCTCTATGGCTTCAACCGCCGAATTAGGGATCAAGGCCGGCGAGGAAACTTGCCGAAATCGGGCTCCCGCTTCTCCAGAAAGGCGTTGCGCCCCTCCTGCCCCTCTTCGGTCATGTAGAAGAGCGCGGTGGTATTGCCCGCCAGCTCCTGGATCCCCGCCAGGCCGTCGGTGTCCGCGTTGAAGGCGGCCTTGAGGGCGCGCAGGGCGGTGGGGGAGTGACGCAACATGGTTCGACACCACTCCAGCGTCTCCTCCTCAAGACGCGCCAGGGGCGCCACCGCGTTCACCAGGCCCATCTCCAGCGCCTCACTGGCGTCATACTGACGACACAGAAACCAGATCTCCTTGGCCTTCTTCAGCCCCACGGTGCGCGCCATCAGCCCCGCCCCCAGCCCCGCGTCGAAGCTTCCCACCCGCGGTCCGGTCTGGCCAAAGCGGGCATTGTCGGCGGCGATGGTCAGGTCGCACACCAGGTGCAGGACATGGCCGCCGCCGATGGCATAGCCCGCCACCATCGCGACCACCGGCTTGGGCAGGCGACGGATCTGCATTTGCAGGTCGAGGACATTGAGGTGCTGAACCCCGCTCTCATCCTTGTAGCCCCCCTGCTCCCCCCGCACCTTCTGATCGCCGCCGGAACAGAAGGCCAGGTCCCCCTCGCCGGTAAGGATGATGACGCCGACCCCGGCATCCAGGTGGGCGTGCTGAAAGGCCCGAATCAACTCCTTTATCGTCTCCGGGCGAAAGGCGTTGCGCACATGGGGTCGGTTGATGGTGATCTTGGCGATCCCCTCCGCCTGTTCATAACGAATATCCTCGAAGGCCAGCTCCGTCACTCTCTGCCACTGCATGGGTCAACCTCGCGTCTCGATACCAGGGCCGGGAAGTATAACACTTCTCGGAAAAGCCCCTCTCCCTGAGGGAGAGGGGTTGGGGTGAGAGCTCAGGCGCAACACAGGCGCATGGAATCAGTCGCCAGCACCTTTCGCCCAAATGGACATGTGGGAGGTTCCAACACCCCGGAAAATGAATCGAGCTCAGGACTGCCAGTCCTTGAAGGACTGGCAGTCCTCCTGCTGATTCACAGTAACGGACCATCCCCATCAATCGATCCACTCCCGATAAACCCGCCAATCGAATTCCGGCTCATAAAACAACCGGCCGTTTTGAATATGCAACGGCGAAGGCAGATTGTCACGGTACAGTAGCCCCGTACCCAACCCTTGATAACAACCGCTACCCAGGGTAGCGACCCACTGGGCGAGCACGCCCAAAGCAAGGTTAGATTCCAGCGCCGAGGTGACCCACCACCCGACGCCCCGGTCCCCGGCCAGTTCGATCCACTCCTCGCTGGCGGCGAGACCGCCAAGCAAGGTAGGTTTGAGCACCAGATGGGCTGGTTTGAGGGTATCCAGCAATTCCGTCTTCTCCCGCCGACCAGTAACGCCGATCAGCTCTTCATCCAGGGCGATGGGTAGCGGTGATCGCTGGATCAGCTCGGCCATGGTCCGCCACTGCCCCGCCGCGATGGGCTGTTCGATGGAGTGAATCTCCAACTCCGCCAGCCGTTTCAGCCTCTCCAGCGCCCGCGACGCGGCAAAGGCCCCGTTGGCATCGACGCGTATCTCCAGCTCGCGGGCCGACGCGGTGCGGCGCAAGGCGTGGAGCAGGGCCAACTCCTCCTCGAAATCCAGCGCACCGATCTTGATCTTGATACAGCGAAACCCCTGCGCCAGCTTATCTCGAATCTGACCCTGCATATCCCGTCGGCTGGCCATCCAGATCAAGCCGTTAATGGGGATCCCCTCACGCCCATCGGTAAATGGCGATGGGAACAGCGGACCACTCCCTCGCACCATCCCGCGTCGCGCCGTCTCCAGGGCGAAGGCAAGGGAGGGAAAGGCGGACGCATCGACTCCTTGCTCGGGATTCCGGGTGATCTCGCTGCATAATTGATCCAGGCGATCCTCGAAATCCCCTCGATCATCAACACTCAGACCGGGCAGTGGCGCGGCCTCGCCGATCGCCAGGCCCGAGCGGCCATCGTCAAGCCGCAAAAACCAGCAATCCCGCTCTCGCAACGCCCCCCGGGAGGTTGTGGCGGGCTTGATGAAGGTTAGCCTCCGCCTGCGCCAACCCGCCTTCATCCGCCCCTCCCCGCTAGTCGCGCCAACCCCACCACCGCCTGCCCATAGGCGATGCAGCCATCATTGGCGGGCAGCAAGCGCGGCGTAAGCACCTCGATGCCCTCGGATCGCAACGCTTCGCACGTCCACTCCAACAGCAATCGATTCTGCCACACCCCGCCGGAGAGGGCGACTCGCCCCAGGCGATGCTCGTGACAAAGCTGTAGAGCCCGCGCCGATACCGACCGCGCGAATATATGATGAAAGCGGGCCGCCAGCAGACTCGGCTCGACACCCCTCGCCAGTTCATCCAGCGCCTCCAACCACCAGCGACCAGGATCGATGCGCCCCGCCTCGTCGATCCACAACGCCTCTTCCCCTTTGAAGTTCGCCAGCCCTCCCAGACCACGCCGCGCCAGCCCCTCCAGTCGAATCGCCGCCTCACCCTCAAAGTCGATGCGCTCACGGCAGATCCCCAACAACGCCGCCGCGGCATCGAAGAGCCGACCCGCCGAACTGGTCATCGGGCAATTGACGCCGCGCGCCAGCATCCCCTCCGCCATCTCCAGCGGACGGCGGTTCAACACCCGAAACAGGGGAAGTTCGCGATAGGCTTCAAGGATCGCCGGGAAGTCGGGCAGGCGGCGCAACTGGGCATAGATGCAGCGCCAGGGCTCCAGCGCCGCCTGATTGCCGCCGATCATGGGCATCTCGGCCAGGCTGGCCAGACGCCGATAGCCCCCATATTCAGCCAACAGCAACTCGCCGCCCCAGAGATGGCCATCCTCGCCATAACCCAGGCCATCCAGGGCGATGCCCAATACCGGCCCGGCGTCCGCCGGGACGCCGTGTTCCGCCATGCAGGCGGCGATGTGGGCATGGTGATGCTGTACCCGCACCACCCCTAGCCCGTGACGCTTTGCCAACTCCAGACCAAAGCGGGTGGCGCGATAGCCGGGATGGGCATCGACCAGGATGCACTCGGGTTGATGGCGGTAGAGATCGGCGTAGAGCTCCAGCATGCCGCGCCAGTCATCGAAGGTCGCCACATCCTCCAGGTCGCCGATATGCTGGGAAAGCACCGCCTGCTGCTTTTTCACAAGACAGAAGGTATTCTTCAACTCCCCGCCCATGGCGAGCAGTGAATGCCTTCCCGCCAATCCCGGGGGAAGGGGAATCGCCGCCGGCGCATAGCCTCGCGCACGCCGGTAAAAACGCGCCTCGCCGTCCATGACGCGCACTACCGAGTCATCCACCCGATTGACAATCGGCCGATCGTGGACCAGGAAATAGTCCGCGATACCCGCCAGCTTCTCCACCGCCTCATCGTCACTGATACACTGGGGCTCATGGGAAAGGTTACCCGAGGTCATCACCAGCGGCACATCCCAACCCCGCGCCAACAGCCCCTCGAACAGCAGGATGTGCAACGGCGAATAGGGCAACATGAAACCCAGGGTATCCTGATTCGGCGCCACTTCGGACGCAATGGCCCGCCCCCCATCCCCGCCAGAATCCCGGCGGGGCAGGATCGCCACCGGCGCAGCGGGGCTCGACATCGCCCGCCAGCTCTCCTCGTCCAGCCACGCATACCCCTCGATTACTTCGCGATTACCGGCCATCAACGCAAACGGCTTGGCGTGACGTCGTTTGCGTCGGCGCAATCGCGCTACCGTCTCCGCGTTGGCGGCGTCGCAAGCCAGATGAAACCCGCCGACCCCCTTCACCGCCAGGATCGAACCGCCCGCGAGCAGCGCGGCGGCCTGATCCACCCCATCGCTTCCATCATCAACCGAAACCCCATTGCCGCGACGATCCAGCAAGGTCACCTGGGGACCACACACCGGGCAGGCATTTGGCTGGGCGTGAAAACGTCGATCCAGGGGATCGCCATATTCACGGGCGCACGCCTCGCACATGGGAAAATGCCTCATCGAGGTCTTGTCCCGGTCATAGGGGATCCCCTCGACGATGGTCAGGCGCGGCCCGCAATGGGTGCAGTTGATGAAGGGATAGCGGTAGCGTCGATCCGCCGGATCCAGCAACTCTCCACGACAGGCGGAACAGGTCGCCGCATCCGGGGTAATCCCGGTCTCGGCCCCGCCGGCCCGGCTCTCGGCGATGCGAAACCGATCCGGCGGCTCCCCCCGAATCGGCCGCACCTCCACCTCGTCGATACGCGCCAGCGGCGGACACCCCTCCCGCAGCCGCGCAATGAATCGTTCCACCCCATCCCGGGGACAGAACAGGCGAACCTCCACCCCCTCGCCGTCGTTCAACACATCGCCCACCAGACCCAATCCCAGCGCGATGCGCAGCACCGCGGGGCGGAATCCCACCCCCTGCACCTGCCCCCGCACCCGCACCGCGAATCCATTCACGAGCGCCATCCCTCAGCCCACGCTCTTCAAACCCGCCTTGGCCAACCTCTCCATCAATGCTCGTCGACCCTGATTCTCCTCTATGAATCGGGCCAGCCGGCGCTGAAATTCCGGGAGGTTTTTCCGCATGGCGTAAGCCTCGCGCAATTCCATCAAAGTAGAACATGCGAGGTCGTAGGATCGACCACTGCGCTTCTCCGCCGCGCTATCGGCAACTTGCCACTGGACATCCGGGTGATTCGCGATCTGAAGGAGTTTTTCCTCCCGCGCCTTTCTCGCTTTAGCTTCCCGTTGTCGTTGCGCCGCCGCCTGCCCTTTCAGCCTGATCTCCTCGGCTTGGGCCGCGAGGGCCTCCAGCTCTTCAATCGTTCGCCTATCCTGAGATAGTCGAGGGTTGGTTTCCGCCCGCCACGCGTCAAAGCGTCGCCTCAATGAACGTTCCGCGCCTATGCCCTCCCCCTCCAGCAGTTGGCGCAAATACCCCCTCACCTCCGCCTTGGGCAGGGTATCGAGCCAGACATCAAGCCCCCCTTCATCCATTTCCCCGGAATTTTCATCCGAGCATCCGATCCCCGCGCCCGCCAGCAGATCCGGATCCAATTCGACCAGCTCCGCCAGGGCCTGTTGGGCGGGCGTCCATTGTCCCAACCCTGACAGCGCCATCGGCTCGGTCTCATCCGGCTCGAAGATCCCGTCCATCACCGAGCGCAGCCAACCCAGGTAGAGCGATCGATAATCGCCCCGCAGCAACTCCTCTCGAATCGGCGCAAGGCTGGCCATGTGACCGCTACCCTCCATCTCCTCGTAGCCGATGTCACCATCCCCCTCACCCGCCCACCAGGTCAGCAGCCAGTGATCCGGCAGGCGGGTCACCTCAAGGTACTCGCCTCCCGCGAAGGCATCCAGCACACGCGCCTCCATGGCGTCCAGGGGCAACCTGACCATCAGCGTCGCACTCCCCCAATTGGCGAGGTAAAGATGGACATCGAAGAACCGCCGCATCAAATCCTTCGGGTCCGCCTTCAGGTCCCCCCAGTGGTATTCATTGACGAAGCTTACCGGAGTGATTCGAGCGCGACTGGAGATACGGCGCAACGCCGACATTTGCTCGTTGGACAGGGGTTGGTCAATGGTCAGAAATTCGTAGTATTGATATTCACTCATGGCACACCTCGTTCAATAACGGGAGCATTTCCAGTTTGTCCAAAGGAACCGCTGGACATTTGCCTTACAGAGCGATGGGCCAGGCATGGAAGAAAATTGCCCACGAGGTCGCCCATGCCAACTCCATCCAGCGAGAATCTCCGTTTTCGCGGCGCTCCGCTACGAAGAGCGGAGCTTGAGTTCATCCAGCGGACGGCGCGCCAGTTCAGTCGGCTCAGTCGCACCGAGCTTGCAGCTACGTTGTGTGACCAGCTCGGCTGGCTGCGCCCGAGCGGCAAGCCCAAGACGGTAGAATGCCGGCAATACCTGGAAACGCTGGAACAACGGGGTTTGGTCGATCTGCCGCCGCCGCGCATCGGTCGCCCGAAGGGTTCGACCACTCGCATCGAGGCCGCCGACAAACCCCCTTCGCCCATTCACGGCGCCCTCGCCGCCATCGGCCCGGTCCCACTGGAACGGGTTAGCAACTCCGCTTCGCACACCCTATGGCGCTCCCGGATGGAACAATACCACTACCAGGGCTGCAAAACACCGTTTGGCGCCCATTTGCGCTATCACAGCCGCTGCCCTAAGGGTGAACTCGGCGGCATTCAGTTTAGCAGTGTCCCGCCTGGCGCTTGCGCGCTCGCGACCAGTGGATCGGCTGGTGTTTCATCGTAGCGCCGACACGATTCATCCCCGCGCCTGCGGGGAACACTCGACCGCCTTCTTGCGCTCCAGGGCGATGAACGGTTCATCCCCGCGCCTGCGGGGAACACGAACCGCACCGCGACGGTACCCCCCACTGGCACGGTTCATCCCCGCGCCTGCGGGGAACACTCTCTTGATCGTTTGCGGATATCAGCATTACACGGTTCATCCCCGCGCCTGCGGGGAACACTCAACCGTGGAGACGGGGATCAAGGGCCGCACCGGTTCATCCCCGCGCCTGCGGGGAACACGTTTTCAGCCACGCCTCCTCGATGGCGGCTGGCGGTTCATCCCCGCGCCTGCGGGGAACACATCTTGCCCACCGCCTCAGCCGTACCGCCAGCCGGTTCATCCCCGCGCCTGCGGGGAACACCCACGGATATTCCGGACGATCAAGACCGTGATCGGTTCATCCCCGCGCCTGCGGGGAACACCGGATTTTAGGATATGATGTAGGCGTTTTTCACGGTTCATCCCCGCGCCTGCGGGGAACACACAGGCGGGGCACCAGGGGCGCCCGAGACGGACGGTTCATCCCCGCGCCTGCGGGGAACACCACCTGGTCTACATTCGCCAGCGCGCTGAGGCCGGTTCATCCCCGCGCCTGCGGGGAACACTGGCAGGGATTAAAGCAGATATTTGGTTATCTCGGTTCATCCCCGCGCCTGCGGGGAACACGTTTGTGGTTCTCGGGCGATCCTGAGCTCGGTCGGTTCATCCCCGCGCCTGCGGGGAACACAAACAGCGGAACTCCATAATAGTGAGAAGCGACGGTTCATCCCCGCGCCTGCGGGGAACACGTCTCTCGCTAATTCGTCGCCTGATGAAGAAGCGGTTCATCCCCGCGCCTGCGGGGAACACCCCAGGTCCGCCGAGCGGCGCTTGGGGCTATCCGGTTCATCCCCGCGCCTGCGGGGAACACATCCCACCCGCTATGTCGCTGCTTGGTCCAGGCGGTTCATCCCCGCGCCTGCGGGGAACACCGCAAATTCCAGTTGCAAATCCTGGAAACGAACGGTTCATCCCCGCGCCTGCGGGGAACACGCTCGGGCCATCTCCCTGCGGGAGAGGCCCAGCGGTTCATCCCCGCGCCTGCGGGGAACACCCAGTGCTGAGTGACGAAGAGCGGGAACAGTTCGGTTCATCCCCGCGCCTGCGGGGAACACTCACGGTCCAGGCTCTTGGGCCAGGATCCGTGCGGTTCATCCCCGCGCCTGCGGGGAACACGTTGGCGCAGGTTTTCTCGCGTCGGACTCGTTCGGTTCATCCCCGCGCCTGCGGGGAACACTTGGCGGCGCGGTCGGCCTTGGCGGCGTCGGCCGGTTCATCCCCGCGCCTGCGGGGAACACCTTGTGCAGCCCCAGGTCATGTTATGCAATCACGGTTCATCCCCGCGCCTGCGGGGAACACGCGGGTGCTAAACACGGGAAACCCCCAAGGAGCGGTTCATCCCCGCGCCTGCGGGGAACACTCCCACCGCAGCGCCCGCGGGGTAGCGTTGGGCGGTTCATCCCCGCGCCTGCGGGGAACACGGTGGGGGCCGTTCCGCGCCCGCATGGCGGAGCGGTTCATCCCCGCGCCTGCGGGGAACACAGCGTCACCCGGCTAAAGCACAGCCATGTGGCCGGTTCATCCCCGCGCCTGCGGGGAACACTTCGGTCTCATCTAGGGTTAGTGGTTTGTTCACGGTTCATCCCCGCGCCTGCGGGGAACACTTGCCGGTGATACGTTTACCCAGACGCTGGAGCGGTTCATCCCCGCGCCTGCGGGGAACACCTGGTGACGGTGCCAGCGCCCGCGTGATTATCCGGTTCATCCCCGCGCCTGCGGGGAACACTCATCCGTCCAGGCGTTGCGGGCGATCAGCACCGGTTCATCCCCGCGCCTGCGGGGAACACTGGCGAAGCATGGTGAAAATCGACTCGCCAGACGGTTCATCCCCGCGCCTGCGGGGAACACTATTGCCCGCTGGTGACCTGGGTCAACCAGCGCGGTTCATCCCCGCGCCTGCGGGGAACACCTCCCGGCGGGAGGGGGAGGAAGAGGTCTAGCCGGTTCATCCCCGCGCCTGCGGGGAACACAACCCGCCCGATACCCGAAAGCTCAGCCACTTCGGTTCATCCCCGCGCCTGCGGGGAACACTCCGGTCTCCAGTACGGCCTGGGCCAGATCGGCGGTTCATCCCCGCGCCTGCGGGGAACACACCATGCCCGGGGCATAGCGCCCGCTCTCCAGCGGTTCATCCCCGCGCCTGCGGGGAACACCAGCTGGCGCTTGGCGACAAACCGAGACATCACGGTTCATCCCCGCGCCTGCGGGGAACACTGAAGGTGATGGAGAAGAGCCGACAGATCGGGCGGTTCATCCCCGCGCCTGCGGGGAACACTCGCCGTCTCCGCTATAGTTGGCGTAATGCGTCGGTTCATCCCCGCGCCTGCGGGGAACACCGGGGCCAATCCTCGCCGACGTGGTGCGCCTGCGGTTCATCCCCGCGCCTGCGGGGAACACAGCCCGCTGCTGGCGATATACCCCGCCTTGGCCGGTTCATCCCCGCGCCTGCGGGGAACACATGACGGCTCCAGTGAGGCGCTGATGCGCGGCCGGTTCATCCCCGCGCCTGCGGGGAACACCGGGTTTGAAAGAGCCGCCACTCAGCTCCTGACGGTTCATCCCCGCGCCTGCGGGGAACACAAAATCTGGTACAGCCTCTCGGGCGTGAGGTCCGGTTCATCCCCGCGCCTGCGGGGAACACCCGAGACGCTGCGCAATGAGGGGCTGCGGAGGCGGTTCATCCCCGCGCCTGCGGGGAACACTCCCACACCGCATAGGCGCTGCCTGCCACCCGCGGTTCATCCCCGCGCCTGCGGGGAACACAGTCACCGCCTGGGATGCCGCGAGGGATGCCGCGGTTCATCCCCGCGCCTGCGGGGAACACCCCACCGCCGGGTACTCATCAGCGCTGGCCGGCGGTTCATCCCCGCGCCTGCGGGGAACACTCCCGATTTCGATAAGATCGGCATTTCCAAACCGGTTCATCCCCGCGCCTGCGGGGAACACTGGTCGATTAAATCCGACTCCAGCCCCATCCACGGTTCATCCCCGCGCCTGCGGGGAACACGGGGATGGATGCCTTGCGCCGCTCTGGGGTGACGGTTCATCCCCGCGCCTGCGGGGAACACGCTATCGGCTGGCGGCCGGCCAGGATTCGGGGCGGTTCATCCCCGCGCCTGCGGGGAACACTCCACCGCCTCCTCGGAGCCCTTCAGCACCGCCGGTTCATCCCCGCGCCTGCGGGGAACACGGAGAGGTTAGGCTCGGACGATTCGTCCAAGTCGGTTCATCCCCGCGCCTGCGGGGAACACCTCCATCAATACCGGGTATTTGTTCCGTCAAACGGTTCATCCCCGCGCCTGCGGGGAACACGTATTAAAGAAAATTTTCAAATTTTTTTCGTTCGGTTCATCCCCGCGCCTGCGGGGAACACGTTACCAACGTTCGGGGATTAAATCGCGAACGTCGGTTCATCCCCGCGCCTGCGGGGAACACTTGTTTTCCCATCTTGCACCTGCGCCGTTTGACGGTTCATCCCCGCGCCTGCGGGGAACACTCTGTGCTCTGTGGTTACCCTTGCGCCTTTAGCGGTTCATCCCCGCGCCTGCGGGGAACACCCGAAGGGGGCGCGGAACAGATTGAACGCGCGCGGTTCATCCCCGCGCCTGCGGGGAACACACTAGAACCATTATGTCCGCCTCGGCTCGCAACGGTTCATCCCCGCGCCTGCGGGGAACACCCAAGGCTACGCGGAAGAGTGGCAAGAACCGGCGGTTCATCCCCGCGCCTGCGGGGAACACTTCCCAGGCATTGGTTGCCGATGTCTCGGCGTCGGTTCATCCCCGCGCCTGCGGGGAACACGTTCTCTTCGGTGAGGCGGTCGATTTGTTTGTTCGGTTCATCCCCGCGCCTGCGGGGAACACAAGTCAAAGCCGATCCACGGCGACGACGAGCCCGGTTCATCCCCGCGCCTGCGGGGAACACGCCAGGGTCACGCTTGTCCATCCCATTTTCGTCGGTTCATCCCCGCGCCTGCGGGGAACACCCATGATTACCAACCATCGGGGAGCCCCAGATCGGTTCATCCCCGCGCCTGCGGGGAACACGCGGCGCAGCGCCTGGAGGCCCAGCACCGGGTCGGTTCATCCCCGCGCCTGCGGGGAACACATTGTTCTGATTTGTGTCTAGGATAATTCGCACGGTTCATCCCCGCGCCTGCGGGGAACACAACGACTCACCGCACGTGCTGGCGGAGGAGTACGGTTCATCCCCGCGCCTGCGGGGAACACTACTGTGTGACCAACTCCCCGTCGACAAGGCACGGTTCATCCCCGCGCCTGCGGGGAACACGGGATCACTCGGGTTAGTGCTGCTCTGATACTCGGTTCATCCCCGCGCCTGCGGGGAACACGATATCGTTTGAATATTCGACCACAGGCAGTGCGGTTCATCCCCGCGCCTGCGGGGAACACCTCCAGGAAACTATCAAAACCTATACAGTCGACGGTTC
This sequence comes from Gammaproteobacteria bacterium, assembly GCA_011390365.1. Lineage (GTDB taxonomy): Bacteria > Pseudomonadota > Gammaproteobacteria > Chromatiales > Chromatiaceae > SLIM01. The sequence goes on from JAABSM010000006.1 coordinate 78,027, forward strand.
ATCCCCGCGCCTGCGGGGAACACGCTAATCCGCCATTGTCGTGAGATAGGAGGAGCGGTTCATCCCCGCGCCTGCGGGGAACACCGCTCGATATCTCCCCGCAGATTGATGACAGGCGGTTCATCCCCGCGCCTGCGGGGAACACAGCGCGGGACGAGGCCCGGACGTAGCATACCGCGGTTCATCCCCGCGCCTGCGGGGAACACAGCTTCCGCTGCAGCTCGTCGATACGCTCGCTCGGTTCATCCCCGCGCCTGCGGGGAACACTGGAGATGGAGAAGCGACGGTGTAACGAACCTCGGTTCATCCCCGCGCCTGCGGGGAACACTGCGTATTAGAGGGCGAAACCGTTAGCAGGTACGGTTCATCCCCGCGCCTGCGGGGAACACAACGACGAGGGGGACGTTTACACGCTGGCGCAAGGTTCATCCCCGCGCCTGCGGGGAACACGGGCGCGAGGAGATCCACCGCGACCGCCAAACCGGTTCATCCCCGCGCCTGCGGGGAACACGTTCCTCTATTGGCTCTTTTGGCAGGCGGTTCCGGTTCATCCCCGCGCCTGCGGGGAACACCGACAACGTCCCGTCCATATCACCAGGTCGATCGGTTCATCCCCGCGCCTGCGGGGAACACGCCTGATTTATGGGTGCATTCTCCCAACGCGTCGGTTCATCCCCGCGCCTGCGGGGAACACACCAGATCCATGGAGAGGCAATCAAGAACGCACGGTTCATCCCCGCGCCTGCGGGGAACACCTCGGCGAATGAAGGGCGTAGGCTCGATCATTACGGTTCATCCCCGCGCCTGCGGGGAACACGATGCGCCAGACAGAGGATAACGGCGGCGTCTCGGTTCATCCCCGCGCCTGCGGGGAACACTGACGGCGACGCCCCGGCGGCGCGCGCTTGGACGGTTCATCCCCGCGCCTGCGGGGAACACCCTGGAGGAGCGGATAAACGCCAATCGCCGGTACGGTTCATCCCCGCGCCTGCGGGGAACACCCATGATTACCAACCATCGGGGCGCCCACGATCGGTTCATCCCCGCGCCTGCGGGGAACACATTCCAGCACGGAAACCGTTCACGCGGTAGAGCGGTTCATCCCCGCGCCTGCGGGGAACACACAAAAATGGAAGATGGGCGATTTGTGCCAGTCGGTTCATCCCCGCGCCTGCGGGGAACACTATGCTGGGTGGGTTCGTTATTTTGATGCTCTCCGGTTCATCCCCGCGCCTGCGGGGAACACGCGGCCGGAGCGCAGGCCGAGGCGCTGGGCGGCGGTTCATCCCCGCGCCTGCGGGGAACACGGGGTCGGCCCCGAGGTTCCCTATCAGGATGACGGTTCATCCCCGCGCCTGCGGGGAACACTTCATCGATAATTACCACCGCCCCATGCGTCTCGGTTCATCCCCGCGCCTGCGGGGAACACGGTGAAATCAGTCGCCGGATTCTCCCCCGCGCCGGTTCATCCCCGCGCCTGCGGGGAACACGCATCGAGTCCGCGGCCGCGGCGCCGGAGGGGACGGTTCATCCCCGCGCCTGCGGGGAACACCCGCAAGGATACCGGCAAGCGGCCCCAGGTGGCGGTTCATCCCCGCGCCTGCGGGGAACACGGATCGATCCAGCTGACGACGATGCAGTTTTGCGGTTCATCCCCGCGCCTGCGGGGAACACGTAAATCGGACGTTGCCCGAGGCCGTAGTGCTCGGTTCATCCCCGCGCCTGCGGGGAACACATTTCATCCGACACCCCCAGCGCCCTCGCCGTCGGTTCATCCCCGCGCCTGCGGGGAACACATGCCCACCCAGGTCATTGACCAGCCCGTCATCGGTTCATCCCCGCGCCTGCGGGGAACACTCCGATGGGAGGGCCATTATTTTTATCGCTACCGGTTCATCCCCGCGCCTGCGGGGAACACCGATTCTTTCGACTAGCGGGCAACTACGCAAACGGTTCATCCCCGCGCCTGCGGGGAACACAACCATGTCCGGCTCCGCCTCTCCGTGTGATCCGGTTCATCCCCGCGCCTGCGGGGAACACGGGTAGGTGATCGTCCAAAGCGTGCGCTGATCCGGTTCATCCCCGCGCCTGCGGGGAACACGCCTCTCCATGGATCTGGTATATGATTCAGGCCGGTTCATCCCCGCGCCTGCGGGGAACACCGCATCGCAAATACTATACGGGCCTTGACGGTCGGTTCATCCCCGCGCCTGCGGGGAACACTTCCAATGACATTTTCGTTAACGCTTCCCACTCGGTTCATCCCCGCGCCTGCGGGGAACACTTGTTGTTGACGGTAGAGACAATATAGGCCAGCGGTTCATCCCCGCGCCTGCGGGGAACACTCGCATTTAATCATTATCGATGCGGACAAATCCGGTTCATCCCCGCGCCTGCGGGGAACACGGAAGGTGAGGTATGGGGGAGGGTAAGGAGTGCGGTTCATCCCCGCGCCTGCGGGGAACACTCGTTCCCCTGTGCGTTTGTCGAGGTTGGTTACCGGTTCATCCCCGCGCCTGCGGGGAACACTTCGAACAGAAACAAAAAGCAGTTCGGGTATACGGTTCATCCCCGCGCCTGCGGGGAACACCGGTCAAGACCCAACCGAAAGTTTCCTATGCGCGGTTCATCCCCGCGCCTGCGGGGAACACCTATGTCCGTCACCATTAACGGCCAATTGCTGCGGTTCATCCCCGCGCCTGCGGGGAACACTGAAGGTGACATGATGGCCGAGAAACACCCAGCGGTTCATCCCCGCGCCTGCGGGGAACACGTACTGGACGAGGACGGCAACGAAACCAATCTCCGGTTCATCCCCGCGCCTGCGGGGAACACCCCGTCCAGTTCGACCCGGAACACCCGGACGCCGGTTCATCCCCGCGCCTGCGGGGAACACCACATCCGACATGCCGAAAATAAATTTCTCGACGGTTCATCCCCGCGCCTGCGGGGAACACAATGTTTGACCCGGTATTGATCGTCATAACTGCGGTTCATC
>JAABSM010000070.1 GCA_011390365.1 Gammaproteobacteria bacterium
TTGGAACATAAGATAGAGGCTTGCGGCATAAAGCCTTCCTGTCGTGGGTATAATCCGCGACCGGCGATGGATCGGGGGTTCGCTGTTGCAAACCATTCCCACGGGGATGTGCTGAATGCTCTGAGAAAGCTCCTGTAGGACACCCATATCTTGCTCACTCGCCCCCAGTCAGTGAATGCTCGCGCGGCCTTCGGTTGCTAAAATATGGGTGTCCTGTAGTGAGCTATTCCGATTGTGGCGCGGTGACGACGAATCGCGCTACGCCAAAGTCGCCGTATGGTTTGTCTCGGGGGTACGGAGATTAGGCGATTTCTCGCTCGGCTCCGTGCCTTCATGGGAGGATTTGGGGGTTGGTAATAGCTGGAAAACTTAAGTGGGGCTGTGAGAGTGGCCGGGTTAGACTGGCGTTCAAGATTCAACGCACCACCATGGAGAATGCAACCATCCTGCCCGTGGGATCGGATTGCATCCGCGACTATGGGGCTTTCATACAGTTCGGTACTCGCGGTTGCAAACCGCTCCCACAACATGGCGCGGATGTCGTCTCACAGTGCGCAACCTTTGCGGGTGCTTGGGCATTTCTACCGTTAGTGTTTTGGAATAAGGCGGGCGGCAGGTTGCGAGACTACCTGGGGAATGAATGGCGGAGAGGGTGGGATTCGAACCCACGTGGGGATTGCTCCCCCAACGGATTTCGAGTCCGCGCCGTTATGGCCACTTCGGTACCTCTCCTGGGGAAGGCGCAATTGTAGGGGAAAACGCCCTTGGGCGCTAGTGCAGCACCTATTTTTTCTCGATGGGTGAAATATATAAGCATTGTATATATATGCATCAAGATACATAGGTTTTGCATTCATTAAAATGAACTAGTGCAGCACCCGCCAAGTGACAATGAATAATGCGGAGCACAGGGCATTGATTTTTATATAAATAGTTTTATTGCTTATTTGGCGGGTGCTGCACTAGCCGAAACGGTAATGTTTTTCCACGGGTTTGAGGATCTTCCAGGTGCAGGAGAGGCCGGCGGGGAAGGTGATGAAGTCGCCGCGCTTGAATTCCTGGGGTTCGCCGCCGTCGGGGGTGACGATGAACTGGCCGCGGGTGATGTAGCAGGTCTCTTCCACGTCGTAGCTCCAGGGGAATTCGGAGATCTCCTTTTCCCAGATCGGCCAGTCGTAGACGCCGAGGATCTCCAGTTTGGCGGGGGAGGGTTTGTGTTCGCAGAGGATTTGTTGGGTCATTATTACAAAATAGGAATTAGGGGGTTAGAAGATAGGCGGCGTTCTATACGCTGCGGTAGTGTGGGTCTGGTCTGGTCTGGTCAGGTCGGGGAGTAACTTCTGACGATAGCCAAGTAGGGGGAGGTGTGCGCGATACCCGTATGATCTTTCATGGTAACTCTCATGCAAGGGTCTGACGCCACTGGAGTAAAAGGGTTTATCGATTCAATCGGTTAGGGGGCTTGGCGCAGCGCGCCAAATACGGTTCCCACGCGGCGCGTGGGAACCAGCCTGTATGATGATCTTTCATGGTAAGGTGTTGACCTCCGACGTTTCCGTTTCTTTGGCGCGGCTGTATTACTGTGAATCTACCGAGGAGTGGCAGTCCTCAAAGGACTGCCACTCCTTGGGCTGATTCATTTCCCGGGGTGGTGCATCACTCCATGACCGTTAGCTTCTAGCGGCTGGAAGCTCGTAGCTATTTTTTACTTCCTCTTCTTCGGCGGCAACAGGTCGGTGATGCTGCCTTCCCCCATCTCGGCGGCCATGCCGATGGTTTCGTTGAGGGTGGGGTGGGGGTGGATGGTTAGGCCGATGTCGGCCAGGTCCGCGCCCATCTCCAGGGCGAGGACGGTTTCGCCGATGAGTTCGCCGGCGTTGACGCCGGTGATACCCGCGCCCAGGACCCGTTTGGTTTCCGGATCAAAGAGCAGCTTGGTGAAGCCTTCGTCGCGGCCTACGCCAAGGGCGCGACCGGAGGCGGCCCAGGGGAAGACGGCCTTTTCATAGGCAATGCCTTCGGCCTTGGCCTGGGTCTCGGTGAGGCCCATCCAGGCCACTTCGGGGTCGGTGTAGGCGACCGAGGGGATGGTGAGGGCGTCGAACTTGACCTTGTGGCCGGCGATCACCTCGGCGGCGGTCTTGGCCTCGTGGGTGGCCTTGTGGGCGAGCATGGGCTGGCCCACCACGTCGCCGATGGCGAAGATGTGGGGGACGTTGGTGCGCATCTGTTTGTCGACCGGGATGAATCCCCGCTCGTCGATCTGCACGCCGGCGCGGGCGGCGTCGATGAGGTTGCCGTTGGGCGCGCGGCCCACGGCGACCAGCACCTTGTCGTAGAGTTGCGGTTCTTCGGGGGCCTTTTTGCCTTCGAAGCTGACCTTTAGGCCCTCCTTGGCGGCGACGATGCTGGTGACCTTGGTACTGGTCATGATGTTTTGGTAGCGCTTCTTGATGCGGTTTTCCAGGGGCTTGACCAGGTCCTTGTCGCAGCCGGGGATCAGGCTGGGCTGAAGCTCGACGATGTCGATCTGGCTGCCCAGGGCGGAGTAGACGGTGGCCATCTCCAGGCCGATGATGCCGCCGCCGATGACCAGCATGCGTTGGGGGATCTCTTCGAGCTTGAGGGCGCCGGTGGAGTTGATCAGACGCGGGTCGTCGTTGGGGAAGCTGGGGATCTTCACCGGGCGCGAGCCGCAGGCGATGATGCAGTGGTCGAAGCCGATGGTGGTGACGCCGTCGGCGGTTTCGACGCGCAGGGTCTTGGGGGACTCGAAGCGCGCGGTTCCCTGCACGACCTGTACCTTGCGCTGCTTGGCCAGTTGTTTGAGGCCGCCGGTGAGGCGGCTCACCACCTTGTCCTTATTGGCGCGCAGTTGGTCGAGGTCGATCTCGGGTTCGGCGAATTTGATGCCCATGTGGGCCATCTCTTTTGTTTCGTCGAGGATCGCCGCGGCGTGGAGCAGGGCCTTGGAGGGGATGCAGCCGACGTTGAGGCAGACACCGCCGAGGGTGGCGTGTCGCTCCACCAGCACCACCTGCTTGCCCAGGTCGGCGGCGCGGAAGGCGGCGGTGTAGCCGCCGGGGCCGGCGCCCAGGACCAGCACCTCGGCGTGGAGGTCGATGCGGGAGTCGCCGGTTGCGGGCTGGGTGGTCGCTTCGTTTGGTGCTTGGGTCGAGGAGGGTTGCTCGGAGGGGGCGTCCGCGGCCTTCGCGCCGCTAAGGTTGATCAGCGGCGTGCCTTCGGAGACCTTGTCACCGACCTTGATTAGCACTTCGGCCACGGTGCCGGAGGCGGGGGAGGGGATCTCCATCGCCGCCTTGTCGCTCTCTAGGGTGATGAGGGAGTCGCCTTCGTTGATCGACTGGCCTGGCTCGACCAGTACTTCGATGACGTCGACTTCGGCGAAGTCGCCGATGTTGGGGAGGTTGATTTGTTGGGTGTTGGGCATGGCAATACTATTTGGTTCTCAGTGTTGATTTGCTGAGCCTAGTTTCGCGGTGGTCGCAAGCAACCCCCGTGCAGTCTCAATGCTCCGCTGGGGACGCAGAGCGTCCCGGGAGGGGTTCCTGCCCGCGGAGCGAGGGAACCAGATGTAAATTTCAGGACTCAGGAAGGCGCAGCGCGCCGGGTAGAGGTTCCCACGCGGCGCGTGGGAACCAGCGCAAGAACGTCCCCCATGCAGTTTCAGTGCTCCGCTGGGGACGCGGCGCGTCCCGGATGGGTCCTGCCCGCGGCACGTGGGAACCAGCTCAGAAAGAAAATCCTGTCCATCCTGAGAAATCCTGTTAATCCTGTCCATTACAGACCGGCTGAAGCCTCGACCTCCATTCATTATCTCGCAATACTACAACATCAGCCGCCGAATATCCCCCAGCAGCTTGCCGAGGAGGGTGGTGAAGCGCACGCCCTGGGCGCCGTCGATGACTCTATGATCATAGCTGACGGAGAAGGGGAGGATGAGGCGGGGTTCGAACTCCTTGCCGTTCCACACCGGTTGCATCTTCGATCTCGACAGGCCGAGGATGGCGACTTCGGGGGCGTTGACGATGGGCGTGAAGCCGCTGCCGCCGATGCCGCCGAGGCTGGAAATCGTAAAGGTCCCGCCGCGCATGTCTTCGGGGGTGAGCTTGCCCTTGCGCGCCTTGTCGCTGATCTCGCCCAGTTCTTTGGCGAGATCATAGACGCTCTTCTGGTCGACGTCGCGGATCACCGGCACCACCAGCCCCTTGGGGGTGTCGACGGCGACGCCGAGGTGGTAGTAGTGCTTGATGATCAGGTTCTCGCCATCGGAATCGAGGGAGCTGTTGAAGTCAGGCATCGCCTTGAGCGCCGCCACGCAGGCCTTCATGATAAAGGGCATGGGGGTGAGGCGGATCTCCTGTTTCAGTGCTTCGTCCTTGAGGGACTTGCGGAACTCTTCCAGCTCGCTGATATCCGCCTCGTCGAACTGGGTGACGTGGGGGATGTTGAGCCAGCACCCTTGCAGGTGGCTGCCGCTGAGTCTCTTGATGCGGCTCAGGGGTTGGCTCTCCACCTCGCCGTAGGCGGCGAAGTCCACCTCGGGCAGGGCGGGCAGGCGCAGCGGGCCGGAGGTCTGGCGGGATTCGCCGCCGGCGAGGATGCGCTTGATATGGCTTTGCACGTCTTCTCTGGTGACGCGGCCCTTGCGTCCCGAGCCTTTTACTTGCAGCACATCCACGCCCAGTTCGCGGGCGAAACGGCGTACCGAGGGGCTGGCGTGGCCGCGGTGGGAGAGCATGGCATCAAGGGGGTGGTCGGGCACCGGCGGCTGGGCGTGCTCCTTGTCGCCGGGCAGGCGCGCGGGGGGCTCCTCCGAGGCCGGCGGCTTTTCGGACCTGGTGTTCTCCGCCGGCGGTGGTCCATCCTGGCTTCTCGATTCTTCCTTCTTTCCTTCAATCTTCTCCTCGGTCTCCATGACGAGGATCAGATCGCCCTCGCTCACCTTGTCCCCCACCTTGAGCTCGATGGACTTGACCGTGCCGGCGTAGGGGGAGGGGATCTCCATCGCCGCCTTGTCGCTCTCCAGGGTGACCAGCGAGCCCTCTTTCTCGACCTGGTCGCCGGGGTTGACCAGGACCTCGATCACCTCGACGCCGGAGAAGTCGCCGATGTCGGGAACCGTTACCTTCTGTTCTTTCGCCATCTTGGTTCCTCCCTCAGACCGTCACCGGGTTGGGTTTGTCGGGGTCGATGCGGAAGTCGTCGATGGCCTGTCTGACCAGACGCTTCTCCACCTTGCCCTGTTCGGCCAGCGCATGTAGCGCGGCCACCGCCACCTGATAGCGGTCCACCTCGAAGAACTTGCGCAACTGGCTGCGCAGGTCGGAGCGACCGAAGCCGTCGGTGCCCAGCACCGTATAGTCGGCGCGGAGGTAGGGGCGGATCTGGTCGCCATAGGCGCGCATGTAATCGGTGGAGGCGACGATGGGGCCGTCGGTTTCGTTCAGTACCTTTGCAACATAGGGCGTGCGTGGTTCCTCCTCGGGGTGGAGACGGTTCCAGCGCTCCACGTCGATGCCGTCGCGGCGCAGTTCGTTGAAGCTGGTGACGCTCCAGACATCGGCGGAGACGCCGTAGTCGGCTTCGAGCAATTCGGCGGCGGCCTCGACCTCGCGCAGGATCGTGCCGCTGCCCAGCAGCTGGACCTTGATGGCATCTTTAGCACCCTCGCGCAGGCGATAGATACCGCGCAGGATGCCCTCCTCGACGCCTTCAGGCATGGGTGGCTGGACGTAGTTTTCGTTCATCACCGTGATGTAGTAGTAGACATCCTCCTGCTCCTGGACCATGCGACGCATGCCGTCCTGGACGATCACCGCCAGCTCGTAGGCGTAGGTGGGGTCGTAGGAGATGCAGTTGGGGATGGTGGCGGCGGCCAGGTGGCTGTGGCCGTCCTGGTGTTGCAGCCCCTCGCCGGAGAGGGTGGTGCGGCCGGCGGTGCCGCCGATGAGAAAGCCGCGGGCGCGCATGTCGCCGGCGGCCCAGGCGAGGTCGCCGACGCGCTGAAAGCCGAACATCGAATAATAGATGTAGAAGGGGATCATGCTCTGGCCGTGGTTGCTGTAGGCGGTGGCGGCGGCGATCCAGGACGACATGGCCCCAGCCTCGTTGATCCCTTCCTGAATGATCTGCCCCTTCTTGTCCTCGCGGTAGTACATCAGCTCATCCGCGTCCTGGGGGCGATAGAGCTGACCCACCGAGGAGTAGATGCCGAGCTGGCGGAACATTCCCTCCATGCCGAAGGTGCGGGATTCGTCGGGGACGATGGGCACCACGTAGCGGCCGATCGATTTGTCCTTGATCAGGGCGTTGAGCATGCGCACGAAGGCCATGGTGGTGGACTGGTCGCGATCGCCGCTGCCGTCGGTGATCTGCTTGAAGGCCGCCAGCCCCGGCACCGGCAAGGGCTCGGCCTTGCGCCGGCGTTGCGGCAGGTAACCGCCAAGGGCCTCCCGCCGCTCCTTCATGTACTGAAGCTCCGGCGAATCCTCCGCCGGCTTGTAGAAGGGGGCGGCGGCGATCTTCTCCTCTGGAATGGGGATGTTGAAGCGGTCGCGGAAGGCGCGCAATGCGGCCTCGCCCATCTTTTTCTGTTGATGGGTGATGTTCTGACCTTCGCCGGCCACGCCCATGCCGTAGCCCTTGACCGTCTTGGCCAGGATCACCGTCGGCTGGCCGCGATGCGCCATGGCCCGGGCATAGGCGGCGTAGACCTTGATCGGGTCGTGGCCGCCGCGGTTGAGACGCCAGATATCCTCGTCGCTCATGTTGGCGACCATCTCCGCCAGCTCCGGGTACTTGCCGAAGAAGTGTTCGCGGACGTAGGCGCCGTCCTTGGCCTTGTAGGCCTGGTAATCGCCGTCGACCACCTCTTCCATGCGCTTGAGCAGCAGCCCCTTCTTGTCGCGGGCGAGGAGCGGATCCCAGTAGCTGCCCCAGATCACCTTGATCACGTTCCAGCCGGCGCCGCGGAAGACCCCTTCCAGCTCCTGGATGATCTTGCCGTTGCCGCGCACCGGGCCATCGAGGCGTTGGAGGTTGCAGTTGACCACGAACACCAGGTTGTCGAGGCGTTCGCGACCCGCCAGCGAGATCGCCCCCAGGGATTCCGGCTCGTCCATCTCGCCGTCGCCGAGATAGGCCCACACCTTGCGCTTGGCGGTGTTGACGATCTCCCGGTCATGCAGATAGCGCATGAAGCGGGCCTGGTAGATCGCCATCAGCGGCCCGAGGCCCATGGAGACGGTGGGGAACTGCCAGAAGTTGGGCATCAGCCAGGGATGGGGGTAGGACGACAGGCCGCCGCCTTCGCTCTCCTGGCGGAAGCCGTACATCTGCTCCTCGTCGATGCGGCCCTCCAGATAGGCGCGGGCGTAGATGCCGGGGGCGGAGTGGCCCTGAAAGAAGACCAGGTCGCCGTCCTGCTCGTCATTGGGGGCGCGCAGGAAGTGGTTGAAGGCGACATCGAACAGGGTGGCAATCGACGCAAAGCTGGAGATGTGCCCGCCTAGTTCGGTGGACATGCGATTCGCCTGCACCACCATCGCCATCGCGTTCCAGCGGATAAAGGAGCGGATGCGCCGCTCCATCGCCTGGTCGCCGGGGAAGGGCTCCTGCTTGGTCACCGGGATGGTGTTCACATAGGCGGTGTTGGCGCTGAAGGGCAGATACGCCCCCGAGCGCCGGGCCTTGTCGATCAGACGCTCCAGAATGTAATGGGCGCGTTCGACCCCTTCGTGCTCAAGCACGCCGTCAAGGGCGTCGAGCCACTCCTCTGTCTCCTGGGGGTCGATATCGGGTTTGTTGGCCATAAACCGGGCTCCTGCTTTTGGAAATTCTGTTGTGACCAGCCTGCGCGGTAAGGTCCGCGGGAATCGCTGCACCCCATGTTGGGGCAATAATCAGTATTGCATTGTACCTGATGACGGGGCGGCGCGTCTCCCCCGCGCGCCGGTTCTTCAGGGTTGCTTGTCTCCCTCCCGCGATTTGCGCGGGAGCAGGGTCAGTGTCTTGGCGTCTTCGTCGAGCACGATCTTGTAACGACCGAGGACATTCATGCCGAGCAAGGCCATGTTACCGATCGCGGCATCATCGATAAAGGCCACCTCGATATTGCCGATCTCCTCGTCGGCCAGGCGCATCGCGCGCAGGCGGCCGACACGACCCTGCACCACGCCGTTGGCGGTGCGGATATCCCGCGGTTGCAGGAGCTCCTCCTCCATCCCCAGACGCGCGATCATGCTGCTGGGCAGCACCACCGATGTCGCCCCCGTGTCCACCAGCAACTCCGCCTCGATCAGATCGCCGTTGTGGCCGACCAGCGTCGCCTGCACCGTGGAGCGGCGTTGATCACCGCCGGTTTCCAGTACGATGCCGTCACTGCCCTGGTCTTCGAATTCCGTTTGCGACACCGGAGGCGGCGGCGGGTCGCCCTTGCGACCGAGGATGATGAGCCGTTCGACCTTGCCGTTGGGCGGGTTGATGAGGATGAAGTTGAAGCCGTGCAGCATGCGCTTGAGGCGCTCCGGCAAGGGGCCGCTGGCATCCGACTCGGGGGCGTCGTCGGTGTGTTCGGCGCCCTTGAGAACGAATTGGTGTTGCTGGGCGAGTCGCCGAAGCTGGTCGGCGAGAGGGGCTTCTTGCGCCATGCCGGCGAGGGGCGACAGCAACGTCAGCAATCCGAGCAGGGGCGGGATGTAGGATCTCTTCATTGGGCAGGCCTTGTCTTGATTCTGTTACAGTCGCGCCAAGTCTTCAGCGGAATGGGAGCGCGCTCCATCGCCAGGCAGGTGGAGAGTATAAGGCCTATTCCGGGTTACGACGAGTGGCCTTGAGCGTCATTCCGGCCGGCTTCACCGATTATCCCAGTCGCGCCGCGATAAGTGTCTGACTGAGATAGCTAAAATGACTTGGTAGCCGAGATGCATCCGCGGGTTTGGGCGAGCGGATGAGCACCGGCGGAGGAGCCTTCGCCTGGCGCGGCCGGGGGGCGGGGCGGACGGGCTTCTTCTCCGCCGGCTTGGCTTGGGGTAGGCTATGGGCGAGAATGGGGCATGAAGCAGATTGATGAGGCGGGTCGCGGTGAAGGCAATGAACGCGGAGCGGTAGGGCATGAGTGACATCGACATTGAGACGATCCGCGAGGCGTTGGCCGCTGCCGGGGCGGACGACGAGGTTGCGTCGGCGCTGCGACGCGTCGAGGGGCGTCTCGCCAAGCTGGCTCGGCAGGACAGTCGCAAGAAGATTCTGGTGAAGTGCCTGCGTGACCCGGAAGTGGACGGTGATGTGGCGAACTGCAACGAGTGCGATCTGGTTCAAAAGCACCTCATGAAGAGCGAGGAGCGCTACGATCTCGCCATACGGGCGGCGAACGCCGGTATCTGGGACTGGGATCTGGGCAAGGATCAGGTCTACTTCTCGCCGGCCTGGAAGAGCATGCTCGGTTTCGAAGACGAGGAGATCGGAGACGATCCGGACGAGTTCTTCTCCCGCCTGCACCCGGATGACCGCGTGATCGTCGATCAGACCTTCGAGGCCTATCTGACCCGCGGCATCGAGCGTTGCGACATGTTGCTCAGGGTGCAGCCGAAGAGCGGCGACTATCTGTGGATTCGGCTGCGCGCCCAGGCGGTATGGGATCGCCAGGGCCACCCGGTGCGGCTGGTGGGGACGCTGGTCGACAACACCGAGCACAAGGCGACCCAGGACGCCTTGCGCCTCAGCGAGGAGCGCCACCGCGCCATTCTCGAGAGCACCACCGAGGGGTTCTGGCTGATCGACGCCGCGCGCAAGACGGTCAATGTCAACCGGGCGCTGTGCGCGCTGCTGGGTTACGAGCGGGAAGAGATCCTCGGCCAAGCGCCGCTGGAGTTCGTTGACGAGAGCAATCGCGCCATCCTCCAGGCCCAGACCGCCCAGATCGAGAAGACCCGTCACCGCACCTACGAGATCTCATTGCGCCACAAGAGCGGTCGCAACATCCCCACCCTGTTTCACGCCACCACCCTGCGCAGGCCGGACGGCGAGCTGGAAGGGGCCTTTGCCTTCATCACCGACATGCGCATGCGCATCGGTCTGGAGCAGCGGCTGGTCTCCCTCAAGAACCGCTTCGAGTTCCTGATTCAGCAAAACCCGGCGGTGATCTACACCTGCGAGCCGATGCCGCCGTTCGGCACCACCTTCATCAGCGGCAATGTCGCGCAACAGACCGGCTATGACGGCAACGAATATACCGGCAGCCCCTATTTCTGGGCCGACCTCATCCACCCCCAGGATCGCTTGCAGGTGTTCGCCAAGCTGCACCCGTTTCCCGAGTCCGGCACCTGCCAGATCGAGTATCGCTATCTGCATCGGCGTGGCGTCTGGCGCTGGGTGCGCGACCAGCTGCGGATGATTCGCGACGACAACGGCGAGCCCAAGGAGCTGCTGGGGACCTGGATCGACGTCACCGAACGCAAGCGGGCGGAGAAGGAATCGGAGGAGAGCGAGGCGCGCTATCGCTCGGTGATCGCCTCCATGTCGGAGGGGGTGCTGGTGCAGGATGGGGAGGGCGAGGTGATCGCCAGTAACCGCTCCGCGCAACGCATCCTCGGGGTTCAGGAAGAGGCGCTGCAGGGACGCGGCCTCAACGACCCCCACTGGCGCATCCTGCACGAGGACGGGCGTCCCTTCCCCGCGGACACCCTGCCGTCGATGGTGGCGCTGGCGACGGGCGAGCCCCAGCATGAGATCAAGATGGGCGTGCAACGTCCCGACGGCAAGATCGCCTGGATCTCGGTCAACTCCAACCCGATCTTCGTCGATCACGAAAAGGGGGCGACGGCGGTGGTCTCCACCTTTACCGACGTCACCAAGCGGCGCGAGGCGGAGGCGGCGCTGCGCATCAGCGAGGCGCGCTTTCGCTCGCTGGTGGAAAACGTTAACGCCATCGCCTGGGAGCTGGACCTGGAGAGCGGCGAGTTCGCCTATGTCTCGCCCCACGCCGAGACGATCCTCGGCTACCCCATCAGCGACTGGTCGCGAATGGATTTCTGGAGCGCCCATATCCACCCCGAGGATCGGCAGCGGGCGGTCTCCTTCGGTCAGGAGGAGATGGAGGCGGGGCGCGACCACGAGTTCGAATACCGCATGCTCGACCACTTCGGCAACCCGGTGTGGTTTCGCGATATCGTCCGGGTGACCCGGGATCGCCGCGGACAGCTGGAGGGGGTCTCCGGCTTCATGGTGGATATCAGCGAACTCAAGGTGCAGCAGCAGGCGCTGGAGGAGAGCCAGCGCCACCTGGAGCGGGCGCAACAGATCGCGAGGCTGGGCAGTTGGGAGCGCAACCTGCTCGACGACAGCCTGATCTGGTCACCGGAGACGCAACGCATCTTCGGCTGGCGGGAACAGGGGGAACGGCGCTTTCAACACTATCTGGAGGCGATTCACCCCGATGACTACCGTTCCGTGCTGGAGAGTCAACGCCTGGCGGCGAGCCAGGGCGCGACCGTCGACATGGAGTATCGCATCGTCCGCCACGACGGCGAGGTGCGCTGGCTGCACGAACTGGGACGCCCCCTGTTCAATCGCGACAATCTGCTGGTGCGCCTCTCCGGCACGGTCCAGGACATCACCGAGCGCAAGCGCGCCGAGGCCGACCTCTATCGCTGGAAACAGGTCTTCGAAAACGCCGAATGGGGGGTGGCCATCTCCGATGGCCTCAGCGACAGGCTGGAGGTGGTCAATCCCGCCTTCGCGCGCATGCACGGCTGGGCCAGGGAGAGCCTCAAGGAGGTCTCCATCGAGAAGATGTTCGCCCCCGCCGAGGCGCAGCGCCTGCGCGAGAACTATCAGGCCATCGATGACCTGGGCCACCACGTCTTCGAGGCGCTGCATGTGCGCAAGGACGGCAGTGAATTTCCGGTGCTGGTGGATTCGGTGCTGGTCAAGGATCCCGGCGGGCGTCCCCTCTATCGCATCCTCGGTGTTCAGGATGTCACCCTGGTCAAGCAGACCCAGAAGGCGCTGCAGAGCCAGCAGGCCAACCTGCTGGCGCTGCTGGAGAACTCCGACAGTCTGATCTGGTCCGTCGATCGGGAGATTCAGCTGATCGCCGCCAACTCCCGTTTTATCGAGGCCTTCGGCGAGGGCGACGAGGATTCCGCCGCCGAGATCCAGGACTACTCGCCCAATCACCCGTTGCTGGCCAAGCAGGAGTGGCGCGAGCATTATCGCCGCGCCCTGCGCGGCGAGCACTTCAGTATCGCCAAGTGGAGCGACTGGGGCGGCGGCAAGCGTTACGTGGAATACCGATTTCGTCCGATTCGCGCGGCCGGCGACGGCGCCATCGAAGGGGTCACGGTGGCGGGCTACGATCTCACCGACCACAAGCGGGTGCAGGAGGACCTGCTGCGTCAGCAGTCCCGCCTGCGCGGCCTCAACGACATCGCCTCCATGTCCCATCTGGATACCACGACCCAGCTCAAGTCGGTGCTGGAGCTGGGCGCCCGCCATCTGGAGATGGCGGTGGGCTTTGTCGGGCGTCTTCAGGAGGATCGGGTGCGCATCATCCAGGAGATCGACGCGGCCCAGGGTTCGATGCTCCGCGCCGGCGAGCCGGTGGCGTCGGATTCCGCCTGCTGCCAATTGCTGCTGCGCGCCCGGGACGTGGTCGCGGTGGATGATTTTCAGGCCGGCGGCGGGGTGCTCACCAGCGACATGCGGCAGATGTTCGATTGGCAATCCCTGATCGGCTGCCCGCTGTGGGTGCGCGGCGAGATCTACGGCACGGTAGTGTTCGCCTCCCGCGAACCCCATCTGCCAGGTTTCGGTGAAACCGACGTGGAGTTCATCCGCCTGCTGGCGCGCTGGGTGGGGTCGGTGCTGGAGCGGGATGTCACCGACGAGGCGCTGCGCGCGGCGAAGGAGGCGGCGGAGGCGGCCAACTCCGCCAAGAGCACCTTTCTCGCCAGCATGAGTCACGAGCTGCGCACGCCCCTGAACGGCATCCTCGGGTATGCGCAGTTGCTGCAGCAGGACGCCGAGCTGACCGACAAGCAGCGCGCCAAGGCGCGCACCATCGAGGCCAGCGGCCAGCACCTGCTGACCCTGCTCAACGACATCCTGGACCTGTCCAAGATCGAGGCCGGGCGCATGGAGTTGCTGGAGGGGGACTGCAAGATCCGCGACTTTCTGGAGGACATGGCCGGCATCTTCCGGTTGCGCGCCCAGGAGAAGCGCATCGTCTTCGAGGTGGTGGCGGATGACGCGCTCCCCCAGCGGATCCGTCTGGACGAAAAACGCCTGCGTCAGATCCTCTTTAATCTCATCGGCAACGCCATCAAATTCACCGAACAGGGCCGCGTCACCTTTTCCGTGGAGTGGGGCGAGGGGCGGCTCCAGTGCGCCATCGAAGATACCGGGCGCGGCATCGCCGATGAGGATATCAGCCATATCTTCGAACCTTTCCGGCAGGTCGGGGATCAGAGCTTTCAGGAGGGGACCGGCCTCGGCCTGCCGATTACCCAGCGACTGGTGGAGATGATGAAGGGGCGGCTGGAGGTGAGCAGTGAGCTGGGCAAGGGGAGCCTGTTCCGCTTCGAGATCCCGGTCGGCGCCTACTCCCATGAAGAAGGCCCGGGCGGCGCGTCGCGCGCCGAAGAGAGAAGACTGGTCACCGGCTATACCAGCGAGCCGTTCGATATCCTGATCGTCGATGACAACGAGACCAATCTCGCCTTCCTGCGCGATACCCTGGAGCCGCTCGGTTTCACGGTGCTGGAGGCGATGAACGGCCAGAAGGCCCTGGATATCTGCCAGACCCGCTCGCCGAAACTGGTGCTGATGGACCATGTGATGCCCGGCATGGACGGCAATGTCTGCACCCAGGAGCTGCGCAAGCTCCCGCACATGCGGCAGGCGGTGATCCTCGGCGTCTCGGCGTCGGTCTTTCAGGAGGAGCGGGAGGCGTGCCTGGAGGCGGGGTGCGATAGCTTCATCGAGAAGCCGGTGGACCTCGACGAGCTGTTCGACGAAATGGCCCAGCGCTGCGGCGTGGCATGGCGCTACCGCCAGGATGATGGCGGCGGGCAGGGCGCGGCGGCCGCCGACGAGAGCCTGCCGGCGCCGCCGCGCGAGGATATCGAACAGCTCGATGCCATGCTGCGCGGCGGTCGTCTGGCGGAGGTGCATGAGATGGCGGCCGGCGAGGCCGATGGCGCCTGCGCCAGCTTCTATCGCCGCGTCGGCGAACTGGCGGGCGCCTATCGGGTCAAGGAGCTGAAGCGGCTGGTCCGCTCCCTGCTTGAGTGACCCGGGCTGGAGTGAAAGGCCGCGCGGGAATGTACTTGAATCAATTTTGCGCGGCCGCTGAAAAGATTGGCCAATTTATGTTAACTTCCTTATTATGAAAATCGACGGAAATCGCCCGAAACCCCCCTCGCAACACGGAGTCAGCCATGGAACGTAGTGAACTGAAGATTCTCATCGTCGACGACATTCCGGAAAACTTGCAGGTGGTGGCGAGCACTCTGGAGCCGGAAGGCTATCAACTGCGCTTCGCCGAGGATGGCGAGAGCGCCCTGGAGGCGGTTGCCGGCGAGGCGATCGACCTGATTCTACTTGATATCATGATGCCCGGCATGGATGGCTTCGAGGTCTGCGCAAGGCTCAAGTCCAATCCCGAGACCCACGAGGTGCCGATCATCTTCATTACCGCCAAGGCGGACAACGAAAGCATCGTCAAGGGCTTTCGCGCCGGCGGCGTCGACTATGTGACCAAGCCGTTTCAGGTGGAAGAGCTGCGCGCCCGGGTCGGCACCCATCTCAAACTGCGTCAGCGGGAGATTGAGCTGGAACAGCTCAATCAGGCCAAGGACCGCTTCATGTCGGTGCTCAGTCACGACCTCAAGATCCCCATGCGCGGCATCAACGGCTTTCTCGGGGTGATGCAAGAGCAGTTCGAGCAGATGAGTATCGCCGAACTGCGGGAGAATCTGCGCCTGCTTAGTCAGGCCGCGGATAACTTCACCAGCATGGTGCAAAACCTGTTGGGTTACTCCAGCATCCAGTCCGGCCTCGCCGCCTTTCGTCCCGATGAGCTGGAGTTGGCCCCCATCTTCGAGGATATCGCGCGCATGTTCTCGGTGGACGGTGAGCGCAAGGGGATCGTCTGGACCCTTGATGCGGAGGAGGATTCCCGGGTCTTCGCGGACCTCGAGATGACCCAGTCGATCCTGCGTAACCTGGTCTCCAACGCGGTGAAATACTGCGATGCAGAGGGGGCGATTCGGATCAGCGCCCGCCCGGATGATACGGAGATGGTCATCATCGTGGAGGATGATGGCTGCGGCATCTCCGAGGAGAACCTCGCGACCCTGTTCAACCTCGACCGGGACGTCAAGGAGATCGGCGCGCGCGGCGAGATCACCAGCGGCATGGGGCTGGTGCTGGCCAAGGAGTGCGTGGAGCGCCATGGTGGACGGATCTGGGTGGAGAGCGATTTCGACAAGGGAACCCGGGTCTCCTTTACCCTCCCCAGCATGTAACACAATACTCAAGACTAACGGGTGTTTATGGATTCCAACGACGAAGAGACGAAGACGAAACCCCGCCGGCGCGGCATCTACCTGCTGCCCAACCTGTTTACCACCGCGGCCCTCTTTTCCGGTTTTTTCGCCATTCTGGCGGCGATGGACGGGCGCTTCGAGACCGCCGCCATCGCGGTGTTCCTGGCGATGATCCTGGATGGCCTCGACGGTCGCGTGGCGCGCATGACCAACACGCAAAGCGCCTTCGGCGCGGAGTACGACAGCCTCTCGGACATGGTCGCCTTCGGTCTGGCGCCGGCGCTGGTGATGTACGTCTGGGCGCTCAAGGACCTCGGCAAGCCGGGCTGGTTCGTCGCCTTTGTCTACATCGCCGCCGCGGCGCTGCGCCTGGCCCGCTTCAACACCCAGATCGGCAGCGCCGACAAGCGTTATTTCCAGGGCCTGCCCAGCCCGTCGGCGGCGGCGATCCTCGCCGGCGCGGTATGGGTTGCGGCGGATTACCAGGTCGATCCGGCCAACGTCTCCTGGGCGGTGGCGATCCTGACGCTGGTCTCCGGCCTGCTGATGGTCAGCAACTTTCGCTACCACAGCTTCAAGGAGATCGACCCGCGCGGGCGGGTGCCGTTCATCGCCCTGGTGGTGGTGATGCTCGCCTTCGCCATCATCCTCTGGCAGCCGCCGCTGGTGCTGTTCCTGCTGTTCCTCGGCTACGCCGTCTCCGGGCTGGTGCTGACGCTGGTCGAATTGCGCCGCAAACGCGCCCGGCGCAAGGCGGAAGGCGGTTGATCCCGCATTGGCCATCGGCGCCGCCCGTGCCAAACCGTAGGGCAGATACGCGCAGCGCATCCGCCGGACGAAGCCTCCGGAATCAACGGGTGGGCTATCCGCCTAACGGTCATGGAGTGATGCACCACCCCGGGAAATGAATCAGCCCAAGGAGTGGCAGTCCTTTGAGGACTGCCACTCCTCGGTAGATTCACAGTAACCGGCCTATGCCGCGTTAATCCGGGCTCCCTGGCTGCGATGCCGGACTGAAGTCCGGGCTCCTGGCACAGCGTCTCGAACTCCTCCAGCGGCGGTGGTGTCGGGCTGCCGCGATGGCGCCTCGCCCCTTGCCTCGCTGGCTGGTCCGTCGGCCGCTTCCGTGTGCTGGCACGTCCTTGATTTCAGGGGGTTGGGGCCTTTTTCAACGCCGTTACATCCTTGCCAGTCATTGCGGGCGCTGCTGAGCCAGCATCACACCATAGGCCGCTTGAAATGGATCGCCGCATCCCCATCTATGCCGCGGTGTTTAACTTCTACCTTTGCGAGGGATTATCCGATGCCGATCTATGAATATCGTTGCGACGCCTGCGGGCATGAAGACGAGGAGATACAGAAGATCAGCGACGAACCGCTCACGGTCTGCCCGCGGTGCGGCGCCGCGGAGTATCGAAAACTGATTTCCGCCGCCGGTTTTCGGCTCAAGGGCGGGGGCTGGTATGAGACGGACTTCAAGAGCGGCAACAAGAAGAACCTGCATGGCGACAAGGAAAAGGCCGCGGCTGGCAAGTCCGACGCCAAGGCGAGCGGCGGCGACAAGGGGGCGAGCGGCGGCAAGTCCGATTCCGCTGGCGGAAGCAACGCCGGCGCCAGCGCCGCGGCCAAGACCAAAAGCGACGGCGCTTGAGGGACGGCATCGACCCGCAAGCGCAAAGGGTGTACGGCAGGTTTAATTTTAGCCCGTGCCCGAGTACAATGTGGCGCAATTTGGTGCAAGGGTCGAGCTCACGCCCCGGCGATAGTGACCCGGATCTCTTTCACGACGGGGCAGCCTCTTGCGGGCTGTCCCGTTTCGCATGTCTGTAGGGGAGATATTCTTGGCTAAACCCGCTCTATTGGTTCTTGAGGATGGCAGCGTCTTTCGCGGTCGCTCCATCGGCGCGGACGGCTCGACCGTCGGCGAAGTGGTTTTCAATACATCCATGACGGGATACCAGGAGATCCTGACCGACCCGTCCTACAGCCGCCAGATCGTCACCCTGACCTATCCGCATATTGGCAATACCGGCGTCACCCCGGAGGATCGGGAGGCGGACCGCATCCACGCGGCGGGTCTGGTGATCCGCGATCTGCCGCTACTGGCCAGCAACTGGCGTAGTGAGCAGTCCCTGGATGCCTATCTTGTAGAGAACGGCATCGTCGCCATCGCCGACATCGATACCCGCAAGCTCACCCGTATCCTGCGCGAAAACGGCGCCCAGAGCGGCTGCATCATCGCCGGTGAGATGCCGGATGAGAGGGCCGCGCTGCAGGCGGCAAGGGAGTTTCCGGGGCTCAAGGGGATGGATCTCGCCAGGGAAGTCAGTGTGGCCGAGGGGTATGAGTGGCGCTACGGCGCCTGGTCGCTGGTGGGCGGACAACCGGAAAACGGCGCTGGCGAGGCGGATGATCTCAACTGGCACGTTGTCGCCTTCGATTACGGCATCAAGCGCAACATTCTGCGCATGCTGGTCGATCGCGGCTGCCGGGTGACGGTGGTGCCGGCCCAGACCCCCGCCGAGGAGGTGCTGGCGATGGAGCCGGACGGGGTCTTCCTCTCCAACGGCCCCGGCGACCCTGAGCCCTGCGACTACGCCATCAAGGCGATCGGCGAGATCGTCGAGCGCGGGGTGCCGGTATTCGGTATCTGTCTCGGGCATCAGCTGCTGGGACTGGCCAGCGGCGCCCGCACCGTCAAGATGAAGTTCGGCCACCACGGGGCCAACCATCCGGTACAGGATCTGGCGTCGGGCACGGTAATGATCTCCAGCCAGAACCATGGCTTCGCGGTGGACGAGGAGAGCCTGCCCGCCAATCTCAAGGCGACCCATCGCTCCCTCTTCGATGGCTCGTTGCAGGGTATCCAGCGTACGGATCGCCCGGCCTTCAGCTTTCAGGGACACCCCGAGGCGAGTCCCGGTCCCCACGACGTGGCGCCGGTTTTCGACCATTTCATTGAGCTGATCGAGGCCTATCGGCGTTAGCACCGCCCATCCCCAGAATCTTTCGTCGAACTCATTGAAACACTCAAGCCCGCGGTTAGCAGAAAAATGCCGAAAAGAACAGATATCCAAACCATCCTGATCATTGGCGCGGGACCGATCATCATCGGTCAGGCCTGCGAGTTCGACTACTCCGGCGCCCAGGCCTGCAAGGCGCTGCGGGAGGAGGGCTACCGGGTCGTGCTGGTCAACTCCAATCCGGCCACCATCATGACCGATCCGGATACCGCCGATCGGGTCTATATCGAGCCGATCAACTGGCAGACCGTGGCCAAGATCATCGAAAGGGAGCGCCCCAACGCCCTGCTGCCCACCATGGGCGGCCAGACCGCCCTCAACTGCGCCCTGGACCTGGTGCGCGAAGGGGTGCTGGAGAAGTATGGCGTGGAGATGATCGGCGCCTCTCGCGAGGCGATCGACAAGGCCGAGGATCGAGACCTGTTTCGCAAGGCGATGCGCAAGATCGGTCTCGACATGCCCCGCTCCGTAATCGCCCACAGCATGGAGGAGGCGTTTCAGGTTCAACCCCAGATCGGCTATCCGGCCATTATCCGCCCCTCCTTCACCCTGGGTGGCTCCGGTGGCGGCATCGCCTACAACCGGGAGGAGTTCGAGGAGATCTGCACCCGCGGGCTGGATCTCTCGCCCACCTCCGAGCTGCTCATCGAAGAGTCCATTCTCGGCTGGAAGGAGTACGAGATGGAGGTGGTGCGGGACCACAAGGACAACTGCATCATCGTCTGTTCCATTGAGAACTTTGATCCGATGGGGGTGCATACCGGCGACTCGATCACCGTCGCGCCGGCCCAGACCCTTACCGACAAGGAGTATCAGATCATGCGCGACGCCTCGCTGGCGGTGTTGCGCGAGATCGGCGTGGATACCGGCGGCTCCAACGTCCAGTTCGCCATCAATCCCGACAACGGACGCATGATCATCATCGAGATGAATCCCCGCGTCTCCCGCTCCTCGGCGCTGGCCTCCAAGGCCACCGGCTTCCCCATCGCCAAGGTCGCGGCCAAGCTGGCGGTGGGCTACACCCTGGATGAGCTGCGCAACGACATCACCGGCGGCGCGACACCGGCCTCCTTCGAGCCCTCCATCGATTACGTCGTCACCAAGATCCCTCGCTTCGCCTTCGAGAAGTTCCCCAAGGCGGTCGACCGCCTCACCACCCAGATGAAGTCGGTGGGCGAGGTGATGTCCATGGGCCGCACCTTTCAGGAGTCGCTGCAAAAGGCGCTGCGCGGCCTGGAGACCGGCGTGCATGGGCTCGACGAGATCCTCGAGCCGGGCATGGACCCGGAGGAGATCAAGAGCAAGCTACGCAGGGAGCTGCGGGAGCCGGGACCGGAACGCATCTGGTACGTGGCGGACGCCATACGTCGTGGCTGGAGCTGGCGGGAGGTCCACGAGGTTACCCACATTGACCCCTGGTTTCTGGTCCAGATCGATGAGCTGGTGCGCATCGAACAGCAGGTCGCGGAGCAGGGACTGGATGCCCTGGATGCCGATCGTCTGCGCATGCTCAAGCGCAAGGGCTTTTCCGATATTCGTCTCGCCAAGCTGGCGGAGGTGGATGAAGCGACGATCCGCGCGCGCCGCCGCGAACTGGGCGTACGACCAGTGTACAAACGGGTGGATACCTGCGCCGCCGAGTTCGCCACCTCCACCGCCTACCTGTACTCCACCTATGAGGAGGAGTGCGAGGCCGCGCCCACCGACAACCAGAAGATCATGGTCCTTGGCGGCGGTCCCAACCGCATCGGCCAGGGTATCGAGTTCGACTACTGCTGCGTGCATGCCGCCTTCGCCATGCGCGAAGACGGCTACGAAACGATCATGGTCAACTGCAACCCGGAGACCGTCTCCACCGACTACGACACCTCGGATCGCCTCTATTTCGAGCCGCTGACCCTCGAAGATGTGCTGGAGATCATCGACAAGGAGAACCCCAAGGGAATCATCGTCCAGTACGGCGGCCAGACCCCCCTCAAGCTGGCCCGCGCCCTGGAGGCCGCGGGCGCGCCGATCATCGGCACCAGCCCCGACTCCATCGACCTGGCGGAGGATCGGGAGCGCTTTCAGAAGATGGTCGAAGAGCTCGGCCTCAAGCAGCCTCCGAATCGCACCGCCACAGCCTCCGAACAAGCGGTCCAACTCGCCGAGGAGATCGGCTACCCGCTGGTCGTGCGTCCCTCCTACGTACTCGGCGGGCGTGCCATGGAGATCGTCTACGACGAGGAGGATCTGCGCCGCTACATGCGCGATGCGGTCAAGGTCTCCAACGACTCGCCGGTGTTGCTGGATCGGTTTCTTGACGACGCCATCGAGGTGGACATAGACGCCATTTGCGACGGTGACAAGGTGGTGATCGGCGGCATCATGGAGCATATCGAGCAGGCCGGGGTCCACTCCGGCGACTCCGCCTGTTCCCTGCCGCCCTATACCCTCTCCATCTCGATCCAGGACCGCATGCGCAAGCAGATCGAAAAGCTTGCCCTCAAGCTCAAGGTAGTGGGGCTGATGAATACCCAGTTCGCTATCAAGGATGACGAGATCTACCTGCTGGAGGTCAACCCCCGCGCCTCGCGCACCGTCCCCTTCGTCTCCAAGGCCACCGGCATTCAACTGGCCAAGGTGGCGGCGCGCTGCATGGCCGGTGTCTCGCTGGAGGCCCAGCAATTCACCCGCGAGGTGGTACCCGACTACTTCTTCGTCAAGGAGGCGGTCTTCCCCTTCGTCAAGTTCCCCGGCGTGGATACCCTGCTGGGGCCGGAGATGAAATCCACCGGCGAGGTGATGGGCGTCGGCAGCACCTTCGGCGAGGCCTTCGCCAAGGCGGCGGAGGGGGGCGGTACCGCCCTGCCGCGCACCGGGCGGGCGCTGTTGTCGGTGCGCGAGGCGGACAAGCGGCGCATTATCGGCATCGCCCGCGATCTGCGGGAACTCGGCTTCGAGCTCTACGCCACCGGCGGCACCCATAAGGTAATCACCGCCGATGGCATCGAATGCCAGCGCGCCAACAAGGTGGCCGAGGGGCGTCCGCACATCGTCGACATGATCAAGAACGACGAGTTCAACCTGATCATCAACACCACCGAAGGCAAGAAGGCGATCGAGGACTCGGCGGAGATTCGCAAGGCGGCGCTTCAGCACAAGGTAAGCTACACTACTACCATATCCGGCGCCGAGGCGGGTTGCCTGGCGCTCAAGCAGGCGGCCAACGCCGAGGTGAACTGCCTGCAGGATCTGCACGGCTGATACCTTCGCGGCAAGGTCTTGCGGGCATGGGGTGGTTGAGCCTTCAGACGGGTCATGGTCAAATGCGGCCCGGCTAAGGCCACGACATCCCCATAATGTTGCCGTGAATACTTGCCCGCGCTTGTACGGATTCGGCGCATCTTCCCGCGCCAGATACGGCTCCCAAGGCGAACGATTCGCCCGCCTTCGCCAACAGGGCGGGCCTATTTCTCTATTACGTTATTTCGACAACGCGGCTACCGAAGGCCGGGCAGGGCGTCCATGCGTCTTCTCCGGTGCCTGTTGGTTAGCGCTGAAAACCATGAGGATGCAGGAATGAGCAAAGTACCATTGACGCTGAATGGCGCGGAGAAGCTCCGGGCCGAGCTCAAGGAGCTCAAGTCGGTGAAACGGCCCCAGGTTATCCAGGCGATCTCCGAAGCGCGCGCCCACGGCGACCTGAAGGAGAACGCCGAATACCACGCGGCCCGGGAACAGCAGGGCTTTATCGAGGGGCGCATCAAGCAGATCGAAGGCATGCTCTCCCACGCCCAGATCATCGACGTCAAAAGCCTCAACGCCAACGGCAAGGTGGTCTTCGGCGCCACCGTGGATGTCGCCGATACCGATAGCGGCGAAGAGTTCACCTATCAGATCGTCGGCGAAGACGAGGCGGACATCAAGCAGAACCTCATCTCCGTCACCTCACCCATCGCGCGCGCCCTGATCGGCAAAGAGGAGGGCGACGTCGCCAGCTTCGACGCGCCGGGCGGCGCCCGGGAGTTCGAAGTGCTGGAGGTTCGCTATATCTGAGGCGATTTCCAGGAAAACACATACCACGGGCCATGCGAGTGACCAGACTGAATGATTCGATACTGAATGATTCGATAAAATACACCGACGCCTCATCCGGCCCCGAAGTTCATGTGAAGCGTCTGAGCCGCTCCCCCCTTTTGCAAAGGGGGGAACTGGTTACGGGGTCGCCACCCAATGTCATTAACTTAAGCCACCATGGCATTCTCCGGGAGCGATGCGCCTCATTTCGTGGGTGCGCCGATCATTTTTGGTTCGGCATAGGATGTGCCGTCGACCGAGCGACTAGGCCTTTTATTCGGCACATCCTATGCCGGCCCGGCGAATTCCGGGCTGCCCCGGAGTAAGGCGCATCAAGGGCGGGAATTTGGCATGACGCTTACACGGGCGCGACGGCAACCTATCGAAGATACCCCGCGGGATCTGTATCTCTGTGGCTAACCGCTCTTTCCCGATTCACAGCTCCGGCACCACCTCCGGCGACAGCCGGCCATTCGCGGCGATCTTGAAGATATAGATCAGGCCGGGTTTCAGACGGGTGTAGACCGCGTTGCCGTAGATCGCCTCCACCCCGTGTCGCTTGAGCCGCTCGGGATCGTCGGCGAGGTCCCAGATCGCGTCCCAGAAGCGCTCCGCCTCGTCCTCCTTCAACAACAGCTTGTCCATCAGCGACGGCTCGCCGAAGAGATCCCGGTAGCGGGCGGGTACCTCCCCCGGCAGCTCGATGGGATACCCCTTCTCCGGCGGTGTATCCTCGCCATAGACCCGGCGCCAGATATACATCGCCCGTCTCTCCCCGTCCATCACCATCTGCTCGTCGAAGGTGACGATCAGGGCGTCGAAATGAACCACGTCGCCATTGACCGTATAGGCCATCTCGCGGATCTTGTTCTCGGGATCGTTGCGCGCCGTCTCCACGAACTTCAGGGTGGTTTGCAATCCGCCATCCACCCATTTGCGCCCCACCACCTTGGCATAGCCAATCTGGCTCTCCTCGGTCAGATTGCTCACCGCCTCCTTCAGTCGACGGTTCTCGGCGAACATCTCGTCCAGGGTCTGGGCGGCATGATAGACCGCCACCCCCCATAACGACGAGACCCCGATAACGCCGATCATGATCAGCTTGGCGAACAGACCAACCCCTCGCTGGCGGGTGGACGATGTGGCGGCAGGTAGTGGCATAGGGACGCTCTTGGATTACGCGGAAAACTTCGCACGCGTGACCATATCACAACTTGAGCCGGTGGGGGAGTGTGACGCAACCGCAACCAGTGGACGAATCGAGGGCTCATCCGCAAATCGGATAAATCGCCGCCTTCCCACCCCAAGAAAAACGTCGGGGTTAATGTTGACATTCTCACCCTTTCATGAGAAAACCTATCCAGGCTGGGTCCTGGAGTTACCGAATCCCGTACCACATTACTCGCCGATCTTGCTAATTCGCGAGGTTCGTCACAATTTATGCGCTTACTTTGGTGGGTAGTAGGCTTTTATGGGATTATGCCGACGTCGGCCATAAAGCTTTTAGGACCGACGTCGGCCTAATTACTGTTGGACTAAACAAAGTAGAAAACTGCCGAATCCCAATCCCGCCGAAACCCATTCCTCAATCCTCGCATCCCATCAAAGATCAT
>JAABSM010000071.1 GCA_011390365.1 Gammaproteobacteria bacterium
CTATAGCGACACGAACCATGAATTGGCGATTTATCACCTGGAGAAGGCCAATGAGCTGGTCCCGGATGACCGGAAAATGGATGAGGTCGAGAACATTCGGCAATTCGTGGCGGATATTGAGGCCCTGAAAAGGTTCGAGTGAATACTCGCCCAATCAATGGGTTCCTTGATGCAATGCGGAGCGCGAGACTTGACTCGCCCACCGCCAGGGGAGTGCATTGGTGTGCCAAGCCGCGCGCTCCGCCGTGTTATAGGAGGTCTTTGTCCCAGGTTCCTCCCTCTAGCGCGGAAGAGCCCTTCCAAACAACCAGCTCACCCCAACACCTTGTCGTAGATCTCGACCAGCGGCAAGCTACATTCAACGCAAGGCAGCTCCAGCACCGCTTCCCTCCCTTCCAGCTCGGTCATCAGCCAGTGATTCGGGTCCTGGCGTTGGAAGTGGGTGACGGCGTGGCGATCCTGGGCTACCAGCAGGTACCCCTTGAGGGAGGGGATCCGGCGGTAGCGGGCGAACTTGCCGCCGCAGTCGTAATCTTCAGTAGAGGGGGATAAGACTTCGACGATGAGCGTCGGATTGAGCAGGTTGTCGTTGTCAAAATACTCTGGCTGACCGCATGCCACGCTGACATCGGGATAGAGATAGCCCTGGTCTACCCGCACCCGCTGGTCACTGGAGTAAACGCGGCAGGGGCGCTGTTTCACCAGCCGCCTCAATTCAGCGGCGACATTTACCGCTATCAGATTGTGGGCTGGCGAGCCCCCGGTCATGGCAAAGATCTCGCCGGCGATGTATTCGCTTTTGGTTTCCGCCAGCCGCTCCTGTTCAAGATAGGCCTGGTCACTGATTTTGGCTATCGCGGACATTTTACGGCACTCTTTTGCACGGCTCGTGTTGACTGAATTGTAACAACAAAGCATGCCTCGTGTAACCGTTCACCCCCTGAGCCGAGCGAAGTGTCCCCTCCCCCATCGGAGGGTGTCGCAAAAGGCGCAACAAGGCAGGTGCAAGAGTCCAGCCACAACGGCATTTCAGGCACTTGCGCCCTCACCCCAACCCCTCTCCCGCGGGGAGAGGGGCTTTTGCGACACCCTCTGGAGGGAGGGGGAGGTGAACGGTTACCGATGCGTGCTTTTACGACAAACTGAAACCACGGGAGATCCGTTCTGGAAAGCCGAGCTCGGCTCGGCGATCCAGGAGTTGGCAGGGTTAGATGGCGAGGTACTGCTGGCGCAGTTCGGCGTTGTCGAGGACCTCTTGGGCGAGGCCGTCGAAGACCTTCTGGCCCATGTCGAGGATGATGGCGCGGTCGGCGAGGCGTAGGGCGGCGATGGCGTTCTGCTCGACGATGATGGTGGTCATGCCCAGCTCCTTGATGCTGTCGACGATGCGTTCGATCTCGTGGACGATGACCGGGGCGAGGCCCTCGTAGGGTTCGTCGAGGAGCAGCAGGCGCACGTCTCTGGCGAGGGCGCGGGCGACCGCGAGCATCTGCTGTTCACCGCCGGATAGGGTGGTGGCCTCCTGTTCACGACGCTCGGCGAGGCGGGGGAAGTGTTCGTAGATGCGTTCGATGGACCAGCCGATGGGGGGGGCGATCTGGGCCAGGGTGAGGTTCTCCTCCACCGTCAGGCCAGGGATGATACGACGATCCTCGGGCACCAGGGCGAGGCCGTTCTGGGCCGCCTCGTGGGACTTCATGTTGTGCAGCGGCTTGTGGTCGAGCCAGATCTCACCATGGGTCACCAGCGGGCTGCCGATGCGGGCGATGGAACGCAGGGTCGAGGTCTTGCCCGCGCCGTTGCGCCCCAGCAATGCCAGGATTTCGCCTTCGCGCACGTCGAAGCTGACGCCCTGGACGATGTAGCTCTCGCCGTAGTAGGCGTGGATATCCCAGCAGGAGAAGAAAGCCGGGGCCGAGCCGGTGCTCTTGACCACCGGAACGACAGGAACATGTTGGGTGCTCATAGTTCGGCGCCTCCAAGATAGGCCTCTTGTACTTTGGGATTGCCGCGGATCTCGTCCGGCGTCCCTTCGGCGATGATGCGGCCCTGGGCCAGTACGCTGATGCGGTCGGCCAGGCTGAAGACCACGTGCATGTCGTGCTCGATGATGACCTTGGTCATGCCCCGCTCCTTGATCTTCTTGAGCAGATCGATGGTGCGGTTGGTATCGTGACGGGACATGCCGGCGGTGGGCTCGTCCAGCAACAACAGCTTGGGATGCTGAACCAGCGCCATGGCGATCTCCAGGCGGCGCTTGTCGCCGCGGGACATGCTGCCGGAGTGGTTGTGCATCTGCTCCGCCAGGCCCACATCCTCCAGCACATGCTCCGCCTCTTGGCGGATCTTCCTCTCCGCGCTCATGCTCTTCCAGAAGTTGAAGGTGAAGGTGCCGTCACGCTTGGCGAAGGCCGGCACCATCACGTTCTGCAGGATGGTGAGGTCGGGAAAGATCTCCGGCGTCTGAAACACCCGCACCACCCCCGCCTTGTTGATCTGATAGGGGTGCATGCCGGTGAGGATCTGGCCATCGAAGTTGACCGTGCCGCTATTGGGCGCCAGCTTGCCGATGCAGACGTTGAGCAGGGTCGACTTGCCCGCCCCATTGGGGCCGATGATGGCGTGGACCGTGCCCTTTTCGACCTTGAGATTGATGTCGGCGAGGGCGTGCAGGCCGCCGAAGGTCTTGTCGACCTTGTCGATGTCGAGAATATAGTCGCTCATGGTTCAGCCCTCCTCCTCGGCGGCGCGCAGGGCGGCGGCGTGCTCCGCCTCCTGACGCCTCTTCTCCGCTTTCCGCCGGAACTTGCGGGGCAGGTCGGCGATGCGGCGTATGCCCTCCATCACCCCGCCGGGCAGGAAGATCACGATCACCATGAACAGCACGCCGAGCATCAGGTGCCAGCCTTCGCCGACGAAGGGATTGACGATCGCTACCGTGAGGTTCTCGATCCAGTCAGGCAGGAAGGCGAAGACCTCGTGCAATGTCTGCTCGTTGAGGGCCGAGAAGATGTTCTCGAAGTACTTGATGAGCCCCACGCCGAGCAGCGGCCCGATGAGGGTGCCGGCGCCGCCGAGGATGGTCATCAGCACCACCTCGCCCGACGCCGTCCACTGCATCCGTTCGGCCCCGGCCAGGGGATCGGTCACCGCCAGCAGCGAACCCGCCAGGCCTGCGTACATGCCGGAGATGACGAAGGCGGTAAGCAGATAGGGCCGGGTGTTGAAGCCGGTGTACATCATGCGGGTCTGGTTGGATTTGATCGCCCGCAGCTTCATGCCAAAGGCGGAGCGAAAGATCCGCAACGACAGGAAGAAGGCGAGGATCA
The DNA here is from genome assembly GCA_011390365.1 of Gammaproteobacteria bacterium. Taxonomy (GTDB): domain Bacteria; phylum Pseudomonadota; class Gammaproteobacteria; order Chromatiales; family Chromatiaceae; genus SLIM01. The sequence goes on from JAABSM010000071.1 coordinate 3,330, forward strand.
GGATCACCGCGCAGAAGTAGAAGCCGGAGTAGCCGGTCATTTGCAGGCCGAACAGGCTGGTGGAGGGCAGGCCGGTGTACTCGATGCCGAACAGGCTATCGAGCACATGCGGATCGCCGATATCGAGCTGCAAGCCGGTCTCGCCGTTGGTGATGGGGGTCAGCACCGAGTAGGCCAGGTTGTAGCACATCTGGGCGAAGGCCAGGGTAAGAATGGAAAAGTAGATCCCGGAGCGGCGCAGACTCAGGTAGCCGATCGCCAGCGCGAACAGCCCGGCCAGCAATGTGCCGAAGATCACCGCCGGGATCACGTTCATGGACAGCAGCTTGAACGACCATACCGCGGTGTAGGAGCCGACGCCGAGAAAGGCGGCGTGGCCAAAGGAGAGATAGCCGGTAAGGCCGAACAGGATGTTGAAGCCGATCGCGAAAATGCCGTAGATGGCGAATTTCTGCAACAGGTCGGGATAGTTCGCGCCGATCGGCGAGAGCCATAATGGGGCGGAGAGGACCGCGGCGGTAAAGAGCGCCATGGTCACCATGTCTTGTTTCGGAGTAGCCATACTCATCGGGTCAGTCCTCCATCACGCCTTTCTGCCCCAGCAGGCCGCGCGGCCTGACCAGCAGAATGACAACCGCGACCAGATAGATGATGATCTGGTCAATACCTGGCAGAAACGACTTGATCTCGGTCATCGAGGCAAAGGATTGCAGGATGCCGAGCAGAAAGCCCGCCGCGACCGCACCGCCCAATGAGCCCATGCCGCCGACCACCACCACGACGAACGACAGCACCAGAAAGTCCATGCCCATGTGATAGTCCGGCGGCAGGGTCGGCGTGTACATCGCCCCCGCCATGCCGGCGACCACCGCCGCCAGTCCGAAGACGATGGTGAAGCGCCGGTCGATATCTATGCCCATCAGGCCGACCGTTTCGCGGTCGTGCATGCCGGCGCGCACCACCATGCCGAAGGTGGTCATATGCAGGAAGGCGAAGACGCCGCCAATGACCACCGCGGCAAAGAACAGGTAGACCATGCGCCAGTAGGGATAGACGATGGTATTGGGATCCATGCCCAGCGCCGCGCCTATATCCATGGAGCCAGCCACAATATCGGGTGCCGCCTGGGGGATGGGGTTGGCGCCGAAGTTGGCCTTGATGATCTCCTGGACCACGATCGCCAGGCCGAAGGTGACCAGGATCTGGTCGGCGTGGGTACGCTTGTAGAAGTGCTTGATCAGACCCCGTTCCATGGCCACCCCGACCATCAGCATGAAGGGGATCACCAGCAACAGGGAAAGGGGAACGGAATAATCGATCATCCATGTCCCGAAATCACCGAACCACTCTTGCAGGTAGGGGGTGCGAATCTCCAGCGGAGTACCCCAAGGGGTGGTCTGAGAAGGATCTACTACTACCTTCTCCAAATTTAATAGAAGATTCAATGAAACCGCGCAAAACGCGCCCAACATGAATAGCGCGCCGTGGGCAAAGTTCACTACGCCCAGGGTCCCGAATACCAGGGTCAGCCCAAGGGCGATCAGCGCATAGGCGCCGCCCTTATCGAGGCCGTTAAGGATCTGTAGAAATATCGCGTCCATTAACGTCCAGCCTTTAGTCAGATAAACCGATCAAAAAACCAGGCAACTATTCAGCTCTTTGTCCGCAGAGAGAAACAATTGGACAGGATTAACAGGTTTTCTCAGGATTTACAGGAAGTAAAATGTAAAAATCCTGTTAATCCTGAAACATCCTGTTAATCCTGTCTATTTCTTAGTGCTGAGTCAGGTACTGGGTAGTTACGCCATTTAAAAAAACGCCGACCGCGAAAGGCCGGCGTTTTTGTCAGCGCCGAAATCAGGCCTTGCAGGGGCCGAGTTCGCCGCCGAGCATGTCGGCCGGGTACTCGACCTGGGCGCGCGGGGTGATCTGGACCACTTCCAGCAGATCGAACTGGGAGGTGGGGTTCATGTTGCCCCGCACCACCAGCACATCCTTGAAGCACTGGTGGTCTTCGGCGCGATACTCGGTGGGACCGTTACCCAGCCCATCGAACTTGAAGCCTTCGAGGGCCTCGATCACACCGCAGGGGTTGAAGGTGCCGGCCACTTCGCAGGCGTTGGCGTAGAGCAGGGTCTGCACATAGCAGGTATGGGCCGCCTGGGAGGGCGGAAAGCCGTACTCCTGACCGAAGGACTTGACGAAGGCCTGGGAGCCCTCATCCTGCAACGACCAGTTCCAGTTGGTGGAACCGTAGATGCCCTTGACATTCTCGCCGGCGCCCTGGGCCATCAGACGGGAATAGAGCGGCACCACGATCTGGAAGTCCTTGCCGTTGACCTGCTTGTCGCGCAGACCGAACTGCACCGCCTGGGTCAGGGAGTTCACCATGTCCTTGCCATAGTGGTTGAGCACCAGCACGTCGGCGCCGGAGTTGAGCACCGGGGTGATGTACTGGGAGAAGTCACCGGCGCCCAGCGGGGTGCGCACCGCCTCCGCGGTCTTCCAGCCCAGCTTTTCGGTGTACTTCTTGATCGAGCCCTCCTGGGACCAGCCCCAGGTGTAGTCCGCGGTCAGGTGGTAGGCGACGCGGTCATTGCCCATCTCCTTTTCGAGCACGGGGGCCAGGGCGGCGCCGGACATCTCGGTGTTGAAGAAATGACGGAAGCCGTACTTGCGCCTGTCCTTGCCGGTGGTGTCGTTGGAGTGGGTCAGACCAGCCATGAAGATGACGCCCATCTCGTTGCACAGGGACTGCACCGCGATCGCCACGCCGGAGGAGGAGCCGCCGGAGATCATCAGCACGCCGTCCTTCTCGATCATGCGCTTGGCGGAGGAGCGGGCGGCGTCGGACTTGGTCTGGGTATCGCCGGTCACATACTCGACCTTCTTGCCCAGCACGCCATTGCCCTTCAGGCTGGAGGGCTTGAAGGTGTTGAGCATGCCGCCGTCGCCCTCGCCGTTGAGATGCTTGACCGCCAGCTTGAAGGCGCGCAGTTCGTCCGCGCCCTCGTCGGCGTAGGCGCCGGTCTGGGGTACGTTGAAACCCAGGGTAATACTCTTGGCCTTGCCCGGATCATTGGGGAAGCCGCCTTCCGCCCAGGCATTTTTCACGAAAAACATGGGCATGGCGCTAGCGACGGCAATACCGCCGGTGGTCTTGATGAAATCGCGGCGGGAAACGCCGTGCTTGTTGTTGTCAGCACTCATTCTTCTATCTCCTCAACATTCGTTGGTCGTATCGGGCTCGCGCCCCCTTATCGGTATTTACTTATCGGTAGTTACTTCAGCGGCCGGCGCAACCGCCCTCGGCAAAAGAAGCACGGGCTGCCCCCCATTACCGAATCTTCGCGGCGATGGCATCCGCGGTCGCCCGGTTAGTAAACCGCTAAAGCGGAGCAATATCAACACCACCCTGCAAGATTGTCATTCTTTCAATTGGTTATCGTAATGCTCGCCCCGCCTGGCGCCCTGCAGACGTTACCCTGGGTAACATTTTCTGTTTCGTAAGGTAACACCGGGAACAGTTTCACCCCCCTCTCGCCCCTGGCGGCAGGGGCAAAACGCCGAGTGGTTCACGCTCAATTTGCGCGCAAACCCCCAAAATCGCAGGCTCGCACCAGGAAATCGCCACCAATGGGCACTCTCCCCGCGCCGAGGGTACGGCTTTTGCTAGCGATTCCGGCCCAACCGAATGAAGCTCCCGAAAATCGCCCCTATGGAATGCACCGCCTGCGGCTGCCGGATCGCCGATCCCGAGGCCTTGTTCTGCCCCCAATGCGGCGTCGACCTGCAACGCCCCGACCTGTGTCGCGCCTGTTGCAAGCCGCTGCTGCCCAAGGCCAACTACTGCACCCGATGCGGCGCGCCGGTGGAAGGCGTGCCGGAAAGCACCGCGACCCTGCCGACCCGCCCGCCCGCCGCCCCGCGACCGGACTACCGCGAGCTGTACCAGGTCGATGAAGCGGACTGGGTCGCCATTGATGCCGGCGAATACCTGATGGGCTCCCGGGAGGAAGAGGTCTACCGGTTCGACTCCGAGCGTCAGCACAAGGTAGAGGTCGCCCCCTTCCAGCTGCTCGCCCATGCCGTGACCTTCGAGATGTACGACACCTTCTGTCGCGCCGAACGCCTTCCCCACCCCGCCGACGAGGGCTGGGGAAGGGGCCAGCGCCCGGCGATCAACATCACCTACTGGAGCGCGGTAGAGTATTGCGACTGGCTGAACGCCAAGACCGGCTGGTCAGTCCGCCTGCCCAGCGAGGCGGAGTGGGAATACGCCTGCCGCGCCGGCACCCTCACGCCCTTCCATACCGGCCGCCACATCACCGACCAGCAGGCCAATTTTGACGCAAGATTCCGCTACGACGGCGGCCCCAAGGGGGAGTTTCGCGGCAAGACCCTGGCGGTGAAATCCTTCGACCCGAACCCCTGGGGACTCCACGACATGCACGGCAACGTCTGGGAGTGGTGCGCCTCGCCCTATGACGAACGCTACACCGGCCTGGAACGGCACGACGCCGCCCATGACCGGGACGACCAGCGCGAACGGGTAGTGCGCGGCGGCTCCTGGGGCAACGTCGCCGGCGGCATCCGCAGCGCCTCCCGCAACAAGCTCGGCCCCAACCTGCACTTCTTCAAAGTGGGATTTCGGATTGCGCGGGATACATGAGGCGCCCATCAAACCAACCCCATCCGGCATCCTCAGGTCATAACCAGGCACACGCAGACGCTGTTGCCCCGCCGCGCCCGATCGCGTTAAATGCAGCAACCATCGGTCAATGCGCACCCGCACCACCGGACAGATTCGCGAGGCTTCAACCATGACAAAGACGGAATTACTGGAACTCCTCTCGAATCAACCCATACCCAGCTCGATGCGGCGATTGGCGATAACTATCGCTTTTGATCAATGGGGGCAAGCAGGCAGTCGGCGAGGGATCGGTACTTGCTGAACGCCCCCAGCACCCGGTCGACCCGGTGCATGCGCTGCCGCAAATCCCCGGTCAGGCGAATGAACGGCACCCTTCGCTCGATGAGGTCCGCCTCGATCCAGCTTTGAAAGAGCGCGCGGTTGGCCTCGCCGGAGCGGTCCCAGGTGTCGTCGTAGGGGATGTCGTCCTGGCACAGAAAACAGAGGTCGTAGCGCCGGGCGCAGGCCTCGGCCATGCGATCGAGTCGCGGCAGGGCCTGGCCGTGGTAATAGCGGGCGAAGAGCCGGGTGGTGCTGGCATCGGTGTCGACGAAGAGGTAGCGGTTGGCTTCCAGCGCCAGATGGTCTTCGCGCTGGATATGGCCGTCGGCGATCTCCAATAGCTGCTCCGGGGCGAGACGGCGATGCCGCTGATGGGCCTGCCAGTATTCGCGGCCATACTCGGGCATCCAGCGGGTGGCGTGGCGTTCGGCGAGGGCGCGGGCGAGGGTCGTCTTGCCGGTGGCGGGGGCGCCAACGAGGACCACGCGAGTGATCAGGTCACGGTAGACGCGGGGGTCGAGGTATTCCCGCCTGGCATAGGGATCCTGGCGAATGGCGGTGGCGGAGATGGGGATGCGGGCGCGGGCCTGATCGATGCGGCGATCTTCCGCGCCCAGCGCCTTGCTGACATGGTCACCGTAGAACTCGCTGGAGTAGAAGCGATCCACGCTGCGCCCATCAAGCTTTCCGAGAATATACGCCTCATGCATGCGCTGCATCTCGGGGGTGAGGCCCACCTCCAGCGGGCCGTCCCAGGCCGCGACGATCTCCGCCGCGGGGTAGAGCTCCCGAATCCAGCCGGCGCGCACCGGCAACGGCACGTCGGTAACATCCGGGGCGTGGTAGATCATCACCAGCACCCGCTCGTTCTCCGCCAGCGCGGTCTCGATGAGCCACTGATGGCCCTTGTGCAGGGGCGCGAACTTGCCAAGGACGAGACCGGTGCTCATGCCGCCCGCAACGCCGGTTCCGTTCCCCGCCAGGACCCGCGCCAGACGAAGTAGCCGACACTGGCCATGATCAGAAAGGTCAGGTAGAGGCCGCTGGTCAGGTAGAGCCCCTTGCTCCAGTAGATGCCGATGGCGACCACATCGACGCCGATCCAGAACAGCCACGACTCCAGCTTCTTGCGCGCCATCAGCCACTGGGCGACCAGGCTGGCGACGGTGGTAAAGGCGTCGCCGTAAGGCAAGGCGGCATCGGTATGGCTGGCCATCAGGTAGCCCCAGACCAGAAAGCCGCCGACCACCGCCGCCGGCCAGACAAGCGCCGCGCGCGGGCCGAGGCGGGTCACCTCCAGCGCGCGGCCGCCACGACCGCCATGCAGCCAGTGATACCAGCCGTAGAATTGCACGAAGACGTAGATCACATGCAGGATCAGATCGGAGTAGAGCTTGACCTCGTGGAAGATATAGATGAACAGGCTGACCTGAACCAGCCCCGCCGGCCAGCACCAGATGTTTTCCTTGATGGTCAGCCAGACGCACAGGAAACCGAACAGGACGGCGACGGCCTCAATGGGACCCATGGGGACAACTCTCTATTTTTTGATCATGGAGAAAGAAATCAATCGTAACCGCTCATCCCCGCTGAACCGAGCCTCCGCGGAAGGCGACGATTCTACCCGCGATGGTGGCGACGGCAACCCCGTTTCCGCTTCGACAACGACCTGGACCCACCGAATAGGGCCTCCCATCAAGTCGAACCAAGGCGCAAAACGGGCGCCTCAATGATTGTCCACCCAGCAAGAAACAAGGCGAAACATTCACAAATGGATTAGAATCGTCCGTAACGAAGCGATTTTGGCGCGAGCACTGACATGGAAGACAACTCTCGACAACGGCAAGAATCCTCCGGATCCGCGCCCATCCGGATTCCCGTGCGAATCTGGCTCGCTGCGCTCTCGCTATTTCTCGCGATGGCGTTGGCGCTCCACTTCACCATCATGGTGGAGCGGGACAACCTGCGGGAGAAACAGCGGGTGCAGGCGGCGCTGCATGCCGCCAACCTGGCCGCTCGCCTGGAAAACTCGCTTGACGAAAACGTCTTTCTCGCCAGCGGTCTCGCCGCCTATCTGCTCACCGAGAAAGAGCTTGATTCGAAAAGGGTACAGGGAACCCTGAAGGCCATTTACGACTCCGGCAATCATGTCCGCAACGTGGGCCTGGCGCCGGACAATCGCCTCACCTATCTCTACCCCCTCGCCGGCAACGAGAGGGCCGTCGGCCTCTACTACCCGGACCATCCCGAGCAGTGGCCAGCGGTTCAGCGCGCCATCGAATCCCGCAAAACCCTGCTTTCGGGCCCGGTGGAACTGGTACAGGGGGGATTGGGTTTCATAAGCCGCACCCCGGTATTCGACGAGAGTGGTCGATACTGGGGCATGGTGAGCATGGTGATCGACACCAATGGCATACTCGAAGCCATCGATTCCGTAGCCGGCCTGGACGACATGATCTTCGCGCTGCGCGGCGTCGGGCGCGCCGGCGCCTTGGGGAAGGTCTTCTGGGGCCAGCCCGAACTCTTCGAAGACGATCCCGTAATCACCGAGATCTCCATTCCCGGCGGCGCCTGGCAATTGGCGGTTCGCCCGGTCGATGGCTGGCAAATCGACTCCCCTTTGCTGTTGATACTGGAAGGGGGCGGAATACTGGTGCTGGCCCTGCTCATCGCCCTGCTGGTCTTTTATCACAAGGGACGCCTGCAAATCCACGCCAACGAACGCCGTCTGCGCGCCTTTCTCGAAACCAGCCAGGATGCGGTGATCGTCACCGACGACCGGGGCATCATCCAGGAGTACAATCCCTCGGCGGAGAAGCTGTTCGGCTATAGCGGCGAGGAGATGACCGGCACATCCATCAATCACCTGATGACCGACCGCGACGCCGCGATCCACGACCGGCGGCTTCAGACCGCCGCCAGCGCCTCCCCTCACAGGATGGGCGGAAGCCGGGAGATCGAGGGGCGGCGCAAGGATGGGACCAGGATACCACTGGAGATCACCGTCGGGCGGACGCAAATGGATGACCAGGCCATCTTCGTCGGCGTGATTCGCGACATCAGCGAACGCAAGGCCTTCGAAAGACGGCTGGTGGAGCTGGCCAGCACCGATGCGCTCACCGGCGCCTACAATCGGCGCGCCTTCCTTGACGCCGCCAACCGCGGCCTGCAACTGGCCAAGCGCCACGGGCGTGGTTGGTCCGTGGTGATGGTGGATGCCGACCACTTCAAGCGAGTCAATGATACCCACGGCCATCAAGTCGGCGACCAGGTGCTGAAAATGCTCGCCCTGACCATGCGGGAACATCTGCGAGACAGCGACATTCTCGGTCGATTCGGTGGCGAAGAGTTCATCATCGCCCTGCCGGAAACCGGCAATGAAGAGGCCTTGGCGCTCGCCGCTCGCCTGCTTGAGGCCGTTCGCAAGCTGCGCATCGAACTCCCGGACGGCAAGGCCATCCAGGTCACCATCAGCATCGGCATCGCCAGCCTGGGCGCCGACACTGATGACCTGGACAGCCTCACCAAGGAGGCCGACAACGCCCTCTACGCCGCCAAGGCGGACGGTCGGGACCGCTGTTGTAGCGGCGTCGGCATGCCAACGCTATTCTAGTGCAGCCGCGCTCAAGTTCCCCGTGTATTATGGGGAGAGGTCTTCGTGAGAGATCATATGAAAACTACAGCCCCTCGTATCTCCGGGAACCCTTGCGAACCAATTGATCATGATGGGCGGTCATTTCCGCCAAGTACGTTTCGTTCAACAACGGATCACCCGTCTTTTCCCGCCATGCCTGCAATGCCGCGGCCAACCGCCGCCTCACCTCTTCCAGCTCCGGGGAGTCACCGAGGTCCACGAACTCGTAGGGATCCGCCATCAGATCGTACAATTCGACCTTCGGGGGATTCGCATAACGGTCGAAAGCAGCACGTACCTGAGTGCCTTCATACACGGCATCCCGCGATACTTCCCAGCTACCATTGCCATCCATGCTTCTCGCAGGGTTTCCCCGTGGCGCGAGCAGGTTAACGATCAGCTTGTAGCGCTCATCCCGAACACTACGTCGAGGATAGAAGCTCTGTACGCCATGGGAGGTAAATTCAGCGAACAGATAGCGCCGCCACCGTGCAGGCTGGCCTGACAAGAATGGAGCGAGAGAGCGCCCGTCCAGGTTGTCCGAGGCCTCTTGGACACCCGCTATCTCGCAAAGCGTGGGAAACAGGTCTACCATGGAAACCAACTCTTCGATCACCCGCCCTGGCGCCGATTTTCCCGGCCAACGCAGGATCAGTGGCACCTTGAGCCCCGCCTCGTAGACCGTCGTCTTCGATCGCGCGAAGGGTGGCCCCTGATCACTGGTTAATATCACCAAGGTGTCGGCGGCCTTTCCGCTAGCCGCCAGCTCCTCCAGTAGCCAACCCACACCAACATCGAAACGTTTCAGATTGTTGTAGTAGCCAGCAATACGCTCCCTGAGACGCGGGGCATCCAATTTCTGGAAGGGAAATGGCGAAACATCTCCGGGGTTGACCGGCTGTTGCGGTACTCCACTGACCTCTCGTTCGAACGGGGTATGGGGATCCGTGTAGTTAACCATGAGGAAGAAGGGGCGCGGATCGCGCTGATCAAACAGTTCACGACAAACCTCGGCAAACCGGCCCACGCCTTTCCCCGCCTCCAGGCGGGATAGCGGAACCTCGATGTCACAGCCGCGCAACCCTCCCGAGACATGGTTCTTGCCAATCAGGCCAGTCCGGTAGCCCGCCTCATGAAGCACGGAGAATAGCGTGGGCAAGCCAGGTTTCAGCGTATACCCCAAATGCGCGAGGCCATCCATGCCATGTTGATGCGAATAGAGGCCGGTCAGTATACTGGCCCGCGACGGGCTGCAAGAGCCATGCGTGACATAGGCATGCTGAAATCGTATCCCTGACGACGCCAATCGGTCGATATGCGGTGTTACATTGACCGAATCGCCGTAACAGCCGAGCTGCAAGCCAAGATCATCCGCGGTAATCAGGAGGATGTTCGGATGACCATCCGCCCGCGGACGGCGGAAAAGAGAATAGCAGGCTGCCGCCAAAACCGAGGCGCCCGCCAGGCCGCCCAGAACGGCCCTTCGAGAGATACTCACTTAACCTCTTCCTCCTGATACTTGTGTTGCTGCCATTTCGATGGATTGGGGCACTTCACGCGCAAGGAAATCCAGACGCTTGCGCCCTTTGGTCGAAGCGCGCCATTGAAATCCCCCGCCCCGCCCGCATATGGCGGGAAATCTTTTTCCCTATCTGAGAACGGCCTGGCCCTTAGCATACGTTCGTCAGGTCGCCCATACAACACCCATCGCGGAGGATCAGCATGACCATCGACGCCCACAAGGAAACCCTGGAATTCAAGGCGGAAGTCAATCAGGTGCTCAACCTGGTGATCCGCTCCCTCTACAGCAACAAGGAGATCTTTCTACGCGAATTGGTCTCCAACGCCTCGGACGCGGCGGAGAAGCTGCGCTTCGAGGCGCTCACCGATGACGCCCTGCTCGAAGAAGACCCGAATCTGCGCATCCGCGTCTCCGTCGACAAGGAGAACAAGACGGTTACCATCAGCGACAATGGCATCGGCATGAGCCGCCTGGAGGTGACCGAGACCATCGGCTCCATCGCCTCCTCCGGGACCAAGAAGTTCCTGGAAAAACTCTCCGGCGACAAGGCCCAGGACAGCCAGCTGATCGGCCAGTTCGGCGTCGGCTTCTACTCCGCCTTCATCGTCGCCGACAAGGTCACCCTCAAGACCCGTCGCGCCGGCCTGGGATCGGAACACGGCGTGCGCTGGGAATCCGACGGCAGCGGCTCCTACACCATCGAGACCATCGAAAAGGCGGATCGCGGCACCGAGATCACCCTGCACCTGCGCGAAGATGAAGGCGAGTTCGCGGAATCCTACCGTCTGCGCTCGATCATCTCCAAGTTCTCCGACCACATCGCCATGCCCATCGAGATGCTCGGCGAGGTCTACCCCGAGTACGACGAAGAGGGCAAGGAGAAGCCCGACTCCAGGAAGGAACCCGAATGGGAGCAGGTCAACAAGGGCACCGCGCTGTGGATGCGCAACAAGTCCGAGATCAAGGACGAGGAGTACAACGAGTTCTACAAGCACATTGGCCATGACTTCGAGGACCCGCTGGCCTGGTCCCACAACCGGGTCGAGGGTACCAACGAGTACACCTCGCTGCTCTACATCCCCGGTCGCGCGCCCTTCGACCTGTGGGATCGGGACCAGAAGCACGGCGTCAAGCTATTCGTGCGCCGCGTCTTCATCATGGACGAGGCGGACAAGTTGATGCCCCACTACCTGCGCTTCGTCAAGGGCGTGGTGGACTCCAACGACCTGCCGCTGAACGTCTCCCGCGAGATCCTCCAGCACGACAAGAAGATCGACACCATCCGCAACGCCAACGTCAAGCGCATCCTGGGCGTGCTGGAGAAGATGGCCAAGGACGAGCCGGAGAAGTACCAGAAGTTCTGGGAGCAGTTCGGCAAGGTGATCAAGGAAGGACCGGCGGAGGACTTTGCCAACAAGGAGAAGATCGCCGGCCTGCTGCGCTTCGCCACCACCAAGTCCGACGGCGAGACCCAGAACGTCTCCCTCGATGAGTACATCGAGCGGATGCAGGAGCAGCAGGAGAAGATCTACTACATCACCGCCGACAGCTACGCCGCCGCCAAGTACAGTCCGCACCTGGAGATCTTCAAGAAGAAGGATGTCGAGGTGCTGCTGCTCACCGACCGGGTCGACGAATGGCTGGTCTCCAGTCTCACCGAGTTCAAGGGCAAGCACATCCAGTCGGTGGCCAAGGGCCAGCTCGACCTGGGCGAACTCGACGACAAGGAGTCCAAGGAGCAGCAGGAGAAGCTGGAGGAAGAGGCCAAGCCGATGATCGAGCGGGTCAAGAAGGCCCTCGGCGAAGACGTGCAGGAGGTACGGATCAGCCACCGCCTGACCGAGTCCCCGGCCTGTATCGTGGTCGGTGATTACGACATGAGCGCCAACCTGCAACGGGTGCTCAAGCAGCTCGGCCAGGACGCCCCCGACTCCAAACCGATCCTGGAGATCAACCCGACTCATTCCTTGGTCGAGAAGATGGACAAGGAGCCGGACGAGGATCTGTTCAACGACATGGCGCGGGTGCTGCTGGATCAGGCGATCCTCGCCGAAGGCGGCAACCTCGACGACCCCGCCAGCTTCGTGCGTCGCCTCAACAAGCTGATGCTGTTAAAGTAAGCGCCTGACTGGCGGACGATATGAACCGCGGATTTAACGGATTGACGCTGATGCATCACCGGGTTGTGGTCAAGCAACCACGACCCTGGGTGGAAAGTAGGCTATGCACACCGCAAGCTTGCTTTTTCGCATGGCAAATCTGCGTTTATCTGCGTAATCCGCGGTTCATGACTTACTTGACTCGCCCACGCAAGCAAGCGCGAGTCAAGCCGCGCGCTCCGCGGGTCGGTAGCCCCGTCCCCTGTTCATCTACCTCAACTCCGGAGGGCAACTTTGGTCTCCATCAACTCCAGACTGCCCGATACCTCCCTGCAAGATCCCCAGGCCCTGGAGGGCTGGATCGACGCCCTGTGCCTTGAGCGCCGTGACGAGGACGCCGCGATCCTGCGCGACGCCTTCACGCTGTCCCGCGACTATCACCTGAGCGAGGATCCCGCAAAGGGGGAAAACGCCCTGCGCGCCTGCCTGATGGTGGCCGAGACCCTAGCCGAGATGCGCCTCGACGCCGAGACCCTGGCGGCGGCGATGATCCATGACATCCTCGCCTGGCCGGGGCCGAGTATCGAAGAGATGGAGGCGCGCTTCGGTCCCGGCGTCGCGCGGATGGCACGTCAGACCGACATGGTCGCCACCTTCACCCGCCTGCCGGAGGAGTCGCTCAACCGCGATCAGAGCGAACACCTGGAGAACCTGCGCCGGCTGTTGCTGGGGCTGGCGGATGACATCCGCACCATCCTCATCGTGCTGGCGCGCCAGGTCCATCGCATGCACGCCATCAAGCAGGCCTCCGAAGTGATCCGCCGCGCCGAGGCGCGGGATACCCGCGACATCTACGCCCCGCTGGCCAATCGTCTGGGCATCTGGCAACTCAAGTGGGAGCTGGAGGACTTCTCGCTGCGCTACCTGGAGCCGGACGCGTACAAGGAGATCGCCAGCCTGCTCGACGGTCGTCGCAGCGACCGCGAGCGCTACATCAACGAGGTGATGGACCTGCTGCGGGAGAAGTACGCCGAGGCGGGGCTGCGCGCCGACATCATGGGCCGCCCCAAGCACATCTACAGCATCTGGAAGAAGATGAAGCGCAAACGGGTCGGCATCGACCGCATCTTCGACCTGCGCGCGGTACGGGTGCTGGTGGACGACATCACCGCCTGTTATACCGCGCTGGGCATCGTCCACGGCCTGTGGCGGCACATCCCCGGCGAGTTCGACGACTATGTCGCCACCCCCAAGCCGAATGGCTATCGCTCCATCCACACCGCGGTGATCGGCCCCGAGGACAAGACCCTGGAGATCCAGATCCGCACCCACGACATGCACGAATCCTCGGAGCTGGGGGTCGCCGCCCACTGGCGCTACAAGGAGCAGGGCAAACAGGACACCGACTTCGAACGTCGCATCGTCGCCATGCGCAACTGGTTGGAGATGAAGGACGAAGAGGGGGAGCCCACCGACGAATCCCTCATCGAAGAGCTCAAGAGCGAGTACGAACCCCGCAACATCTACGTCTTCACCCCCCAGGGCAAGGTCATCGAACTGACCCAGGGCGCCACCGCCCTCGACTTCGCCTACACCATCCACTCCGAGATCGGCCATCGCTGCCGCGGGGCCAAGGCGGACGGACATATCATTCAACTCAATCAGCCATTGGCCAACGGCCAGATGGTGGAGATCATCACCGTCAAGGAGGGCGGCCCAAGCCGCGACTGGATCAGCCCCCATCTCGACTACCTGCACACCTCCAAGGCACGCAACCGGGTGCGCCAGTGGTTCAAGCAGCAGGACTACGATGAGCACCTGCACATCGGCCGCGCCGCGCTGGACAAGGAGATCGCCAAACTGGGGGCCGACAAACCGGACCTGCACAAGGCCGCCGAGCGTTTCAACTTCAAGGCCCCGGACGACCTGCTGGCGGCGATCGGTCGCGGCGAGGTCTCGCCGGTGCAGATCGCCAGCTTCGGCGAGCCGCCCCGCAAACCGGAGGAGCAGCGCGACGAACCCCAGATCCGCACCCATCGCAAGCGCCGCGGCAAGCGCAGCGAGCCGCAGATCCTGGTCGAGGGCATCGACGACCTGATGATCCACAAGGCCAAGTGCTGCCAGCCGGTACCCGGCGACGAGATCATCGGCTACATCAGCCACGGCCAGGGCATCAAGGTCCATCGCGAGGACTGCCCGATGCTGGAGACCCTCGACGAAGAGGGCAAGGCGCGCCTGATCGACGTCGAGTGGGAGGCGCCAAAGAACAGCGCCACGGTGCTCGACATCCACATCCTCGCCCACGACCGCCGCCGCCTGCTCGCCGACATCTCCGGCATCTTCAGCGACGAGAACATCTACGTCATCGGCACCAAGACCCTCTCCGACCGCAAGAACGAAACCGCCGCCATGGATTTCACGGTAGAGATCGAACGCCTGGAGCAACTCAGCAAGGTATTGGATAAAATCCGCCAACTGCCGGATGTGATCAAGGTACGGCGGGAGAGTTGACGCCTCTTGGGAGGGGATAATGGACAGGATTAACTGGATTTTTCAGGATTGACGGGATTTTCTTTTGCGCGGATCTCCCCCTCACTACCAAGCTCTGTTTGGCAATGCCTGACGGGCATGCTCTGATTGTCGGGTTCGGCTGAATCGCTTGAATATGGTTCGCCGGGCCACTCCGCCGTTCCAAGCAGAGCTTGGTAACGAGGAATCCTTCATACCACAGTGAACACGCTGTGTTCCTGGGAACGAGGGCTTCCAGCCCTCACGAGGGCAGGATGCCCTCGCTCCCGGGGAAAAGTGCAAACTACTTTGGAAGCATATGAAGGACGCCAAAAAATCCTGTCAATCCTGAGAAATCCTGTTAATCCTGTCTATTATCTACCCAGCCCAAGCTACCATCCGCCTAAAAGCCTAAAACTCCACCCCCTGCTGGGCGATGATCCCGGCGTCGAAGGCGTGCTTGATGGGGCGCATCTCGGTGACGGTGTCGGCGATGGCGATGACTTCTTCGGGGGCGTTGCGGCCGGTGAGGATGACATGCATCCACTCGGGACGTTCCAACTGAAGGAAGGCGGCGACCTCTTCGCCGCTGATCCAGCCGTAGCCGCAACAGTAGTTGATTTCGTCCAGCACCACCAGGTCATAGGCCTGGGAGCGGATCTTCTCCTGGGAGAAGGCCCAGATCTCGCGACTGGTGCGCAGGTCCTGCTCCGGGTTCTGGGTATCCCAGGTGAAGCCGTCGCCCAGGGAGTGCCATTCGATATTGTCGAAGCGGGAGGCGGCTTCCTGCTCACCCGTCTTCCACTTGCCCTTGATGTACTGGATGACGCACACCTTCATGCCCCAGCCGGCGGCGCGAAAGACCACACCGAAGGCACTGGACGATTTACCCTTGCCTTCGCCGGTATGCACCAGCACCTCGCCGTATCGTTTTTCCCTTGCTTTCACCTTCACCTCCAGTGCCAATTGCCGCGCCGAAGCAGTGAAGAGACGATCTCCCCCGGGAGCGCGGGCGTCTCGCCCTCGGCAAGGGCCAGAGGCCCTCGTTCCCAGGCCGCAAGGGGCTCGGCGCGGCGGTATCAGCGATGCTTGCGGTTGACGTGTTCCATGTGCTTCACCCAGTTACTGAAGGCGGTGAAGGGGGAGCCGACCCCGGTTCTGCGCCCCTTGAAGGTGCCGAAGCAGGGCTCCTCCTGACCATTTTCGCTGAAGCGGGAGGAACCGATGTTGAGGAAGGCGAAGATCAGGAAGACATCGACCACGATCGCCGCCACCACCAGCGGCAGGTGCAGCACCATGTCCTCGGCGATCCAGTTTCCGATCAGACCATAGTACTGAACCGCGGCGAAGATGGTGCCGAAAAGCAGCAGTACCGCCAGAAGAGAGAAAAGGTCCGCCAGTCGCTCGTGGGCTCGGCTGTATTGCTTCAGTTGTGAACAGACGCTCATCCATCTCTCCTCAAAAGGTTTTGTGAAGGCACGAGGGTTTCGAAAGGGTCAGGCGGCCCGGGACGGCGGCAACCGCCGCATCACCCTCGCCACCACCTCTTCCACATAGTAGGGCTTGAGGATATAGTCCGCCGCGCCCGCCCCCAGCAGTCGCACCACCTCATCGGCGTCGTCGTTGTCGCTGGTGAAGATGACCGGCGTCTCCCCCAGTTTCTCGGTGAACGCCTCGGGCGTCATGTCGGCGAGCTGGGCGACGCTCAACACCAGGTCCGGGGCGAATTTCTCGACGGTTCGCAGGGCGGTTTCGCCTCGCCCCGCCACCTCCACCGCCAACCCCCGCTCACGCAGGGCGTCGATGAGGACATCCAGGGTCTCCGGTTCATTCTCCACAATCAGAATCGTCGCGGTTGCTTGTTGAGTCATCGGCCTCTTCCTGACTTTAGGCGATTTATATCAATCGTCTTACCTGCTGCGGACACAGGGAAGATGATACACCACTGGCCCCCCTTCGGCATAGCTCCCGTCACTTTCGAGGCGCGCCGCCCTCGCCAGGGTCACAGGCCCGCGCCATATCAGCATCGGGAAAAGCCCACGCAACAACGGCAACATGAGGAGAGGGCCAAAGGGCCGCGCGATGCCGTTACGCCGCCATCCCGAACCCGCGCTGGAAGCCCCGTCGGCATCCCTATATACTGAAACTATTGGCAAAGCCGCCATCGACAACCATGAGGAATCGGGAAGTACCATGAAGTGTCCTGCCTGCGAGAACCGTGACCTGCGCCTGGTCTCGGTAAGAGGGCGCCCCGCCAAACTCTCCCACTGCGCGACGTGCAATGGGGTGTGGGGGGAGAGGGAGCAGCTCGCCTGGGTGCTGGGCAAACGGGTCGCCAACGGACTGGAGATCCCGGTCTACGCCACCCCCGCATCCCGTGCCTGTCCCCGCTGCGGTCAGTCCCTGTCCGGATTCATCTACCCGGGCACGGAGATCGAGATCGACGGCTGCCCCCGCTGCGAGGGGTTCTGGTTCGATTATCGCGAGATCAACGCCATCAGGCAGGCGGAACGGGAGCGGGTACGGGTAACCTGTCCCCGCTGCCGGACGGAGAACCGCTTCGCCGCGAAGGAGCACGCCCACGCCTCCTGCGCCTCTTGCGGCATCCTGCTCAAGAACCACTTCGACGCCACGGGCAACGCCCTGCCCCCGCCCGAGCCCCGCTCCCCGCAAGGTGAAGAAGCGCCCCTCGAAGAGGAGGCGGAGCTGGCCGATGGCTGGGAGAACGTGCGCGATCCAGAGCGGGAATATCAATACTGCCTGTTCGCCATCCCGGCGATGCTGTTCGTCGCCATCCTCTTCAACGTCACCAGCACCGGCGCCTGGATGCAGCGCGTCTGGCTGGGGATGCCCGTCCACGAACTCGGCCATGCGGTAATGGCCTGGTTCTCCGGCTTCTTCGCCATTCCCTCGCTGTGGGTCACCGTCACCTTCTCCGATAGCCGGGGGTTTATCACCCCGCTGCTGCTGGCGGCGGGCATCGGCTACCTGATCTATCTGGCGCGACGGCTGGAAAGCCGCCCAGGGCTGATCTTCGCGATCAGCCTGCTGGTGCTGCAGATCGTCGCCACCCTGTTCATCTCCCAAGATACCGCGAACATGCTGATCACCTTCGCCGGCGACGGCATGGGGATGGTCCTCGCCACCCTGCTGATGGCGAGCTTCTACTACGGCAAGCAGACCACCCTCTACAGCGGCCATCTGCGCTGGGGGCTGGTCGCCATCGGCGCCGCCGCCTTCGTCGACATGTATTCGGTATGGCTGGGCGCCCTGTCGGATATCTCCAACGTCCCCTACGGCACCACCGGCGGGCGCTACACCGACTCCTACAAACTGATCGAGCACCACGGCTGGAGCTTCGACCAGCTCATCAACCGCTATTTCTGGCTCGGCAACCTGTGCCTGGCGGCGCTGGCGGCGGTCTACTATTTCGGGCTGAAGGAGGCGCGAAGGATGGCGGACAAAGCCGAAACTGGCGACTCACTCACCAACCAAGAATAACCTGAACAAGGTCGGCGCAAGCGTGGAGCCGCGAGATTCTCGCCGCATGCGCAGCCGCGCGCAACTAGTGCTGCACTAGCTGAGCTGCATTCATCTGAGGTGAGCCGCCCCATTACGCGTAACGCACCAAATATTCGTGTTTATTCGTGTCCATTCGTGGTTCAAATAACGAATTCAGGATAATCCCCGGACATGGGGACGCTCAACCGCCCTTTCCAAGCTCAGTAATGGGGCGGCGGCGGTTCCGCGCCGCCCTCGCCGCCCGCCTGCTCGGCCAGCGCCCGCAGCTGGCGTTGCAGATCGGCGACGGCGGCCTTAAGCACGTCGATCCGCTGATGCTGATCGACCACGCTGCGGGTGAGCCGGTCCAGCTCATCCTGCTGATGGGCGAAACGGGTCTGGAGATCGATCAGGGCATCATCGTCCATAGGGGGATCGTCCATAGGGGGATATTCTCAATCTAGCCTCAGAGTTCATCCGAAGCAAAATCCGCCAGTCGCGAACGCTCGCCGCGCAGCAGGGTGATATGGCCGCTGTGCTGCCACTCCTTGAAGCGGTCCACCACATAGGTCAAACCCGATGTGGTCTCGGTGAGGTAGGGGGTGTCGATCTGGCCGATGTTGCCGAGGCAGACGATCTTGGTCCCCGGGCCGGCGCGGGTGATGAGGGTCTTCATCTGCTTGGGCGTCAGGTTCTGGGCCTCGTCGAGGATGATGTACTTGTTGAGAAAGGTGCGTCCGCGCATGAAGTTGAGAGAGCGCACCCGGATCCGGCTGCGCAGCAGGTCGTCGGTGACGGCGCGACCCCAGTCGCCGCCCTCGGATTGGGTCAGCACCTCCAGGTTGTCCATCAGCGCACCCATCCACGGGGTCATCTTCTCCTCCTCGGTGCCGGGCAGGAAGCCGATATCCTCGCCCACGGGCACCGTCACCCGGGTCATGATGATCTCCTTGTAGCGGTTCTGTTCCAGGGTCTGGGTGAGGCCGGCGGCGAGGGTCAGCAGGGTCTTGCCGGTGCCGGCGGCGCCCAGCAGCGAGACAAAGTCCAGCTCCGGGTCCATCAGCATGTTGAGGGCGAAGTTCTGCTCCCGGTTACGGGCGTTGATGCCCCATACCGAGTGGCGGGGGTTGGAGTAGTCATTAACCAACTCGATTACCGCCGAATCGCCCTGGCGCTCGCGCACGATGGCGTTGAGGGCGTTCTCCCCCTCCAGGTAGAGACACTGATTGGGGTACCAATCAGAGATGTCATGACCAGTAACACGGTAGAAGGTGCGCCCCTCCGCCTGCCAGGAATCGATCTCCTTCTCCCGGCTCTCCCAGAAGTCGCCGGGTAGCTCCTGCTCGCCGCGATAGAGCAGGTTGACGTCCTCCAGCACCCGGTCGTTGGAGTAGTCCTCCACATGCAGGCCGATCACAGAGCCCTTGATGCGCAGGTTGATGTCCTTGGAGACCACGGTGACGCTGCGCCCGGGGTACTCCTTCTGCAACGCCAGGGCGGTGCCAAGGATGTTGTTGTCCGGCGTCTTGCCGGGCAGATTCGCCGGCAGATCATCGGAGAAGAGCTGGGTTTCAAAGAACAGGCGACCGCCGCTCATCTCGCCGTTATCGCCGTTGTTGAGCACGCCGCCAAGGGGCAATCCCGTCTCGATCTCCTTCTCCCTGCCGCCGGACATCAACTCATCGAGAAAACGGCTCACCTGGCGCACGTTGCGCGCCACCTCGGACATACCCTTCTTGCCCTTGTCCAGCTCCTCCAGCACGATCATGGGCAGAAAGATATCGTGTTCGTGAAAGCGGAAGATGCAGGTGGGGTCGTGCATCAACACGTTGGTGTCGAGCACGAAGATGCGGCGGGTCGACTCTTTCTCCATCATGGCGGCGGTCTCGCTGGTTATGGTTCTGATTTCAGTTTAGTTGGCGCGGGGCGGGTTTGCCGGGGTTGTGGAATGGGGGTTGATTGGGGTCAAATGCTTTGGCTTGGCGGTTGTAATGGACAGGATTAACAGGATTTTTCAGGATTTACAGGATTATTTTTTTCCGTTGCATTATCAATGCCTATGAAATCTCTCACGAAGGCATGCAGCACTTAGAATCCTCTCCGTGATCTCCGTGCCTCAGTGAGGGATCTTTTGGAGGTTCTGGTGCTGACGAGTAGGCCGGATAAGCGCAGCGCATCCGGCATGATCGGCGATACGCGGAGCGCGCGGCTTGACGCGCCCGTGGCGACATTGGCGCGTCAAAGCCTCGCGCTCCGCGGTCCAGCCGGCGCATCGAAGCCGGACGTTCCGTGGTTCAACCCGCCAGCTCCCGCGCCGCCTCCAGCACCTCCTCCACATGCCCCTTGACCTTCACCTTGCGCCATTCGCGGCGCAGGATCCCCTCTTCGTCGATGAGGAAGGTGCTGCGTTCGATGCCCAGCGACTCCTTGCCGTAGAGCTTCTTG
>JAABSM010000072.1 GCA_011390365.1 Gammaproteobacteria bacterium
TAGCGCCTTGAGGGGGAGGTATTTGAACTCCAGCAGATGATCGAGCAGGGTGTATTGGCGCATGTCCGGGCGAACGATCAGCGAGAGATCGCCGTAGCCTCGCTCGATGGCGGTCTCCGAGTCCATGATGTAGGCCGCATCGTTGAACAGCACGGTGAGGAAGGCGGTCTTGAGGGTGAGTTCGTTGGACCAGCGCAGGTCGCGATTGTCGAAGACCGGCAGCAGGCGTTGTTCGATGAATGCGGCCAGGGGTTCCAGGTCACCCTGGCCATAGAAGCGATCGCATACCGCTTCCCGCTCACGGCTGACTTCATAGCCGGGCAGTAACTCCTCCCGCATGCGTTCGGCGTAGAGTTTGCGCACCACCAGATTGGGGACGACGAGGCCCATTTTCCCCTGGGGGGTTCGACCCGCGTAGGTCAGCACCCCGAAGTAGTAGAGCAATGAGGCGAGAAAGCCGTGATCCTTAGGCGTCTTGAGCATCATCTGCACGCCGAAGCGATCTTCCAGCCGATCAATCAAGATGGGAGCTTTTGGTTCAAGGGCCTCGTTGACCAGCTTCTGCCCATGGGGCAAGCGCCCAACGTATTCGATACGATTTCGATCCATGGCCAGATTGCTGTCGAGCATCTTGTCGGGATACTCGCACTCTCGCTCAAAGTGCTTGAAGAAGTAGAGCGCCAAGGTCGGGTTGTAGATCATTCCCCGATCTTCATGAAGCGAAAAGCTGTAGCCATTGTAGAAGGTGCGCATCATCTTCAGCGCCTCTTCAGCCCGCTCCTTGGGTTGTTCGCAATGCTCCACCAGCTGCGTCAGGGTGGCGGCGATCTCCTCCTCATGAAACCCACACAGGTCGTCAAGCTCCGGCATGCGGGAGATGTCTTCGATGACGTTATAGCCACTGGTAATATCCGCCATCACCACCGGCGTCACGCCGGTGATGAAGACCCGTTCCAGCCCCTGCCCCTCGGTGGCGCTCTTGATGACCTTGAACAGGCTCTTGATCAGCCCCTCGCCGCTCACCAGCTCATCATAACGCCGGCTGCCTTGCTGGTGGCTGACCAGCACCTCATTGGCGAAATTGTCGTATTCGTCGATCAGCAGATAGAGACGCTGCCCGCTCTCCTCGATCGCGGCGAGCAGGGATTGAAACGAGGCCATGGCGTCGTCGTCGTTGATCGCCACCTCGCTTTTCAGCCACTGGCGATACTTGCGGGCGGTGTGGAGGATCTGAATATTGAGGTTGTTGTAGAGCGAACGGCGAATCGCCTCCGCGTCACGATGGGTCTCGACGGCGGAGAAGTTCCACTTCATGACAACGTATTGATTGTGACGCGAAGTGGGGTTTTGGCCGATCTTCAACCCGCCGAAATAGGCCTCAAAGCGGTCCGCCTTGTTCAGGTCGTAGTAGTTCTCCAGAATGGAGAGCCACAGGGATTTGCCAAACCTGCGTGGTCGCAACAACAGCAACTGGCGTCCTGTCTCTTCCAGGGTACGGATGTAATCTGTACGGTCGATATAGTAGAGGCCGTCTTCGGCGATGGCTGCGAAGTTGGCGAGTCCGTAGGGGAATTGCATCTTCATGGGAGGAATTATACTACAGCGCCGCCGCTGTGCCCGGCGGGCGGCGTGATGGCTGGTACGGCGGCGCCAAAGTTTTCATAAGATCTCTCACGGAGGCACGGAGTACACAGAGAAATCCTCCTCCGTGATCTCCGCGCCTCCGTGAGAGTTTTTTGTCATTCGAAATACCCACAAAGCTTGTGCGCGGCGGTCTTGATCATGAGATCGACCACGACCCCTGGAGACGCGGTTGATTTACCCACTATCCGCGGGTCTTGCGTTCTCATCCGCGTCTTGGTCAACCGCCTCCACGGGCCGCTCCCGCACCGCGGGAGACGACTCTAATCGAGCAGCGCGGCGACCTCGATCAGCGAGTTCACCACCGCGTCGGGTTCCGCTTCGCGGATATCCACGCCATGGTTGTAACCGTAGGACATACAGATGATCGAAAAACCGGCGGCGCGGGCGGCCTTCACGTCGCTGATCGAGTCGCCAACCATCAGACACTTCTCAGGCTTGGCGGAATATTGTTCGGCGGCATGCAGCAGCGGCATGGGGTCAGGCTTCTTGCGCGGCAGCTCATCACCGCAGACCACCAGCCCGAAGCGACCCCTGACGCCGAGCGCGTCCAGCAGCGGCAGGGTATAGCGTGCCGCCTTGTTGGTGACGCAACCCAGGGCGTAGCCCTTGGCCTCCAGCTCCGCCAGGCCTTCGAGGATCCCCGGGTAGAGCCGAGAGTGCTTGCCGTTGTGTTTGTCGTAGCGCTCCAGGAAGACCGGGTAGGCTTGCTCGAAGGATTCGTCATCCGGCTCGCCGTCGAGCTGGCCGATCAGGGCGCGCCGACAGAGTCGTTCGACGCCATTGCCGATCCACTCCCGCACCTTCGCCTCCGGCCACTCGGGGCGGCCGATGGCGGTCATGGTCTCGTTGACCGCCAGCAGCAGGTCCGGCACGCTGTCCACCAGCGTGCCGTCGACATCGATCAGGACCAGCTCCGGCTTGCGGACCCACTCCCTCATTTGGCCAGTTGCTCCCGCATCTGGCGCACGATGGTGTCATAACGGTTGGGGTCTTCGTCGCGGGCCTTGCCGAAGATGCCGGAGCCGGCGACGAAGGTGTCGGCGCCCGCATCGGCGATCTCGCGGATGTTCTCCGCCTTGACGCCGCCGTCGATCTCCAGCCGGATGTCGAAGCCGGAGTCGTCGATCATCTTGCGCGCCTGACGCAGCTTGTCGAGGGTGGCGGGGATGAAGCTCTGGCCGCCGAAGCCGGGGTTGACCGACATCAGCAGGATCATGTCCACCTTGTCCATGACGTAGTCGAGATAGGAGAGGGGGGTGGCGGGATTGAACACCAGACCGGATTTGCAGCCTTCATCACGAATCAGTTGCAGGCTGCGGTCGATATGCTCCGAGGCCTCCGGGTGGAAGGTGATGTAGGTGGCGCCGGCCTGGGCGAAGTCAGGGATGATGCGGTCCACCGGCTTGACCATCATGTGGACGTCGATGGGGGCGGTCACGCCGTGCTTGCGTAGCGCCTCGCAAACCAGCGGGCCGATGGTCAGATTGGGCACGTAGTGGTTATCCATGACGTCGAAATGAACGATATCGGCGCCGGAGGCCAGGACGTTGTCCACCTCCTCCCCCAGACGGGCGAAATCGGCGGAAAGGATCGAGGGCGCGAGTTGAAAATCGGTCATGTCGTTTCTCCCCTGTGGAGGCTAGAAATAGGAATGGACCGGCGAATTTACCCCAATTGGCGGGAATTTTCATCCAAAAATTCCATTCCCGGGCGTTGCCGCCGTCTCGCCGTGCCGCGTACTCGCCTCGGGGAGGCAACAGCCCCACCCAAATCGGCCTTGCAAAGGACCCCTGGTTCATCAACAATATCCCGCTTTACTCAGAAATCCCGAACTTCGCCATGCCGCTTATCGTTCTCGGACTGAACCACAAATCCGCCCCCATCGATGTGCGGGAGCGCCTGACCTTCGGCCCCGACATCATCGTCGGCGCGCTGCGTTCGCTGGCGGACCGTGCGGGGGTGGAAGAGGCGGTGATCCTCTCCACCTGCAACCGCACCGAGCTCTATTGCAGCGTCGAGCAGGGCGAGGACAGCGCCATCGTCGCCGAGTGGCTGTGCGGCTTCCACGGCATGGAGCTGGAGACCGCCGCGCCCTATCTTTATCGCCACGAGGGGCGCAAGACGGTGGAGCACCTGCTGCGGGTGGCCGCCGGCCTCGACTCGATGGTGCTGGGCGAGCCCCAGATCCTGGGTCAGGTCAAGTCCGCCTATCAGACCGCCAACGAGAGCGGCGTCACCGGCAAGCTGCTGGGGCGCCTGTTCCAGCACGCCTTCTCGGTCGCCAAGCAGATCCGCACCGATACCGCCATCGGTTGCAGCCCGGTCTCCGTCGCCTTCGCCGCGGTCAGTCTGGCGAAACAGATCTTCAGCGACTTCTCGCAACTCACCGCGCTGCTGATCGGCGCCGGCGAGACGGTGGAGCTGGCGGCGCGCCACCTGCACCAGCAGGGTATAGGCCGGATGATCGTCGCCAACCGCACCCTGGAGCGCGCCCACGGCCTGGCGGAGCAGTTCGACGGCTACGCCATCGCCCTGCCCGAGCTGGCGGCCCACCTCAGCGAGGCGGATATCGTCATCTCCTCCACCGCCAGTCCGCTGCCAGTGCTGGGCAAGGGCACGGTGGAGAGCGCCCTCAAGCGCCGCCGTCACAAGCCGATCTTCATGGTCGACATCGCCGTACCGCGGGATATCGAGCCGGAGGTGGGCGACCTCAACGACATCTACCTCTACACCGTCGACGACCTGGACGAGGTGATCCAGGAGAACCTGCGTTCCCGCCAGGAGGCGGCGGAACAGGCCACCGAGATCGTCGCGCTGCATGTGGACGACTTCCTTGGCTGGCTGCGCTCGCTGGATGCGGTGGGGCTGATCCAGCGCATCCGCCGCGATGCCGAGGCGGCCCGCGATGAGACCCTGAGCAAGGCGCTGCGCCAACTGGAGGCGGGCAAGCCCGCCGACGAGGTACTGCGCTTTCTCGCCAACACCCTCACCAACAAGCTGCTGCACCAGCCTTCCGCGCAGATGCGTCAGGCCGCCGGCGAGGGTCGCGGCGAACTGCTGGAGGCCGCCGATACCCTATTCAATGCCAGGGTAGCGGGCAACAACCGATGAATACAGGTATCCGCGCCAAGCTGGACCGCATCGCGGAGCGCTTCGAAGAGATCACCGCGCTGATGGCGGATCCGGATGTCCAGGAGAACCCGAAGCAGTTCCGCGCCCTCGGCCAGGAGTACGCCCAACTCGAACCCGTGGTCGCCTGCTTCAACCGTTTTACGGCACTCCAGCGGGCGCACGAGGCGGCCAAGGAGATGCTCCAGGATCCCGAGATGGCCGACCTCGCCCAAGAGGAGGTGGAATCGACCCGCCACGCCCTCCAGGAGCTGGAACCAGAGCTGCAACTGCTGCTGATCCCCCCCGACCCCAACGACGAGCGCAACATCTTCCTGGAGGTTCGCGCCGGCACCGGCGGCGCGGAGGCGGCGCTGTTCGCCGGCGACCTGCTGCGGATGTACACCCGTTACGCCGAACTGCAAGGCTGGAAGTGTGAGACCATCAGCGAAAGCCTGGGGGAACAAGGCGGCTATAAGGAGGTAGTAACGCGCATCAGCGGGCGCAACGTCTACTCCAAGCTGAAATTCGAATCCGGCGCCCACCGGGTGCAGCGGGTTCCCGAGACCGAATCCCAGGGCCGCATCCACACCTCCGCCTGCACCGTCGCCATCCTCCCCGAGGTAGAGGCGGTGGAAGCGGTCGACATCGACGCCAACGACCTGCGCATCGACACCTATCGCGCCTCCGGCGCCGGCGGCCAGCACGTCAACAAGACCGACTCGGCGGTGCGCATCACCCACATGCCCAGCGGTATCGTCGTCGAGTGCCAGGACGAACGCTCCCAGCACAAGAACCGCGCCCGCGCCATGGCCCTGCTACAGGCGCGCATGCTCGCCGACAGTCGCGCCCAGCAGACCTCGGAACAGGCCCAGGCGCGTAAGCTCCAGGTCGGCAGCGGCGACCGTTCGGAACGCATCCGCACCTACAACTACCCCCAGAACCGGGTCACCGACCACCGCATCAACCTGACCCTATACAAGCTCGACGAGATCACCGAAGGCGCCATGGATCAGGTCGTCGACCCGCTGATTCGGGAGCACCAGATCGAAGAGCTGGCGGCATTGGCGGAGGGCGGGGAGTAGAGACTTCAAGCCGGTCTCGGGTTGCACCCAAGACCGGTGCGTTTGCAAGAAGCACCATCGGTCACTCTCGCTACCGGTGGTCAAACACCAACGCCAACTACGCCGCTCCCGCAAGACAACGTCACTCGCCCCCCTCCGCTGCCACCGCAAACGGTACGGTCGGGAGTGCAACTCCCGACCGACCAAGAAAATCCCTCACAGAGGCACGGAGTACACGGAGCAGTTCTCCTCCGTGATCTCCGTGCCTCAGTGAGAAACCTTATGAACCCTATAAAAACTTAGGCTTGGCTGTGCCAGCCTAGCGTCAGGCGAGTTCAAAGCCCGCCCGATAGCTGACGCACCAGCCCCTGCAAGCGGGGATTGCTCATCAGTTGCTGCATGCGCGGATCCTGCTGGATCGCTTGCAGATCCCCGGACATCAACAGCCGGACGAAGGCGGGATCGCTGGCCAGCGCACTCAACTCCGGATCCTGGGAGAGGCTCCGTACCTGCTCCAATAGCGCCGGATTGGAGTTGATGCGCTGCTGGGTCTGGCTCATCAAGGCCTGAAGATCAATGCCAGCGGGGGCGGTCGTGTTGCTTGGAGAAGAGGGGGAGATGCCGCCCGGGGTGTCCATCGACACCACCTGCTCCGCATCCAGCTCGACACGCCCCAGGGAGGCGCTTTGCACCACAAAGCGTCCCTCCGTCACCTCCACCAGCTCGCCGGTCAGCCGCGAGCCATCCTTGAGCTGAAACTCCTTGACGCCCGCCGCCCAGGCATTCGAGACCATTAGCACGCTGAACAGAGAAAGCAGCAGCGAAAAGATTGGTAACCGATTCATGATGTTATCCTTGAAATATACAACGAAAAAGACCCGGCCCGCGCCGCGCCGCTGCATCGTTAGTCAACCTTGGCACGCGGGTAGTTCGCGCAGCCCCCAAACCTTCGGCACGTTCGCCTGGCGCAACGTTCGTCCCGCGATCTTCGGGACGCTAGCAATCGGCATTGAATGTTACAATACGGGATCTAACGCCGCGGGCATCGCTGGTCTATGCTTAATAATATCCCTTGGCTCGGAGGCCCGATAATGCCGTATCGCCGTGGGTTCATGCCTTTCTCTCTGATTTTGCTCGCTGCGCTGCTGACGGGCTGTGGCGATCCCGCGCCGCCCGGGGATGCGCCGCGCGCCCAATCACAGCCATCCATTCTGGTGATCGCCCCCAAGCTCACCGGCGGGCTGATCAGCGGGCCGGTGATCGAGGAGGCGGAACGGTTTGGCGAGGCGCATGGGGCGCGGGTGCGGGTGGTGACGCCGGGATGGAACGAAACGGTGGAGAGGATCCGCGCCTCGCTGGCGGGGGAGGGACCACGCTACGACGTATTCCTGATCACCACCAGCTGGAGCGGCGCCCTGTTCGAGGCGGATGCGGCGCTGGAACTGCCGCCTGAGGTCCAGCAACAGGCCGGATGGGAGGATATTCTGCCCATCTACCGCGACAACCTGCTGACCTGGAACGGCAAGCCCTATGCGCTGCCCTATGACGGCGACACGGTGACCCTGTTCTATCGCAAGGACCTGTTCGAGAACCCGGCATACCGCGCAAGATTCCTGAAAGAGACGGGACAAGCGCTCACACCGCCGCGAACCTGGCGGGAGTTGCACCAGATCGCGGCCTTCTTCACCGGCTGGGACTGGGACGGGGATGGCGAAATCGAATACGGACTGGCGGGCAATCGCCTGGCGAACGGCTCGGCGATGCTGATCTTCCTCTCCCGGGCCGCCGCCTACGCCAAGGATCCCCACGACCCCGCCTTCTATTTCGATCCCCGCACCATGGCTCCGCGCATCGACAATCCCGGCTTCGTGCGCGCCCTGGAAGAGTATCTCCAGGCATTGCAGTACGGCCCGCCAGGGATGAGCAATTTCGCCGGCAACGACGTGCGCCGGGCCTTCGCCACCGGCGAGGTCGCGATGGCGGTGGATTGGGCCAATATCGGTATCGTCGCCGCCGGCAGCCCGATGTCGGTGGTAAAGGACAAGGTGGGCTATGCGCCGTTGCCCGGGGCGAGGCAGGTGTATGACGCCTGCACCGAACGCTGGCGGGAGGATTTCAACCAACCGGCGGCGATGGTGGGCAATTACCTCTTTCTGGTCAACAAGGATTCGCCGCAGCGCCAGTTGGCGCTGGATTTCGTGCTGCACATGACCTCGCCGGAGCTGACCAAGCGGCTTACCGTCACCCCGGGCGCGGGGGTGAATCCGTCGCGATTCTCCCACTTGGCGGATCCCGTCGCCTGGCAGGCCTATGGCTTTTCCGTCGACTCCGCGGGGCGTTTTCTCGACACCCTGCAACAGGCGCTGGCAACCGACAACCATATCTTCGATATTCGCATTCCCGGCTCGGCCCGTTATTATCGCCTGCTCGACCAGGCCATCCAGCGCGCCCTGACGGGCGAGGCGAGCGCCGCGGAGAGCCTGCGCGCCGCCGCCCGGGCCTGGGACGAGGCTACCGACTCCCTGGGGCGGGAGCATCTCCGCGCCCTCTATCTGCAATCCCTCAACGCACCGCCACGCGCATGCAACGACCCCACATCAAATCCATCGCCTTCGCCGGATTCACAGCGCTGATCCTCGGCTTTCTCATCAGCATCGCGGTGCTGATCTGGCTGTTATTCAGGTTTGAATCCGTTCGTCAGGAGACCCAAACCATCGCCAATTCCCGCTCCGCCCTGCTGGTATTGAAGGACCGCTCCGAAAGCCTCTCCACCAGCCCCCGTCTGCAAAAGGATGCCGTCCGCTGGGCCGCGGCAACCCAGGCGTTCGATACGGCGTTTCAGGTACTGCGGGAGAAGATGCCAGAGCATGCCGCGGTACAGGCGCTGGAGGAGTACTGGCAGGTCGTGGCAAAAGAGAACCGGACCATCGAACAGCGCCTGGCGGACCCCCTGTTCAGCGAGGCCCGGCTCGCCAACCGTCCGGTGCTCCGGCTGTTGGGCGAAAACTTTCAGGCCAACGCCGCCAACCCCTTCTATCTGGCGCTCAAGCAACTCGGCGACTCCATCGTCTTCGTCACCCAGTACCAACGTTTCATGCTCGAAGAGCTCGACCAGCTGCTGAGTGAGCACGAAGGACAGGCGGCAAGCCAGATCTCCCATCTTCGCTTGCTGATGCTGATCATGCCGACCACCATCTGGGCCCTGGCGGCGCTCTTCGCGCTGTTTCTCGGGCGCTGGATCGCTCGCACCGAAAACGATCTGGTGATGACCCAGCAGGATCTGCGGCGATCCCTGGAGCAATTGGAGGAGCAGCGCAACGAACTGCATTACATGGCCCACCACGATCTGCTGACGGATCTGCCCAATCGACTCATGCTCCTCGATCGCCTGGAACGGGCCATTGGCAAGGCGCGACGTTCACAGCGGGCGCTGGCGGTGCTGTTCGTGGATCTCGATCGCTTCAAGCAGGTCAACGATTCATGCGGCCACGGCCTGGGCGATGATCTGTTGCGGGAGGTGGCGTCGCGGCTGCGCGCGATGATGCGCGAGGTGGACACCGTCGCCCGCTGGGGCGGTGACGAGTTTACCGTGTTGCTGGAAGAGGTGACCGATCCGGATGCCGTCGCCCACGTCATTCAGCGTATCGCCGAAGATCTTCAGCGTCCCTTTCTGCTTGATCGGCGGGAGTTTGCCCTGACCGTGAGCATCGGATGCAGCCTGTTTCCGGATGATGGCGAGGATGCCGGGACGCTGTTGCGCAACGCCGACACCGCCATGTATCACGCCAAGGACGAAGGACGAAACACCTTTCAGTTCTATACCCAGGCCCTCACCGAGCAGGCGGTGGCGCACATGGCGCTGGAGTCCCGGCTACGCCGGGCGATCGATCAGAACGAGCTGGTAGTGTTCTACCAACCGCAGGTGGATGGGCGTAGCGGCCAGTTGCTGGGAGTGGAGGCGCTGGTGCGCTGGCGCCATCCGCAAGAGGGACTGCTGGCGCCGGGACGCTTCCTGCCGCTGGCCGAAGAGACCGGCCTGATCGTGGCGATCGGCGAATGGGTGTTGCGGGAGGCCTCGCGGCAGATGGTGGCGTGGCGAAAGCAGGGGCGGATGCCGGGGCGGGTGGCGGTGAACCTGGCGGGCAGGCAGATTCACCTGACGGGGCTGTATGAACGGGTAATGGGGATTCTCGAGGAGACCGGCTGCGACCCCAGCTGGCTGGAGCTGGAGGTCACCGAAGGCTTTATCATGCAGCACCCCGAGGAGTCGGTGGAGCTGCTGCGGCGACTTCGCGACGCGGGCATTCAGCTCGCCATCGACGACTTCGGCACCGGCTACTCCTCCCTCGCCTACCTCAAGCGACTGCCCATCCACAAGCTGAAGATCGACCAATCCTTCGTACGCGACATCCCCCAGGACCGGGACAGCGCCTCCATCGTCCAGGCGGTGATCGCCCTCGGCGCCAGCCTCCAGCTCGGGGTCATCGCCGAGGGGGTGGAGACCCCGGAGCAACGGGACTTTCTTCTCGCCGAGCATTGCACCGAGATTCAGGGCTTTCTCTACGCCCACCCCTTGCCGGCCGAAGAGCTGGAGGCCCTGTTCGGGGTCGACGGGATCAGGGTCCGCTGAGAAAATCCGCCAATGCCCCAAACCATCCGCCAACTGCTGCAAGCGTTCCAGTCACGCCTTGCCAGCGCCGATCCCGAGCGGGATGGCCGTCTTGAAGGCGAGATCCTGCTCGGGCATGTGCTCGACAAGCCCCGCTCCCACCTCTTCGCCTGGCCTGACAAGGCGCTTACGGAGGAGCAGGTCGCGAACTTCCAACTTCTGGCGGAACGCCGCCTGCGGGGGGAACCCATCGCCTACATCATCGGCCATCGCGAGTTCTGGTCCCTCGATCTCAAGGTCACGTCGGCGACCCTGATCCCCCGCCCAGAGACGGAACTGCTGGTGGAGATCGCCCTGGAGGGCATCCCCCGCAACGGCCCGATGACCATCGTCGACCTGGGCACGGGCAGTGGCGCGATTGCCGCGGCCATCGCCAGCGAACGGTCCCAATGCCGGGTCTTCGCGACCGATCGCTCAGAAGCCGCGCTGGCGGTGGCGCGAGAGAACTTTCGCGACCTCGGCCTCGACCGGATCCAGACCTTTCAGGGCAGCTGGCTCGCCGCCCTACCCGGCGATATCATGGTCGAGCTGATCCTCTCCAATCCCCCTTACATCGCCATGGACGACCATCACCTGAGCTCTGGCGACCTCCCCTTCGAACCCAGAGAGGCCCTCGCCTCCGGCGAGGATGGCTTGGACGACATCCGCGCCATCGTCGAACAATCCCGCCGGCTTCTCAGACCGGGGGGACGTCTGCTATTCGAACACGGCTACGACCAGGGCGCGGCGGCGCGGCGGATACTCACCGACGCGGGCTATCGGCAAGTCGCGAGCTGGCGAGACCTGGCAGGGCGGGAGCGGGTCTCTGGCGGGCGGCGACACTGAGGGTCGCCACAGCATCAACCTTGTGCAAATGGGGCAGCACCCCTTGGACACCATCACAACCCCAGCCACTGGCGCAGCACGGCGATGGGGCGGCGCATTACGTGGTAGAACAGGGTGGTCTGTTCGCCGTAGATGCGGGCGGAGCCTTGCAGGCCGATGCGCGGGCGGTTTCCGGCGTCGACAAAGCGGGCCTTGAGGCGAAAGGCGAGGATGCCGGCGGGGGTGGCTTGGGCCTCGTAGGCGGTGCGGGTGAGTTCCGCCCGCAACGGTCGGGTGGGATCGGTGTCGAGAAACAGCAGCACCTCCGCGCCAGGCTGGACGCTGACCGCGTCGGCTACCGGCAGCTGGATCTCGACGTCGCTATCGGTCGGGTCGGCGAGGGTCAGGACCTTTTCGCCGACACTGACCGGGCGACCGATCCAGTCATTGACGTCGTTAAAGACGGCGACACCGGCGCGTGGTGCGGTAACGCGGATGCGTTCCAATAGCTCGGCGGTGTAGCGCACCTCGGCGCGGCGCTGTTCCCGGCGCGCCTCCAGCAACGCCACCTCGCCCTTGGTGCGGACATCCTGAAAGGCCTTGCGTGAGGCCTTGAGGTACTCCGCCTCCGCCACCGCCAGCTCCTTGCGGGCGATCTCCAGCCGATTGCGCAGCACCGTGTCATCCAGCACGAAGAGCGGATCGCCCTCGGCCACTAGCTGGTTGGGCTCGACCTGAAAGCCCTTTATCACGCCTTCATAAGGGGCGGCGACCACTAGCGGATCCCTTGGAACCACCTCGGCGGGGGCTAGGGCCGATTGTCGGATGGGCAACAGGCCCAGCAGCGCGAAAAACAGCAACAACAAGACGCGACCGCGACGCCGCCTCGCCAATCCCGCCAGCCCCGCGAGCCAGCCCCGGGAACGGGGCCGCAACGCCCACCAGGCGTGGCCATAGCCATCGAGCAACAACCCCAGCAGCCCCAGCTCCGCCTCGCTCCAGGCCGCCTTGCGGGTCAGCCACAGGCCGCCGAGGGGCTCGCCGTTGGGCCCCTGCAACGGGCAGATCAGGCCGTGGCTGGGGACCCACTCTCGCCAGCCCTCGCGCAGGGGTTCGGGGAGCGCGTCAAGGGCCACGGCCAACGGCTCTCGTCCCTGTTGTCGCACCTCGCCGAGCAGCCGTTCCAGCCAGCGCACATAGGGGGCGTCCCGCTCCACCGTCGCCAGCCCGGAGATCGCCTCCACCCGGATCCTGCCGCCCTCCCCCGCTCGCCACCATACCGCCTGGTGGTAGTCGAGCAGGTGACGGGTCTCGTTGACCAATACGAAGCCGAGCGCCGGCTCATCCTCGGCGTGGCGGGCCTCCTTCTCCAGTTGCAGCAGGGTACTGAGGCCAATCAGCCTCGGGTCGGCATCACTCATCGCCATCGGGGGGCGAAAAGCGGGCCTCACCGCTCATGCCGGCGAGCAGCTCGGCATGCTCACCGTCGATGCGGGCGTAGAGTTCGATGGATTGGCTGACGGCATCGACGCGGGCGCCGATACCGGCCACTCGGGCGGGGTAGGTCTTGCCGGTTTCACCGATGTCGACCTGAAAGGCTTGCCCCGCCTCCAGCCAGCGCAGCCAATGGGAGGGGACATAGAGGGTCAGGCGCAGCGAGCTGTCGTCGAGGAGCTCGATCATCTCCGCCCCTTGCGCCACGGTTTCGTGGTTGTGGACATGCAACTTGACCACCCGCCCGGAGAAGGGGGCGTGGAGCCGACACTTCTCCACCAGCGCCGCCGCTTCGGCGACGGCGGCCCGGGCCACGTCCCGCTCGCTCTCGGCAAGGGCCAGCTCCAGTTGCGAGAAGGAGCCGAGCTGGCTCAGCTTGCGATTCGACGCCAGGGTGCGCTCGGCCCCGCTCAGCTCCGCCCGCGCCTTGGCCAGGCGCGCCTTGGGGATGGCGCAGTCGAAGGCGGCCAGCAGTTCCCCCGCCTCGATACGCCGGCCCTCTTCCAGCGGCAATTGAACGATGCGCCCGGCCATGTCGGCGGAGAGGGTCGCTTCGACCTGGGGGACCAGCAACGCCCGTACCTCGGCGGCATGAAGCGAAGGGAGCAAGGCCGTGGTCAGGAGAGCCATGACCGGGAAATGGAGGAGCGAAGACAACGGAGGAGGGTTGCTCCGTGTGCTCCGTGCCTCCGTGAGAGAGTTTTGAGATGGATTGATACCCCGGAAATTTACACGCGACTGCCCCAGACAACGCAGCCACCCCCACTCCCCCCTTTTGCAAAGGGGTGCCGGGGGGGATTTTTTCACGCGCTCCGTGATGGCTGAATTTTGGAGCAGAGCCCCGGAAATCCCCCCTAACCCCCCTTTTCGAAAGGGGGGGACGGGTTTCGGGGCGCGATCATCTTCAGGGAGTAGGGCCATCATCTGGTGAAATTCAACAATATAATACACAGGAAACTCAAGCGCGGCTGTACTAACGGCTGACAAACTGCGTTTGTCACTCCTGTATCCAGGCGGATGGCGGCGGGCTACTCCACCTCCGCGGCCAGCGCCTCGACCCGCTCCTCCCAGGACACCATCCGTTGCTGGAGGGCATCGGCGATGGCGGGGATATCGTGACGATCCATGGATTCGGGGAGGGGATCAAGCCCCACCGAGTTGTGCAATCGGCCATAGGCGTTCTGAAGTTCGGCGTAGCTGAGGTAGCTGTTCATGCGCGACAGCAGGCTGTCCGCCTCGCTACTGATGACCTGTAACTCATCCTGAATCTGCGCCTGCTGGCCGGCCTGATTGAAATCGAGGATCCGCTGGCCAACGTCGGCGAGCTGGTTGGAGACCCGGTAATCCTCCAACGCCGTCTGGTAACGCAGCCGCGCCAGATGGATCTGGGTCACCACCGCCATCCCCAGGGCCAGGCTGCGGGCCTTGTCCACCTCCACCTGGGCCTCGGCGGCGGCGATGCGGGCCTGACCGCCGAAGAGGTTGAACAGGTTCCAGTTGACCCGAACGCCGAAGTTGTTCCAGTGGTTGTTGTAGAGAAAATCGTTGCTGTCGTAGTTGACGCCGGCCTCGAACTCCAGCCCCGGCAACATCCGCAGCATCGCCTTGCGCACCTCCAGATTGCTGATACGCCGCTGATAGTGCTCCTCCCGCACCTCGGGACGTTGCGCCAAGGCGACCTTTTCCAGGGTCTCCAGCGGCAGATCCAGGCTGGGAATCGGGCGGGTCCCGTCACCGCCCGCCAGCTGGTAATCACTGCCCGGCTGGATATTGATCAGCGCCGCCAGCTCCGCCCGCGCCGACTCCAGATCCTCCCGCAACTGCCACAGCTGCAAGCGAATCTCCAGCAACTGGCGACGATATTCCAGGTAGGTCAAGGGCGGCAGGATACCGCTCTCCTCCATGCCGTCGACCCGCCCCAGGGCGTCGTCGAGGCGGCCCATGATGCGCTCGATCCACGGCGACAGCTCCTGCGCCCCCAGCGCCCGCCAGTAGGCGTAGCGCACGTCCTGAATGATGTTCTGCACCACCTTGCGGCGCTTTTCGGCGCTGATCAGCCAATCGTCGCCGGCCTGCTGGGCCTGGGCGTAACTGACGCCGAAATCGAGCAGGTTCCACACCAGCGCGGTGTTGGCGGTGCGGCGATGACGCTCCTGGGAGGTGGAGGGCTCCAGCGACTGGGTACCGGTGATCAGGGACTCGCTGGAGGAGCCCGCCTCGTTATTGCGACCGGAATAGCCCGCCTCGGCGGTCAGCTCGGGCAGCAGATCGAAACGCGCCGCCTCCATCTCCCCCTGGGAGAGGGCGCGCTCCATCAACTTGACCCGATGATCCAGGTTGTATTTGACCGCCCGCGCCATCGCCTCGTAGAGGGTAACGGGCTTCTCCACCGGCTCCTGGGCCTGGAACAGGGCCGATATCTCCTGGCGAATCCGCTGCGCTTCAGCGGCGGAATCGACGGCCTTGGGCTGAACGGCGCAACCGCCGACGATTAGCGCGGCGGTAATCGCCGCGGAGAGGGTACGAACTCGCAACATGGGATTCGCTTCCTTTATCTGATGTAAATCAACAACTTCCTTAGCGGCACTGCAACGGATTATCGCGCAGGTTCTCCAGCACCTGCTGGGCCTCTTGCAGGGTCATGCCGCCCTCGATGGCCTGCTCGTAAACCGCCTTGAACTCATCCGGGGTGGCATTCTCCATGCCGCGCAGCGTGGATTCGAGGGCCTCGACCCGCTCGTCGTCGTGGAGGGTGCTGGAGCGCATGATTCGATCCGCCTGATCCGGGTAGATGCGTACCGCGAACTCCCGCAACTCCGAACGCTCCTCCCGGCTCAGGCCGCGACTGAGGCCACGCACCGCGCCGGCCAGTCGATCGGCATCAAAACGATCGCTGTGACGGAACATGGCGATGACCAGGTAGAGCCCATCCTTGCGCAGGCGGCGGGTCTGTTCCAGGGTCCACTGCTCAAGCCGGGCGGGATCCATCTCGGCCAACCGGCGAACGATGAAGGCGGGATCGTCCCGGCCCCGCTCCAAACGCGCGAAGATCGGGGGCTGACTGGGTCCAATGCGCACCGTCTGGCCCTCGGCCACCTCCACCGGACCAGCGCCGCCATCCACCCAGCCGCCGCCGAAATCGAAGGCCACCGACCAATCACCCCGGGGATCCCCGCAACCGCCGCCGCTGGCGTCGCCGAGGCACTCGGGACCGCCCTGGTTGATATCCAGCGCGGTACCGCGGATGCCGATGGTGGAGACCCGGGTGTTGTGTCGGACCTTGTCGGGGTTGCGTTTGCCCACCATGCCGCTCAGGGCGCGCATGCCGCCCTTGAGCAGGCTGGTGACGGCGGCGTCATCGGCGGGCGCCCGGGGATCGAAGTGAAACGCCTCCAGCTTCATCTCGCTGGCGGCCTTGACGTAGACCATGGAGCGATCGGGAAAGACCAGCTGCGCCAACCCCTTGGGGCCGGTGCGCACGAGATCGCCGACGCTGATCAGATCATTGCGCCGCACGGGGCGTTCGCCGTCCGCGTTGACCGCCACCACCTCGCCACGCACCAGCGAGGCGCGCGCCCGCTGTTCCGCGCCCCAGGCATTGGCCCCCCATAACAGCACGAATGCCGCCAGTACCGCTCCCAGCCACTTGTTCATCATCACTGGAGACCCCCATTCCATCGACTGCGATCGCGCGTTGCCGCGACGGCATCCCGGCCATTTCAATTCTGATAGGGAGATTCTTGCCCCATTTGGTGTAGAATGCAAGGCGAACGCGCCCGCTTGGGACTAACGATCATGGCATTGCGCCACCCCGGATGATGAAACATAGGTGGCGCAACGCCGTGATCGTTCCCTCACCCCGGCCCTCTCCCAGAGGGAGAGGGGGAATAAGGAATCGCTGCGCGATGTTTTACAGTAAATGTAGCCTTTTCGTCGTTCAGCAAAAACTAGGCGGCCGTTGGCCGCAATTCCCTCAGGATTGGCGAGCCCTCAGCATGTCGACCCCGCGCCCGCGTAACAGCCGGATCCCACGCATCACCATCCGCGCGGAGCGCCGACCATGAAACCGCACTGGGGCGATATCCTGCGTTCCCGCGCCTTCTGGCCATCCGCGGCGGGGCTGGCGATCGTGCTGCTCGCGTTTCAGATGACCATCTCCTCGTCGGGGCTGCTCAGCGAGGTGCGCCTGCGCCTGGAGTGGATGGCCTATGACGTGCGCATGGGCCTGACCCTGCCCAGCGACCCGCAACCAGACCCTCGCGTCGTCATCGTCGACATCGACGAGCGCAGCCTCCAGCAGGAGGGCCACTGGCCCTGGCCGCGCCACAAGATCGCCGCCATGACCGATAACTTGTTCGCGGCCGGCGCGGCGGTGATCGGCTACGACATCGTCTTTCCCGAACAGGCCCCCAACCCGGCGCGCCAGGTGCTGGAGGCCCTGAACCAGGACAAGATTGGCGACAACGAGACCCTCGCCACCCTGGCCCGACTTTCCCCCGAGATGGATGGCGACGCGCGCCTGGCGGAGAGCGCCGCCGGGCTGCCGGTGATCCTCGGCTTCGTCTTCGAATATCGGGACGGCAAGCCCTCGGGCACCCTGCCCTACCCGCCCATCGCGGTGATCACCCCGGAGATGGCCGACAAGGTGCAGATCCCCGCCTTCCCCACCTATACCGGCAACATCCCCCAGCTGCAAGGGCCCATCGGCCTCGCCGGCTTCTTCAACACCGACCCCGACGAAGACGGCGTGGTGCGCCGCTCGCCGATGATCGCCCGTTACGGCGAGGCGGTCTATCCCGCCCTCGCGCTGGAGATGGTCCATCAGTACTTCGGATCCCCGGGGGTCGAATTCATCACCGCCGAACAGGGCGACCGACTGCTCATCGAGGGCCTCCGTTTCCCGCAACTGCTCACCATCCCCACCGATCCCGGCGGTGGCGTCTTCATCCCCTACCGGGGCGAGGAGCGCAGCTACCAGTACCTCTCCGCCACCGACATCATCCACGGCCAATTCGACCCGACGCTGGTAGAGGACGCGCTGATCCTGGTCGGCACCTCCGCCGCCGGTCTGTTCGACCTGCGCGCCACCCCGGTGGACAAGGTCTTTCCCGGCGTCGAGGTCCACGCCAACCTGATCAGCGCCATGCTGGATGAGCGGTTCCCACGCCAGACCGCCTGGGCCAAGGGGCTCGACTACGTGATCATCCTTGGCGTGGGACTGCTGTTCGCGCTGATCTTCCCCCACCTGCGCCCGATCGCCCTGATCTCGGTCTGGCTCGCCACCTCCAGCGCCTTCGTACTGGGCAATTTCTGGCTGTGGCAGGAGAAACTGCTGGTCACCTCGCTGGCGCTGCCGCTGATCGTGCTACTGTTCCTGGCGCTGCTCAACATGACCTGGGGCTACCTGCGCGAGACCCGCGGCCGCGCCCGCCTCAGCAGCATGTTCGGCCAATACGTGCCGCCAGCGCTGGTGGAGGAGATGAACCGCAACCCGGACGGCCACTTCGGCTTCGAGGGCGAGAGCCGGGACATGACCGTGCTCTTTTGCGACATCCGCGACTTCACCACCCTCTCCGAGGCGCTGCCCGCCAACGAACTGAAAAAACTGCTCAACTTCTTCTTCACCCCCATGACCCAGATCATCTTCGAAAACCGGGGCACCGTCGACAAGTACGTGGGTGACATGATCATGGCCTTCTGGGGCGCGCCACTGAAGGATGAAGACCACCGTGCCCACGGCGTACTCACCGCGCTGCGCATGCTCGATCAGCTGCGCACGATGAAACCCGAGTTCGAGGCCCGCGGCTGGCCGGTGCTGCACATGGGCGTCGGCGTCAACAGCGGCATGATGAACGTGGGCGACATGGGCTCCACCTACCGCCGCGCCTACACGGTGCTGGGCGACACGGTCAACATGGCCTCCCGCTTCGAAGGGCTGACCAAGTTCTACTCGGTGCGCCTGATCGTCGGCGAAGAGACCCAGCGCGAACTCGCTGAACGCTTCCTGTTTCGCCTCCTCGATCGGGTGCGGGTGAAGGGCGCCCTTCGCGGCGTCACCGTCTACGAACCCATCTGCCTCATCGAAGAGGCCAGCGAGACGCTGCGCGAGGCGATCGCCGAGCATCAGCAGGGCATGGAGCACTACTTCGCCCGCCGCTGGGACGAGGCGGAAGCGATCTTCCATCGCCTCAAGGAGCCGTTCGAGGACGAAGGCTTCTACGACCTGATACAGGGCCGCATCGACACCCTGCGCCAGAACCCGCCCGCCGCGGACTGGGACGGGATCTACATCCATACCACCAAATAACCTCCCCTCGCCCGCGGCATCGGCGAAGGATTCGACAATTGGCGCAGCACCCAACCCATCGAGGTCATCCAAACGCCGACAAGCTTTCCAAGTGCAATATCCAACCACAGAGAACACAGAGTTCACAGAGAAACCCAGCTTGAAGCTCGCCAGAATCACACCAGGATAGCCGCACCGGCACTTGAAGCGACCTGATTAGTAAGATGCTCCAGTTGAACGATGCCCACCGGGCTTTCTCGTTTTCTCGTTCCCATGCGCCGCATGGGAATGCAGTCTTGACCGCGTCGCGGTCCGAGTCGGGATGCGGCGCATCCAAGACAACTGAGATATCTTGCTAATCAAGTGAAGCGAAATATGCCCCTGAACCAGCCCCCCCTGTTTGCAAAGGGGGATAGGGGGGGGATTTCCACGCACCGCTTGGGAATCTGCGCGAAATACCCGCACTACTCACATAGACATGAATGGTAACACGCCCCCTCCTGCCCTCTGTGACCTCTGTGACCTCTGTGTACTCTGTGGTTTATTTTTATTTTTCGCAACAAGCCGAATCCCCGACACTGGGTTACAATCCCCCCTTTTGCCCGGCCGCCCCCATGTTCCGATCCCTCTTCACCGTCGGCGCCTTTACCTTCCTCTCCCGCATCCTCGGCTTCGTCCGAGATCTGGTGCTGGCCCATGCCTTCGGCGCGGGGGCGGCGACGGACGCCTTCTTCGTCGCCTTCAAGATCCCCAACTTCTTCCGCCGCCTGTTCGCCGAGGGCGCCTTCGCCACCGCCTTCGTGCCGGTGCTTTCGGAGTACAAGGAGAAACGAGCCTTCGAAGATCTCAAGCGCTTCGTCGATCACATCGCCGGGGCGCTGGGCGGGGTGCTGCTGGCGATCACCATCATCGGCGTGCTCTTCGCGCCCGTCATCGTCATGGTCTTCGCCCCCGGCTTCATCGGCGACGCCGACAAGCAGCAACTGGCCGGCGACATGCTGCGCCTCACCTTCCCCTACCTGCTATTCATCTCCCTCACCGCCTTCTGCGGCGCGATCCTCAACACCTACGGCAAATTCGGCCCGCCCGCCATCGCCCCGGTACTGCTCAACGTCTGCCTGATCGCCGCCGCCCTGTGGCTGGCCCCGCAAATGGAACGCCCGGTGGTGGCGCTGGCCTGGGGGGTCTTCATCGCCGGGATCATCCAGTTCCTCTTTCAACTGCCGTTTCTCGCCAAACTGCGTCTCATCCCCCGCTTCTCCATCGACCGCAAGGACGAAGGGGTGAAGCGGGTGATGTGGTTGATGGTGCCGGCGCTGTTCGGCGTCTCCGTCACCCAGCTCAATCTGTTGCTCGACACATTGCTCGCTAGCTTTTTGGAGACCGGCAGCATCTCCTGGCTATACTATTCAGACCGGCTGATGGAGTTTCCGCTGGGCATCCTCGGCGTCGCCCTGGGCACCGTGATCCTGCCCAACCTCTCCGCCAAGCACGCCAGCGAATCCACGGAGGGCTTCTCCCGCACCCTCGACTGGGCGCTGCGCTGGGTGCTGTTTCTCGGCCTGCCCAGCGCGGTGGGGTTGTTCGTGCTCGCCGGCCCGATCATCGCCACCCTGTTCCAATCCGACCTGTTCCAGCCCCGCGACGTGGAGATGGCCGCCCGCAGCCTGATGGCCTACTCCCTCGGCCTGCTCTCCTTCATCGCCATCAAGGTCCTCGCCCCCGGCTACTTCGCCCGCCAGGACACCAAGACCCCGGTCAGGATCGCCATCAAGGCGATGACCGTCAACATGGTGCTCAACCTCATCCTCATCTTTCCCCTCGCCCACGCCGGCCTCGCCCTCGCCACCACCCTATCGTCATCGCTTAACGCCTGGCTGCTCTACCGCGGCCTGCGCAATGAGGGCATCTACCAACCCGCCCCTGGCTGGTGGAAACACCTCCTGCGCGCCCTACTCGCCTGCGCCGCGATGGCCGCCACCCTGCTCTGGCTCGCCGGCGACCTCGCCGCCTGGACCGCCAT
This sequence comes from Gammaproteobacteria bacterium, assembly GCA_011390365.1. Taxonomy (GTDB): domain Bacteria; phylum Pseudomonadota; class Gammaproteobacteria; order Chromatiales; family Chromatiaceae; genus SLIM01. Next base: position 21,093 of record JAABSM010000072.1, read on the forward strand.
GGCGCGCCTCGACAAGATTCTCACCCTGCTCGGCCTGATCCTCGCCGGCGGCGGGGTCTACCTGGGCGTACTCTTCGCCAGCGGCTTTCGCCCTGCGTGGATCCTTCGGGCCTCTTGAAGAATTTTTGGACAGGATTAACAGGATTTCTCAGGATTGACAGGATTTTTTGTATATAACTTCTGGCCTTGATCATTGTTCCGGCCAAATTCTGTAGGTCGGCCTTCAGGCCGATCTGTCGGGCTGAAGCCCGACCTACAGCGGGCGTGAGCATCCGATGCCAAGTGGCCGACACGATGATCAAGGCCCATGAAAGGCGCCCGGCGGACACTCAACAGAAGATCTTCTGATATTCATGCCATCCACAACGCAGGAACGGGCTAGTGCAGCACCCGCTAAATATGCAATAACACTATTTATATAAAAATCAACACGCTACGCCCCGCATTATTCATAGTCACTTGGCGGGTGCTGCACGAGTTACCGCTCCAAAAGGGGTGACAAATCAAAAAAACGGCGTTATAGTCACAAATATCGTGGCACAACACAAAGCGTCGAAGGGGCATCGTGGATATCAGGGCAACCCTGAAACCCGGGCAAAACGGTACCAAGAAATTCGTCGAAAAGTACGGCGACCGTCTCGTCACCGTGCGCTACCGATACGATGCGGCAACTGGAAAAAGTTACAAGGCGGTAGAGCTCATCGTCGATGAGAGAGACTGGTCGCCAAAGAATCATTCGCGCCCCCCATACCGGCCATCACGCCGACTCGGCGTTCGGATCGACTACCACGAAACCGAGCTGAGAGAACAGGCGAAAGCGCTGGGAGGCATCTGGCGTCCTCGCCACAAGCTCTGGGAACTCTCTTATGACGCCATCATCGAGTTGGACCTGGAAGACCGGGTTGTCGAGGAGATCAAACAGGATGACGGCTAAGCGTTTCTACATCTATAAACCTATATATGGCTATCGACATGTAGATTTATAGATGTAGATATCTACATGTATAAACTAGATATCCAGATATAGAAACAGATTTCTACACTTAGAAATAAAGGCAGTGGGGGCGGTTCCTTCCATTGTACGTTAGGCCAATAAATCGCAGAGGGAAACATCCATGACAAATAGCTACGATTCATCATGGGATTTGGATGCGACAGAAAAAGGGAACTTGCCAAATGATGAAGATGCATTCGATAAAATATATGCTGAATGGGAAAAGCGACCATGGGAAGCGTGGCTTCGAGATCATCTTAAATTTCCATTTTCAATAGAGCGAATGGAAGATGACGATGGAGCTTATTTCACGGATATAGCTAAGACAGAACCATTCCGACTAGGTCACGTCATGGAAGCCAGAGATATCGAGCTAGAAGACGATCAATATGGTATTATATTGAAAGTGAAGGAAGGAAAAGAGGTTGGATATGTTCCACTTTGTGATGTTGAAGTAACATCAAAAGAGAATGAAAACTTTTGGCCAGTTCGAGAATACGTTGTGTGGTTTGCAAATCGTTAATGATAGTCATGCCCTAACGAGGAAGGACAACTCGTGTGCGCCGCAGGCGAACCACGAGTTGTCCTTCCTCGTTATGCATGATCTTTCCAGAACAGGCCCTTAAGTCTTTGAATCAATGTCTTTCGTGGCCGCAGGTCGAAGTGCCTGAGGATTCTTTCATCCGTTACTTCCTGTTCGGCAGCCACACTTTTAATGATCGTTTTAGCAAGTTCTGGCCAATCACCCGAATTGATGCCTTCGCAATACAACCATTCATGATTTCGTGCATCCTGCCACCCATCCCAAAAGTTAAGAGCAATGAAGAGCGTTCGGTATCGCGGATCGTTTCCTCGGGGAAGGTTTGAATCGAAGTGGTCGTAGCCAGCGCCAATCTCCGAGAAATGGCCATCCATATGTAACTGTGCATCTCTGGATAGCTGCTCGATGAGGTACTGTCTTGCGTCCTCATAGCTAAACATTGCCACCCTTCCTTGTTGCATAACGATTACCATCACCGGTGCGCGCCCAATGTCATTAACTTAAGCCACCATGGTATTTCCCGGGAATGATGCGCCTCATTTCGTGGGTGCGCCGAGCGTTTTTGGTTCTGCATAGGATGTGCCGTCGACCGAGCGACAAGGCTTTTTATTCGGCACAT
>JAABSM010000073.1 GCA_011390365.1 Gammaproteobacteria bacterium
ACAAGGATTGGCAGATCCGTCAGAGTGTCGATGCGCTGCACATTCTACTCGTGGATCTCGGGGGCTGCCGGGTTTCGATGGAGGTGGACTGGGACTATTGGAAAGAGGCGCAAGGGCGCTTCGGGGCGACCATCCTACCATTGCGCGGCGACTTCCCCCAGGAGTTGTCGAACAGCCGGAGGCCGATCAACTATCAACGGAGCGTATAGAGGGTGGGCGGGGAGTGAGCACGTTGGGGCCGAATAAACCTGGCACTGAATCAGATGTGAAATTCTACGGCAAGCATGAGCAACATCCGTTGCTCATCTCGCTTGCAAGAACGCTGCGCGCCAGGCACTATGCAATTCGCACCGAACAAACCTATGTAGAATGGTGCGGGCGTTTCTTGCACTTTTGTGGGAAGCGGGAGGTCTGTGAGTTGGGGGAGGTTGACGTTCAACGCTATCTTAGCCACCTCGCGATAGACCGTTCGGTATCGAAGAGCACCCAGAGTTTGGTGTTGTCGGCGATCAACTTTTTGTTCAAGGAGGTGCTCAAGCGTCCACTTGAAAATCTCGACTACACCCTTGCCCGGCGTCCGAAGAGACTACCTGTCGTTTTAACCCGTAACGAGATTAAGGCATTACTGGATCGAATACCGGGGGTATATGGGCTCTGTACCGGGTTGATGTACGGGACTGGCATGCGTCTAATGGAAAATCTCCGTTGTCGTGTTGGTGATGTGGATTTTGAACAGCGACTCATTGTAGTGAGGAACGGAAAGGGGGATAAGGATCGGGTGGTCCCGCTTCCAGATCGGTATTGGTCGCCATTGCGGGGGCATCTCGAAGATGTCAGGAAACAGCACGATCAGGATTTGCGTGAAGGCGGTGGCAGCGTCCATCTACCCAACGCGCTTGCGCGCAAGTATCCGAATGCGGCCCGGGAGTGGATTTGGCAGTATGTTTTCCCGAGTTCCGCTTTGTCTAAAGACCCCAAGTCTGGACGGATTCAACGCCATCATCTGCATGAGTCTACGCTCCAGAAGAGGATCCTTGCGGCTTCGAGGGCCGCGGGAATTCCCAAGAAGGTAGGTAGCCATACCCTGAGGCACTCTTTTGCGACCCATCTGCTGGAAGCGGGGTATGATATCCGTACGGTGCAGGAGTTGTTGGGCCACGCGGATGTCTCAACCACCATGATCTATACCCATGTTCTCAATCGTCCGGGGATGGTGCCGGTTAAGAGTCCAGCGGATTTTGGATGAGGGCTATGACTCTGGGGCGTTCCAAGTAGGGGGTTCGGCGAGGCATTCGGCGGGCCACCTATTGTTTTACTGGCATCCTGGCTCTGCCTGGATGCCTCTGGCTTGGCGGCTCTGCCGCCCGCATCATAAGATGACATCGCGTTTCTCGGTGTCTGCCTCGAAATAGCGGCAGAGCCGCGAAGACGGGATTCCGTGGCGGAGCCACGGAACCAGGTCAAGACGCATTAAAGGGGCCACTCATTGTTTCTCATGAGTAGTGAGTTCGCCTAAGCTGCCTTTCGGAAAAAGTCGGCCCTACTGGTATCTTGGCGTTCGACAATAAATTTCGCGAAGTTGTTGCTGTTGGAGCAAACCGCGAGAAATTCAGAGAGGGTATTTCGAAGCGCCATAGTCACGACCATTTCCGATGGTGCAACCCCTTTGCGGATGGTGCGTAACCACGAGCCGAACGAGTGCCAAACGGCATCGGCGTGGCACGTTGACAAGTAGTGCATCAACCCCTGGGCGACGACGCCCGCGAAAAGAAAGACATGATAAGCCCTCATCTTTCTTCTCACCGCACGGCGATAGGCATCGCTTTCCCTATGGAGATATTGATTGCCGTTGCGTCGTTTCAGCGGCTTCATGTCCATCATCCAGAAGTGGTAGTCGAAAGCGCCGATCACACCGGCTGCCTGCTTGAAGCCCAGCTCGATCTTGAACCGCCAGCCATAGAGACGGATGATGTCGACAGCCTCAAGGGTGAGATCGGTACACATCAATATCAATCGCCCGCGGCTCGGATGCTCGACCAAGACAAAGCGCACGAGCCGCCCCGCCGGTCGCCACAACAGATCGACGCAGCGCACCCGTATCATGATGTTCTTTTCGTCGTAGACCGGGCTTGGGATCTTCGAGAAGGTTGAGGAGCGGCGAAACAGGTTTGACAGCTTCTGTTTTCGACCGTAGGTTTTGGGCCGTCCGCGCCCAGGTTTGCCGCGCCGAGCCGGTGGACGATGATAGGCAACGCAATTGGACTTGGCGCGCGTCACCAAGTCATGGCCTTGCGCCAGGGCGCCTTTAATCATCTTGCCACTGGTATAGTAGGCATCGGCCACCAGGTGTTGGTGCCGAAGATGCCGGTGATCATCACCTCCCTTTCCAGCCGATTGGCTACCTGTGCTAGCGGAGAACGACGAAAACGTCGGTGGGCATCATCGATGCGTAATAAATAGGTCCCTATCGCCCCGCCATCGACGCCAACCTGAAAGGTAAAGGGGCCGTGGCGGGCGGTGTCTAGGCGCAGGGTCAGTTCTGGTAGTTCGAGAGCCATTCCGTGTCCGTGGTCATGTCCACTGCTGGATCTCTGTATTATGTCATATTTTCATGGAGTTGAGATGGTCGGGAGTTGCAGCCTGTCCGAAATAATGTCCTGTAGGGCGTCAGATCTGCTTCATCTCGATATTGAGGGTCTGGATACGGTAGCCGATCTGGCGCGGGGTCATGCCGAGCAGGCGCGCCGCCTTGGCCTGGACCCAGCCGGCCTGTTCGAGGGCGGCGATGACCCGTTCCCGTTCGTCCAGGTTGGGGTCGTCCAGGTCGGGGCGGGGTTCGGCGGCGGCGATGGGGTATGGCGCCGCGCCGGCTGTCGCTCCGGGGTTGCCGCTGGGCGGTGCGGTGTGGACGCCGGCCATGTCGATCTCTCGGGCGCCGATCTTGCCCGCCTCGCTCATGATCGCGGCCCGTTCCAGGCAGTTCTCCAGTTCTCGCACGTTGCCCGGCCAGTCGTGTTGCATCAGCGCGCGCAGCGCGGCGTCGTCGACGTTCAATTCCCGCCCCTGGTTCTTGCCGATCTTCGCGATCAGGAAACGGGCCAGTTCGGGCACGTCCTCAATGCGCTCGCGCAGCGCCGGCATGTGGATGGGCATGACGTTGAGACGGTAGTAGAGGTCCTCGCGAAAGGATCCCTCCCGCACCTCTCCTTCAAGGTTCTTGTTGGTGGCGGCGACCACGCGCACGTCCACCTTCAGGGTGCGGCTGCCGCCGACCCGTTCGAACTCGCCTTCTTGCAACACGCGCAGCAGCTTGGCCTGAAAGGCGGGGGTGATCTCGCCGATCTCGTCGAGAAAGATGGTGCCGCCGTGGGCCTGTTCGAAACGCCCCTTGCGCTGGCTGACCGCGCCGGTAAACGCCCCCTTTTCGTGGCCGAACAGCTCCGATTCGAGCAGTGTGTCGGGGAGGGCGGCGCAGTTGAGCTTGATGAAGGGGCCATTGGCGCGGGGCGAGTTGTAGTGGATGGCGTTGGCGATCAACTCCTTGCCGGTGCCGGACTGGCCGCGCACCAGTACGGTGGTGTTCCACTTTGCCACCTGGCGCACCTGGTCGAAGATGGTGCGCATGGCGCGGGTGCGGCCGACCATGTTGGAGAAGCCGTGTTCGCCGCGCATCTTGCGTCGCAGCGAGTCTCGCTCCTTCTTCAGTTCCCGTTGCTCGTCCTCCACCTTGCGCGCCAGGCGTACGCTCTGGCCGACCAGGTTGGCGACCATCTGCAAGAAGCGTTCGTGTTCGCTCAGGCGGGTCACATAGCGGCTGGGCTGGGCGGCGAGGACGCCGGCGGTCTGATCGCCGATGCGAATGGGTACGCCGATGAAGGGGAGGTCCCAGTCGTAGACGCCGAGCCGATCGAGAAAGCGGTCCTCCTCGGAGATGCGACGGATCGCGATCGGCTGGGAGTTCTCCAGGATGGTGCCCACCACCCCTTCGCCGGCCTTGTATCGGACCGGTCGGTAGGAGGCGGGGCCGGCGTGCAGGGCGGTGACCAGCAGATCGCCGCTATCCTCGTCCTGCAACGCGATCATGCCGTGATGCATATCGCCGTTTTCGTCGAGCACGTTGAGGACTTCGCTGAGGGTTTCGCGAAAGTTGAGGGAGCGGCTCAATACCTGGCTGACCCGATAGAGGCTCTCCAGCTCGTTCTCCAGAATCGACGACGCCGGCGTTTCTCGTTCGAGGTTGCTGTCGGTGGAGTAGTCGTTCATCCAGTCTCTTCTCCGCGCTCTAAAGGCAGGCAGATGAAAATTCGGCAACCGCCCATGAAGTCGCAATCGATCTCGATGCCGCCGCCATGGTCGTTGATCAGCTCCTGGGCCAGGGTCAGGCCCATGCCGGCGTGGCCGCGGGGCTGCTGCCAACCACAATAGAAGGGTTCGAAGACCTTGAAGATGTCGGCCTCGGCGATGCCGGGGCCATTGTCCATGATCGCGATCTCGATCTCTCCCCCTTCGGCGCGGGTCTCTAGGCGCATCTCCCGGTAGTCATTATCGGATTCGTTGAGCGCCTGGATGGCGTTGTCCACCAGATACTTGAATGCCGCGCGCAAGGCGTTGGGGCGACCGGTCAGGGTCGGCAGCACCGGCGCGGCGCGCCAGTCCACCACCACGCCGGCCGCCAGCAGCGGATCGGTGGAGAGGCGCAGCACATCGTGCAGCAGTTCGTTGATATTGGTGTTGGCATGCTGCTCGATGCGCGCCTCCGGCAGCACGTTGCGCAGGGTCTCCATCGCCTCTTCGCCGCTCTCCAGCGCCTGGCGCAGCACCCCGGCCATGCTCGCGTTGTCGCTGGTCGCCGACATGGAGATCGCGGCACGGATGATGTTGATCGGGGCCTGCATCTTGAAGATGGAGGCGGAGAGGGCCTCGCGCATGGTCTGTACCATCTGCTGCTCGGCCATGTTGGAGCGAATCATGTTCATGCGCGCCTGATTGATACGCTCGCGGCTGGCGGTGACTTCGTTGGCGATCAGCAGCAGGCTGCAACGGCGTGCATCCGGCGACTGGAAATAGCTGCTCGCGGCATCGTCGAAACCGGCGATGCGCACCCCCGAACAGCTGTACCAGCGCGGCGATCCCGCCTCGCCTTCGATGCGAATCTCCTGGTTGGTAAAGCCTTCGTCCAGGGCGCACACATCGTGCAGGTTCTGGCCGAGCTGGCGTTCCAGCGCCTGGATGAAGAGCTGGGCCGGCTCTTCGGGCCAGACCTTCTTCAACGCCGTGTAGCGGCGATTCTCCAGCAGCAGGGTACCGTCGCCGCTGATCATCGCCACCACCATGGGGGCGTCGTCGAGGGCGATATCGGTGAGCTTTTTCTGAAAGCTGAGACGCTGCTGCATGGCGTGCATCTCGCTGATGTCGTGATGCATGCCCAGAAAATAGGCGATCTCGCCATTGGGGGCGAGCACCGGCGAGACCGTGAGCTCGGCCAGGTATTCGTTGCCGCCGTGGCGATGATTGACCAGCGTGCCCCGCCATACCCGTCGTTCGGCGATGGTCGTCCACAGCTCCTGGTAGACCTCTTTGGGGGTCGACTTGCTGGAGAGCACCGACTGATTGGCCCCGACCACCTGATCTCGGGCATAGCCGGTGAGCCTTTCGAAGGCGCTGTTGACATAGAGGATGCGCGCCTTGGGGTCGGTGATGGAGATCGCCACCGGCGCCTGCTCGACCGTCTCCAGAAACAGCTTGGGCGGCAGAAAGTCGCCGCCTCCGCCGAACAGGTCGAAGGCCTCGATCACCTCGTTGGGCGTCCCCTCGGGGGGCGAGGTGAGAAAGCGGCTGATGGCATCAATCACTTCGCCGTAATCGGCTTGGCTCTGGGTCATGGTTTTTCACCGGCATCTGGAAATCCGACGGATCTCAAGCAAATTCCTCGCCAAACCGCGGATGTCGGTTTTCCGGCGATAGTTCAGACGACAACGGGCCGCCGTCGAGGTGATTGCCGAGTGGGTTCACGGCGGGGACTCGTGATGGTTCGCAAAGGCCCTGGAATCGCGGAGCTCGGCGTACGGGCTGTTTATTGTACAACAATCGGCGAGCCCGGTATTGTCGCAAATCCAACATTCGGGTGTTTCAGCCAAGGGTGTGTTGCGACAAGCAACGCCTGGCGGGGTTTTTTGTCGCACTATTTCAGCGCACTAGCCGTGATCAGGGATCGGCCCCCCGGTTTCTGGCATGTTTCATGAAAGGTGCCGTGCAGGTTAATCTGCCAAGGCGCTTTCCGCGATGGAATATCTGCTCATCATTCTCTCCACGGCCCTGGTCAACAACGTGGTACTGGTCAAGTTTCTTGGTCTGTGTCCGTTGATGGGGGTCTCCAACAAGCTCGATTCCGCGCTGGGCATGGGACTGGCCACCACCTTCGTGCTCACCCTGGCCGCCTTCGCCAGCTGGCTGCTGGAGCACTTCGTGCTTGGCCCCTTGAACTTGGGCTTTCTGCGTATCCTCACCTTCATCCTGGTGATCGCGGTGGTGGTGCAGTTTACCGAGATGGCGGTGCGCAAGACCTCTCCCACGCTGTATCAGGTGCTGGGCATCTTCCTGCCGCTGATCACCACCAACTGCGCGGTGCTCGGCGTGGCCCTGCTCAACGTGCAGCAGGATAACGGCCTGCTGGAGAGTCTGCTCTATGGTTTTGGCTCGGCGCTGGGTTTCACCCTGGTACTGGTAATGTTCGCCGGGCTGCGCGAACGCCTGGCCCTGGCCAATGTGCCGACGGCCTTCGCCGGCGCGCCTATCGCCTATCTGGTGGCGGGGTTGATGTCGCTGGCCTTCATGGGCTTCGCTGGGCTTACCAGCGGCTAAAAGAGCATGGTAATCGTGGCAGTATCCCGAAACGTGAATCGAGCTCAGGACTGCCAGTCCTTCAAGGACTGGCAGTCCTGCGGTAGTTCCCGGGAATCATTCAACAGGAGATCGTCATGTTTTCCGCGATTCTGATCATTGGCGCCCTGGGCGTCCTGATGGGTACGGCGCTGGGCTTCGCGTCACGCTTTTTCGCCGTCGAAGGCAATCCCCTGGAGGGCGAGATCGAGGAGTTGCTGCCCGGCTCCCAATGCGGTCAGTGCGGCTATCCCGGCTGCGGTCCGGCGGCGGCGGCGGTGGCCAATGGCGAGGCCCCGGTGACCATGTGCCCCCCCGGCGGCAAGGCGCTGGCCGAGGCGCTGGCGGAGAAGATGGGGGTCAGCGTCGACCTCTCGGAGGTGGAGGAGAAGGCGCCGGTGGTGGCCTTCGTCCACGAGCACCTGTGCGTGGGCTGCACCAAGTGCTTCAAGCGCTGCCCCACCGACGCCATCATTGGCGGCCCCAAGCAGATTCACGCGGTCTTCGCCGACGCCTGTACCGGCTGTGAAAAGTGCTTCGATGTCTGTCCCACCGAGTGCATCGAGATGCGCCCGATACAGGCGAATCTGCAAACCTGGTACTGGCCCATGCCGGCGGCGGCTTAAGGAGCGGGAGCGATGAAACTCTTCAGGATTCGCGGCGGCGTCCATCCCGACGACCGCAAGCAGCTCAGCGCGGAGCGGGCGATCGAGAATCTCCCGCTACCGCCGCTGTTGCACATCCCGCTGCAACAGCATATCGGCCACCCGGCGGAGCCGCTGGTCAAGCGCGGACAACTGGTGCGCAAGGGCGAGCTGCTGGCGCGCAGTCAGGGCATGATCTCTGCTCCGGTGCACGCCCCCACCTCCGGGCGGATCATGGGTATCGGCGGCTATCCCGCCCACCACGCCTCGGGGCTGTCGGTGCGTACCATTACCCTGCATCCGGACGGATACGAGGAGTGGCACGACGACTGCGAGGAGATGGACGATCCCTTCTCCCTGTCGCCGGAGCAGATCGCAAGACGGGTCGCCGAGTCCGGTATCGTCGGCATGGGCGGCGCGACCTTTCCCTCAGCGGTGAAGCTCAACCTGCGCAAGCGTTACCAGCTGGATACCCTGGTGATCAACGGCGCCGAGTGCGAGCCCTACCTGACCTGTGATGATCGCCTGATGCGCGAGCGTTCCGAGCATGTGCGCGACGGGGTGCGGCTGATGGCCAAGTCGCTGGGCGTCGAGCGGATCCTGTTCGGCATCGAGAACAACAAGCCCCAGGCCCAGCGAGCGATGCGCGAGGCGGCCGCCGACTATCCCGAATTTCATGTGGTGGGGCTGCCCACCCGCTATCCGATGGGTTCCGAGAAGCACCTGGTGCAGACCCTGGTAGGCAAGGAGACCCCGGCGCGCGGCCTTACCGCCGATATCGGCGTGGTGGTGCACAACGTCGCCACCGCGACGGCGGTGTTCGATGCCCTCAAATTCGGCCGCCCGCTGATCTCGCGGGTGGTCACCGTCTCTGGCGGCGCGGTCAAGAATCCGTGCAATCTGCATGTCCCCATCGGCACGCCCCTGGAGCACCTGGTCGAGTATTGCGGCGGCTTCGTGGACCTGCCGGACCGACTGATCAGCGGTGGTCCGATGATGGGCCAACCCCTCCCCAGCCTCCGGGTGCCGGTGGTCAAGGGTAGCAACGGCCTGCTCGGCCTGACCCTGGAAGAGACCCAGCGCCGCGACGAGATGCCGTGCATTCGTTGCGCCAGCTGCGTGAGCGCCTGTCCCTGCGGACTGACCCCGCTGAGCATGGCCGCCTTCATTCGCGTCGGCAGCCTGGAGCCATCGGTGGAGCTGGGGCTGCTCGACTGCATCGGCTGCGGCTCCTGCGCCTATGTCTGTCCCTCCCACATCCCGCTGGTGCAGTACTTCAACTACGCCAAGGGTGAGCTGACCGCCCGTCAGCGCGCCCAGCACAAGCAGGGCGAGACCAAGCGCCTGGCCGAGGCGCGCACCGCGCGCATGGAGGCGATCAAGAAGGCCAAGCGCGAGGCGATGGCCAAGCGCAAGCGGGAGATGGAGGCCAAGAAGGCCGCCGAGGCCGGTGCCGCGGAGCAGACCAAGCAAGAGGAGGCCGAGGCATGACCAGAAACGGGAAAAGTTTGCCACAGAGACGCAGCGTACACAGAGGAGTTGTAATGAGTACCGCTCAGGTATCTGAGCCGCTCGTGGTCGATTTCTGGCGCTGGCCGGATGCTTTTCTCTCTCTCTGCGCCCTCTGCACCCTCTGTGCCTGTGTGGCTACATCAAGGAGACTGGGATGATCGATGCACCCCTGATCGGCGCACCCTACGCCCACCAAAAGGTCAGCGTCAACCGCACCATGGTATTGGTGATGCTGGCGCTTACCCCCGCCACCCTGCTGGGGCTCTACCAGTTCGGCTGGCCGGCGATCTTTCTGTTCGTCATCACCATCGCCGCCTGCCTGATCTTCGAGGCCTTCTCCCTGCAAGTGATGGGCAAGCCGAAAAAGGTCTTCCTGATGGATGGCTCGGCGATCCTCACCGGCTGGCTGCTGGCGATGACCCTGCCGCCCTGGGCGCCCTGGTGGATCGGCGTGGTGGGGGCCTTTCTGGCGATCATCATCGGCAAGCAGGTGTTCGGCGGCATCGGTCAGAATCCGTTCAACCCGGCGATGGTGGCGCGGGTGGCGCTGCTCATCTCGTTTCCGTTGGAGATGACCCTCTATACCTCGCCCCAGCCCCTCTTCAGCGCGGATGCCCCCGGGGTTCTGGAAGGGCTGGCGATCACCTTCGGCGGCGGCGCCCTGGCCATCGACGCGGTCACCAGCGCTACGCCCCTGGGCCATCTGAAGACCGAATTGAGTCGCGGGCTGGAGGTTCAGCACGCCCTTGGCAGTACTGATTCCGTGGGCCAGCTGGCCCTGGGAACCGCCAGCGGCAGCCTCGGCGAGATCTCGGCGCTGCTGCTGCTTGCCGGCGGGCTGGTGTTGATCGGGTTGCGCATCATCACCTGGCATATCCCGGTGGCGATGCTCGGTACCCTGGCGCTTTTGGCCAGCATCTTCCATCTGATGGCGCCGGAGAGCTACGCCGGCCCGCTGTTTCATCTGCTCTCCGGGGCGGCGATCCTGGGGGCCTTCTTTATCGCCACCGATCTGGTGACCTCGCCGGTCTCGGTGACCGGACAGCTGATCTTTGGCGCCGGTTGCGGCCTGCTGGTGTTCGTGATTCGCACCTTCGCCGGCTACCCGGAGGGGGTTGCCTTCGCGGTGCTGCTGATGAACGCCTGCACACCGCTCATCGATTACTACTTCAAACCGCGCATCTACGGGCGTGATCGCAAGGGCCAGCCCTTGCAGTACGGCGACGAGGGGGGCGAGGCATGAGCGAGATCGAATCCCGGGCGATGCCCTTTCGCGACACCATCGGCTATCAGGCGCTGCTGCTGGGGGGCTTCGCCTTCCTCGCCACGGCGCTGCTGGTGCTTGGCAATCTCGCCACCAAGGACGCCATCGCCGAGCGCAAGGCGGAGGACCTGCGCGCCTCCCTGAGCCAGGTGATCCCGCCGCGGATTCACGACAATGACCTGTTGGAGCATCCGATGGAGATGGAGGGGCCCGATGGCCAGCCGCTCACCATCTACCGCGCCATCCGCGACAAGCAGGTGACCGGGCTGGCCTACGAGATCGTTGGGCCGGGCTATGCCGGAGACATCCGCCTGATCCTGGGGCTGGACGCCAAGGGCGAGGTGCTGGGGGTGCGCGTGCTCTCCCATGCCGAGACCCCGGGGCTGGGGGACAAGATCGAGGCCTCCCGCGACGACTGGATCCTCGGCTTCAACGGCCTCTCCATGGGTGACCCGCCGGAACAGGAGTGGTACGTGGACAAGGACGGCGGCCGCTTCGACTCCTTCAGCGGGGCAACCATCACCCCGCGCGGGGTGGTCAAGGCGATTCGCGACGGCCTGCACTATTTTAACGCGCATCGTACGGCGCTAACCGCGCCGGTGGTGATCACCAAGGAGCTTGAAGGGGCGGTGCGGGTGAAGGATTAGAGGGGGAGTGAAGCTGTGCTTGGGTCCCGGCAATAACGGACCCAATGTCATTAAGTTAGCGCCACGCCATGTTCCCGTTAATGATGCGCCTAACTCAGGGGCATCCCGGAAATTGTCGGGCTCGCATAGGATGTGCCGAATAAAAGGCCTTGTCGCTCGGTCGACGGCACATCCTATGCGGAACCCAAAACGGTCGGTGTGCCTACGAAATGAGGCGCATCATCCCCGGAGAACGCCACGATGGCTTATCTTGATGGCATTGACAACCCGCAGGTAGGTGCGAATCGATTCGCTTGTTCAGGATTAACGGAGTCTTGATGATGCCCTCGCCATCAAACAAAACCACCCAACCCACTCCCCTCTTTTGCAAAGGGGGGCCGGGGGGGATTTGTGCGCCGCGGCCAAGGTTTGAAGCCGCGAGCGTAGGGTGGTCCGGAAAATCCCCCCTAACCCCCCTTTGCGAAAGGGGTGGACTGCATTTGCTGGAGTCAATCTCATGAGTCACGACTACAAGCGCCTCGCCAAGGATGGGTTGTGGGACAACAATATCGTCTTCGCCCAGGCCCTGGGGCTGTGTCCGCTGCTGGCGGTCACCGGCACCGCCACCAATGGCCTCGGCATGGGGCTGGCCTCTACCGCGGTGTTCATCGCCTCGGCGCTGGCCATCTCGTTGCTTCGCAACATTATCACCCCCCAGGTGCGCATCCCCATCTTCGTGCTGATCATCGCGGTGCTGGTGACCTTGGTGGACATGAGCATGAACGCCTGGGTGCACGACCTGCACAAGGTGCTGGGGCTGTTCATCCCCCTCATCGTCACCAATTGCGCCATTCTCGGTCGCGCCGAGGCCTTCGCCTCCCGCAACAGCCCGATGCCGGCGCTGTTCGACGGGTTGATGATGGGGCTGGGCTTTACCTTCGCCCTGGTGGCGCTGGGCGCGGCGCGGGAGATCCTCGGCAGCGGCACCCTCTTCTCCAGCGCCGCGCTGCTGCTGGGCGAGTGGGCGTCGTTCCTCGAACTCACCCTGATCCCCGACTACAAGGGTTTCCTGCTGATCATCCTGCCGCCGGGGGGCTTCATCGTCCTCGCCTTCCTGCTCGCCGGCAAAAGAGTGCTGGATCGCACCCTCGCCGCACGCAAGGCGGCCCGGGTCGAGGATGAGCCCGCCGTCGCGGATCCGGCGTAGGGTGAGGGTTTATTCGAACCGCAGATTAACGCAGATGTGCGCAGATTATTTTTTGCGAAGGTTCAGAGGGTGTTGTTGACATCGAGCGGTTGAGCCGGGCTTGATCACCTTTCTGGTCAGCCCTGCGCGATAGAGTGCAAAGGCAGCGCCTTTGCAGGGGCAGGCAAAGGCGTTGTCTTTGCACTCCGGGCATAAACCTGGTCGGAATGGTGATTAACGCCGTTGAGTAATCTGCGTTAATCCGCGAAATCTGCGGTTCATGGAGTCTAAACGCATGAGGAAAGAGCAATGAACGTGGGAATGGCCTATGCCGACAAGTTCAAACAGGTGTGGCTGAAGTTCGAGGTGCCGGATGACAGCACCGTGCAGGACGTGATCGACCAGTCCGGCATCCTTGATCAGTTCCCGGATATCGATTTGGAAAAGCAGAAGGTCGGTATCTTTGGCAAGGTGACCAAGTTGAACGCCAAGGTCGAAGAGGGGGCTCGGGTGGAGATCTATCGCGAGATCACCTGCGACCCCGAACTGGTGGAGCGGCGTGATACCTGATCGCGGAGCGCGCGGCGCGACGCGTGAATGCACGTCGTATAATCCCGATTAAGCGGATGAACCGGCGCGTCAAGCCGCGCGCTCCGCCCAACTGAGCAAGTACCCATGACCCAAACCGCCCCTGACCGCTATATCAGTTTCGAAGGCCTTGATTGCGATGCGGATGCCGACGTCATTGTCGAACGGATCAACCAACTTGTGGCGGATCGGGATCGCTCCGGCAAGTGGGGGGAGTATTTCGCCGGCAAGATGGAAGAACAACGGCGCATGGGCGTCGACAACCTCTTCTTTGTCGGCAGTCAGCTGAACAACATCTACGCGCTGTTCGAGGCCTGTGAGGAGGACGGGGCGGGTGAACTGCTGTACAAGATCGAGCAGGAGTGCTGTTGAGGTTACGCTGTAGGAGCGCCGGCCCTTCCGGTACGCGTGCAGCCCGCCGTTTTGATCGCTATACTTCCCGGCAGACCGGCCTGAGGCGGCGTTTCGGCGACTGGAGAATTTCCGCGCCACTGGTGCAAGACGGTGCAAGGGGTGGCGGAGTGGGCCTGAGTAATATTCGCGAATTGGCCAACTCCAACGGAGGTTGGGGGGTGTGGCGTCCGCATCGCGAGGTGCCGGAACCAGCGCCCGTATCACTCTGAAGGGTTAACGCTTGCATGGAAGAATATCGTATTCAGCCGCCGCGACTCGGCCACATTCCGCAACTGGCCCAGCTATGCCGCGAAACCTTCGCCGAGGCCTACAAGGTCACCCTGCCGCCGGATGAGCTCCAGGTCTATCTGGATGATACCTTTGCCGAAACCCGCCTTGCCGAAGAGATCAGCAACTCCTCCATGCTCTATCGCATCGTCCTCGATGAAGATGAGCGGGTAGGGGCCTACATCAAGTTCCAGCTGGGCCAGGCCCCGGACTGCGTGGCGATGAAGAACGGCGTCGAGTTGCAACGTTTTTACGTGGCGCTGGGGATGGTTGGCCGCGGCTTGGGTGGACGACTGCTGGCACAGGGTGAACAACTGGTGTTTGAGCGCGGCCATGACGGAATCTGGCTCAAGGTGTGGGACGGCAACCGGCAAGCCCAGCGCATGTACGCCAAGCGGGGATACGACGTGCGCGGGGAGGTGATGTATCCGGTGGGGCGGATCGAGCGTCGGGTGTTGGTGATGGCGCGGGGGTTTGGCTAGCGGGCCTGGTTACCAAGCTCCGCTTGGTAACGCCTGTCATCGAAGCTCTGCTTGGGGGCGGTGAAGGAGGATGTGCTCTGGATGGCGGAGGCGGGCTTTTCCGGCTCGGCGGGCGTCGCGACAGGCATTCCCGCGCGGAGCGTGGAAAAGATGCCTCCAAAAAGAGTTTCCTCAATGCATCTCCACCGCCTTGCCGTCGCTCACCGACTCTTCGTCGACCAGACACTCCTTGACGCCCTCCCTTGAAGGCATGTCGAACATGGTCTTGCGCAGCAGGCCTTCCATCACCCCGCGCAGACCGCGGGCGCCGGTGCCGCGGTCGAGGGCCTTGCGGGCGATGGCGAGGAGGGCCTCGTCGGTGAACTGGAGCTCCACTCCCTCGTATTCGAACAGCCGCTGATATTGTTTGACCAGGGCGTTGCGGGGCTGGGTGAGGATGTGTACCAGCCCCTGTTCGTCGAGGTCGTGGAGGGCGGTGATGATGGGGAAGCGGCCGATGAACTCCGGGATCAGGCCGAATTGGCGCAGGTCATCGGGCTGCACCTGTTCGAAGACGCGGCAGGCCTCATAGGTCTGTTCCGGGTTGGAGAAGTCGGCGTGGAAGCCGATGCCCTGAACCCGGGTGTGCAGCCGGCGCTCCAGGGTCTTCTCCAGGCCGGCGAAGGCGCCGCCGGCGACGAACAGGATGTTACGGGTGTCGATGGACTGATCGCCGCCCTGCTCCTTGTTGCCCTTGAGCTTGACGGTGGCGCCTTCGACCAGCTTGAGCAGCGCCTGCTGCACCCCTTCGCCGGAGACATCCCGGGCGCCGTGGGCCGATTCGGCGGCGCGCGCCAGTTTGTCGATCTCGTCGATGTAGACGATGCCCCACTCGGCGAGGTCCTTGTTGCCGTCGGCGGCGTCGATCAGCCGCGACAGGATGCTCTCCACGTCTTCACCCACATAGCCGGCCTGGGTGAGGGTGGTGGCGTCGGCGATGACGAAGGGAACGCCGACCGTGCGCGCTAAAGTAGAGGCGAGGAGGGTCTTGCCGACGCCGGAGGGGCCCAGCAGCAGGATGTTGGATTTTTCGACTTCGACGTGGTCGCCGGTGGCTTGCAGGGTAGGGTGGTCGTTTTCGATGCTGATGCGCTTGTAGTGGTTGTAGACCGCCACCGCCAGGGTCTCCTTGGCCAGCTCCTGGCCAATGACGTACTGGTCCAGTTGCTCCTTGATCTCCAGCGGCTTGAGCAGGTTCTTGAGCGGGCGCGCGGCGGCTCGCTTGCGCCCCCAGTTGCCCACCACCTGGGCGGCGAGGCGCACGCACTCTTCGCAGATGTGGCCTTCTTCACCGGCGATCAGGGGCAGGTCGAAGCCCTGTTCGACGCCGCAGAACGAGCAGTGGGCCTTGGCTTTTTCCATGGGGGTTCTCCGTGGTGGACGCGGTTTTGTCTCTGCGTAATCGACGACCGTTACTGGAGCGGGACGGGGCTTGCAGCCCCGTCCCCACCGTTACTATTCGGGCATCCTCAAGTAGTTTGATCCGTTGAGGAAGCTGATAACGGTGCGGACGGGTTTGCAAAACCCGTCCGGCATGTTCCGATTTGCGTTTCAAGCGCTTTGCAACTGGCTCAACCACTCCTTCTGGCGGTTGCGACGACGGCGCTGTTCCAGCAGTTCGCGAATCCTGGAGCGGGACGGGGCTTGCAGCCCCGTCCCTATCGTTACTATTCGGGCATCCTCAAGTAGTTTGATCCGTTGAGGAAGCTGATAACGGTGCGGACGGGTTTGCAAAACCCGTCCGGCGTGTTCCGATTTGCGTTTCAAGCGCTCTGCAACTGGCTCAACCACTCCTTCTGGCGGTTGCGACGACGGCGCTGTTCCAGCAGTTCGCGAATCCTGGAGCGGGACGGGGCTTGCAGCCCCGTCCCCATCGTTACTATTCGGGCATCCTCAAGTAGTTTGATCCGTTGAGGAAGCTGATAACGGTGCGGACGGGTTTGCAAAACCCGTCCGGCGTGTTCCGATTTGCGCTTCAAGCGCTCTGCAACTGGCTCAACCACTCCTTCTGGCGGTTGCGACGACGGCGCTGTTCCAGCAGTTCGCGGATCTTCGCCTCGGCCTGGCTGAAGGGGGTGCGTTTGCCGGGCCTGATCTTCTCGCACAGCAATATGTGAAAGCCCATTTCGCTCTCGACGATGTCGCTGATCTCGCCTTCCTCCATGCCGAAAAGGACGCTGTCCAGTTCCGGGTAGAGGGCACCGCGGGGTACCTCGCCGAGCTTGCCACCCTCCATGGCGGTGGGGCACTCGGAGTGGCGCTTGGCCATGTCGGGGAAGCGGTTATTGCGGTCGCCCAGCCTTTCCCGCACCCCTTCGGCGCGCGCCCTGGCGCGGTCGCGGGTGTTCTCCGCGTACTCCTCGTTGACGGTAATAAGGATGTGGCGAACCACGCGCTGCTCCGGGGCCTCGAACTTTCCCCGGTGCATCTCATAGAAGAGCTGGGCGTCCACCTCGCTGATCGGTTCACAGTCGGCGGCCACCCGCATCATCACCGCGTCGAACCGCAACTCCCGCTCCAGGGCGCGGCGCAGGCCGTCCCGGTCCAGGCCGTTGGCGGCGAGGTCGTCGACGAACTCCGCTTCGTCGCCATAGCGGTTGGCGACCTCGGCGAGCGCCTGGTCGAGCTGCGGCCTGGCGATCACCACATCCGCGGCCTCGGGGGCGGCGAGCACCCGGGACTCCAGCGCATAGCTGCGGCTCGCCTTCTCCTCCACCTGCTGGTATTGCTCCGGCGTCAGATCCGCCAGATTGCGGCTGAAGCCCTCCAGCGCATTGCGCAGCAGGTGGTAGTTGAATTCCGGGTTGGCTTCATCCGGCTTTTCCGCCAGCGCGCTCATGTCAATCACTCCGAAGATGTCTTACCACAGAGAACACAGAGCACACAGAGGGGTGAAGGGGTGGAAGCGCTAACGCCATTTCTCCGCTTATCAACATCGCTCTGGGTTCTCCGTGATCTCTGTGGTGAATGATTTTTCTGGAAGTCGAATTATGGCTCGTCTTCCGCGTTATCCACGAACTCCAGCGAGGCCTCGGGCACCAAAAGGGTGCGGCCCTTGAAGCGGACGTGGTAGGCGGGGCCGTTTTCCGCCTCCCGCAGTACCTTCTCGATCTCGCCTACGTCACCGGGTTCGGCGATCACCTCGCCGCTGATGGCGAGCTTGATCAGGGGGGTGACCTTTTCGCGAAACTCGAAGCGGTTGGGGATCCAGGGATCGTCCGCGGGTTGCAGTTCCTGCTCGCGGCAGCCGACCATGCGCCCGTCGTCGATGAAGTCGACGCTGTAGATCAGCTGATCCTGCAGGAAGGTGCCCACGTCCCGCACATAGCCTATGGCGCCGCGGCGGATCAGCAGCCTTCCCGCGGGGGCGCCGGGAAAGGTGCCGTCGTTGCGCAGGTTGCGGATCACCCGCACCTTTTCGCCGTATTCATACTTGGGGAGCACCGGAAACCGCCTTTGGATCGAGAGAGTTGAGGGGGATCTGGACCTTGGGCGGCTCGTGCATGTGGAAGACCTTGAAGACCTTCTCGGTGAGCGCGTCCGACTCGACGAAGTCGGTATAGGCCTTGGCCAGCCAGTAGCGGAAGGTCTCCCGTTGCTCCGCCTCGTCCTCGATCCGCGGTAGTTTCTCCAGGTAGTCGTGGAAGCGTTGCAGGATGTGCAGGCGGTTGACCTGCACGATCGACGGTTCGAAGGGGATCTCGAAGTATTCGAGAAACTCTTCGGCACTGCTCAGCTCTTCCATATCCATCGCCAGTTCGCTATCGCTCATCGTCTTGCCCTCTCGCTTGGGGTTGCGGCACACCTTGGTCTGCCCTGAATTTGTTTGCTCGGGAGTAATCCCCGCCTGTTGCGGGATCGATGCGCAACCGCGGCGAGCGAGCCCGATGCGGGCTTCGCTGTCGCCAGGAGTGCCAGTCCTTCAGGACTGGCACTCCTTTGGTGCGCTGATTCACGTTTGGTGCGCAGATTCACGCTATCCCCCGGCATTACGCCTAATGTCAGGGGCAAATGCCCCGTTACGCCCTGTACCGCGCGAAGAAGCATTTTTCAGGCCGACTCGCCCAACGCCTCTTTCGCCACCTCGATCAGGGGTCGCACTCCAAGCCGATCGCTTTCGTCGAGCATCGCCAGCAGTTCGAGCCGCTCCAGGGCGGGTGGGTACCGCCCCAGGCGCAGCTCCAGAAAGCCGGCCCCTTTGAGTGCGAAGAGGTAGAAACGTATCCGGGTCATGGACTGTTTCGCCCCTTCGGCGACGTGGGTCTTGGTCAATTGCCGCCAGTCCTCGGGCAGACCCAGGCGGTGGGCGGTGATCCGCAGCGCCTGTTCGGCCACTTCCAGGGATTCATCCAGACGGTGGCGGTAGTAGAAGTAACGATAGAGAGCGACCAGCACCAGCGGGTGCTCGGGGGCCAGCTCTCTGGCGCGCAGCAGCTTCTCTTCCGCCGACTCGCTGCCGTACTCTTCGCCGGCCTGGTGCAGCAGCTGCTCCACCTCGGCATCGATGGGTTCGTCGAAGTAGAGCTCCTCGCCGTCGAAGTCTTGTAGATCCATTCTCAATGTCCGGTATTGGCGGGCATGCCCACCTCTTGGGATTCGCACACCTGCACCGCGTCGCAGTCGTAGCAGTGTTCGTCGGCGGTGTGGTGGTTGATCTGGTTCTCGAGTGCGCGGATGCGTTCGAGCAGACAGCTCACCGCATCGGCGACCGGGTCCGGCATCAGGTGATGATTGAGGTCGATGCCGTCGATCACCCGCTGGTCGTCGGCGGCGGTGCGGGAGCGCACCACCTTGCCGGGGATGCCGACCACCGTCTTGCGCGGCGGTACCGAGCTGATCACCACTGAATTCGCGCCGATGCGTGCGCCGTGGCCGATCTCGATGGGGCCGAGGATCTTGGCCCCCGCGCCCACCACCACCTCGTTGCCGAGGGTAGGGTGGCGCTTGCCCTTGTTCCAGGAGACGCCGCCGAGGGTGACGCCGTGGTAGAGGGTGACATCGTCGCCGACCTCGGCGGTCTCGCCGATCACCACCCCCGCGCCGTGGTCGATGAAGAAGCGGTGTCCGATGGTCGCGCCGGGGTGGATGTCGATGCTGGTCCAGATGCGCCCGATGTAGGACATCAGCCGCGGCAGGTAGCGCCAGCCCCGTCGCCATAGCCGATTGGCGAGGCGATAGAGGACGATGGCATGTACCCCGGGGTAGGTGGTCATCACCTCGAAGCGGGTGCGCGCCGCCGGGTCGCGCTGGAAGACGCAGCTGATGTCATCGCGGATGCGCGGTCTTGGGCCTGGTCTTTCCGATTCCAGTTGGGCTGTGTCACTCATGGTTGATTCCATTGCCCCGCGTCTCCCATCAGTTTCAGGTGAAAACGGCGCAGATCCGCCTCGCTGGGGGACTGCTTCTTCTGGGTGCTGTAGCGGCGCACCAGCACCAGCAGCGCCGAGGCCTCGCGGTGATCGAGATTGATGCCCAGTTGCGAGTAGGCGTGGTGAATCGCCTTGGTGCCGGAATGCTTACCCAGCACGAAGGTGTGGTTGCGCCCCATGTGCGCCGGATCCACGCCCTGGTAGTTGTCACGATTCTTGATCAGGCCATCCACATGGATGCCCGATTCGTGGGTGAAGACCCCCTTGCCGACCAGGCTCTTGTGCCAGCTCAGGGGGTGGCCGGAGGCGCGCTCCACCTTGTGAGAGAGGGATTCGTAGCGGGTCATGTCGATCTCATGACCCTGGTCGAAGAAGCGCCGAATCCCCATCACGATCTCCTCCAGCGGCGCGTTGCCGGCCCGTTCGCCCAGCCCATGCACGGTGGTGTTGACGTGGGTCGCGCCGCCGCGAATCGCCGCCAGGGTGTTGGCGGTAGCAAGCCCCAGGTCGTCATGGGCATGCATCTCCAGCTCCAGGTCGCAGATGGCGCGCATGTCGCGGAAGGTCTCGTAGACCCCGAATGGCTCCATGATGCCCACGGTATCGGCGAAGCGAAAGCGGCAAGCCCCCGCATCCTGGGCCCGCTCCAGTACCTGCCACAGAAACTCCGGATCGGCGCGGGAGGAGTCCTCGCCGCCGATGCACACCTCCAGCCCAAGCTCCAGCGCTTCGGCGACACTGCCTTCGATCTGATTCAGCACCCACTCGCGGTCTCGTCCCAGTTTATGGCGGATCTGCTGATCGGAGACGGGGATCGAAAGATCCACCCGATCCACCCCCAGATCCCGACACAGCGAGATGTCATGGCTGTGCATGCGGCACCAGACCATCAGCGAGGCGTTCTTCACCGACTGCGCCACCGCCGCGATGGAGCGGCGCTCATCCTCGCCCATGGCGGGAATGCCGATCTCCAGCTCCGGCACCCCCAGCTCGTCCAGCGAGCGGGCAATGGAGAGCTTCTCCCGCGGTGAAAATGCCACTCCCGCCGACTGCTCACCGTCGCGCAGGGTGGTGTCGTTGATGGTGATCTTGGTGGATGTGCTGTTCATGGCGGATGCTCCTTGTTGCCTGGGATTGGTGCAAGTGGCGTGCCATGGACTGGAACTGCAAGTAAAACAGTTGGTTGTTTTGGTTTGGTGGTTGTCGTGTTTGCGACATTGGGGTTCAGGATAAGGAAGAGGAATAGACAGGATTGACAGGATGATGGCGGGGGAGTCATTACGCTTGCTCCTCGTCACGACGCTCCCAGGGGATGCATCGGGGCGGTTTCGACATCTATCGAGCTTCCTGGGAGCGTTGACCTCCGGGTCAACCCTTCGCCGCATGCCGCAGGCGAGGCGAGGCTCGGTTTGAACCTGGCGGGGAAGGGCGGTAATGGCCGCAACCAAGATCCTGTAAATCCTGAAAAATCCCGTTAATCCTGTCTATTAAGCCCCGTTCAGGTTCCGCTGCAACCAATACTCCAGCAGCGCCAGGTGCCACAGTTTGCTGCCCCGCAGACGGGTATGGTGCATCTCCGGCGCGGAAAGTAGCAGCTCCACATAGGCCGGGTCGTAGAGGCCGCGCTGGCGGCAGGCGTCGGAGTGGAGGATATCCTTCATGAAGGTCAGAAACTCGCCGCGCACGTACTTGAGGGCGGGCATAGGAAAATAGCCCTTGGGGCGATCGATGACGGAATCCGGGACGATGCCGCGGGCGATGCGTTTGAGGGGATACTTGCCGTGGTCCCGCAGCTTGAGTTCCGGCGGACATTGGAAGGCCAGCTCCACCAGATCCTGATCGAGAAAGGGCACCCGCGCCTCCAGCCCCCAGGCCATGGTCATGTTGTCGACCCGCTTCACCGGGTCATCGACGATCAAGGTCGTCACGTCCATGCGCAGCACCGAATCCATGAAGCTGTCGGAATCGGGTTCCGCCAGCAGCTCGGCGATCAGCGCCGAGGTGTGATCCGCGCCGCGCCAGGGTGCGCGCACCGTGCGCAGGAACTCCTCGTGATCCCGGTCGAAGTAGTGTCTGGCGAAGCGCTCCAGCGGCGTGCCTTCGCGCTCGGCCATCATCAGCGGATACCAGAAATAACCGCCGAACACCTCGTCCGCCCCCTGGCCCGACTGCACCACCTTGATTTTCTTCGAGACCTGTTCCGAAAGCAGGTAGAAGGCCACCGCGTCCTGACCGAACATGGGCTCCGCCATGGCGTCCACCGCCTCGGGCAGACGTTTCAGCACCTCGCTGTTGGGTACCAGGAACTTGTGGTGGCGAGTGTCGTAGCGCGCCGCGACCGGGTCGGAATATTCGAACTCGCTGCCCTTCTCGTCGGGGTGGTCCTCGAAGCCCACCGAAAAGGTATGCAGGTCCGAGACCCCGGACTCCGCCAGCAGCGCCACCAGCAGGCTCGAGTCCAGCCCGCCGGAGAGCAGCACCCCCACCGGCACGTCGGCGATGGCGTTGCGTTTTCGAATCGACTCCCGCAGCGCCTCATGGATCGCCTCCACCCACTCGTCATCGCTCCTGGGCGTGGCGGGGCGCAGTGCCGGCAGTTTCCAGTATCGGCGCTGCCGTCGTTCGCCGTTGGCCTCGATGGTCAGGCAGTGCCCCGGGCCGAGCTTGCGGACCCCTTTCAGAATAGTACGCGGGGCGGGGATCACCGCATGCAGGGTGAATTGATGGTGCAGGGCGAGCGGATCGATGTCGCTATCCACCCCGCCGCCGGCCAATAGCGCCTGGGTGTTGGAGGCAAAGCGCAGGCGACCACCGGCCTCGCTGTAGTAGAGTGGCTTGATGCCCATCCGGTCGCGGGCAAGGAAGAGGCGCTGCTCCCGCTTGTCCCACACCGCGAAGGCGAACATCCCCGAAAGCCGCTCCACGCACCCCTCGCCCCAGGCGTGCCAGGCCTTGAGGATCACCTCGCTATCGCCGCTGGAGAAGAAGTGATAGCCCAGCCCGATCAGCTCTTCCCGCAGTTGCGGGTAGTTGTAGATGGTGCCGTTGAAGACCAGCGCCAGCCCCAGCTCCTGATCCACCATCGGCTGATCGCCATGATGGGAGAGGTCGAGGATTGCCAGCCGTCTATGGCCGAATGCCAACGGCCCGTCGCTGAAGACCCCCTCGTGATCCGGCCCGCGCTGCTCCAGCCGCGCCGTCATTCGCCCCACGGCCCCCAGATCGGGACGCTTGCCATCGAATCTCAATTCACCGCATATACCGCACATGATTCTCTCGTGTTTTTTTGGACAGGATTAACGGGATTTACAGGATGGCCGGGAGAGGCCATTCCAGCGGAGCGCGCGGCTCGACGCGCCAGCGTGTCACAGTGGCGTTCTCTCGTAACACCGCTCCAGCGGTGTTACGCATCTTCAGGCGCTCCCGCGCCGACCGCATCGCGGCGCAGGAGCGCCGCCAGATGGGTCACACCGCGGGAGCGGTGTGACCAGTACTTCAGAAATCAGCAAGGAATCACAATCTCCGCCCCCGGCAGCAACTCCCGCAGCCCCTCGGCCAGCGACTCCTTGGCTTCCTGCTCACCATGCACCAGTCTAACCTCTCGCGGCTTTTCGCGCATGCCACGCACGAAATCGATCAGGTTGTCCCGATCGGCGTGGGCCGAGTAACCGCCCAGGGTATGCACCTGGGCGCGGATGTCGTAGCGCTCCCCATCCAGCACCACATAACCGCCGCGCGGGCCGTATTGCTGAATATCCCGCCCCGGGGTACCGGCGGCCTGGTAACCCACGAACAGCACATCGGTGCGGGGATCCCCCAGCAGCGCCTTCAAA
>JAABSM010000074.1 GCA_011390365.1 Gammaproteobacteria bacterium
CATCAGGTCGACCATCATATCGTTGTCGTTCGCCAGGCGCTTGAGGCCGGTGACAAAGCTCGGCCAGGGTCCGCTCTCCAGTTGGTCGAGCATCGGGGTGGCATGCATCGGTTTCGCCATCAGTACAGTCTCCCGTAGGTTTCGGTAGCAAACAGGGATTCCGATCTTCCGGGAGGTCCCGGACGCCGGCCCGGTAGATCGACGAGATCCCGCGAACCGCTTCGAAATCCAAAATTCGGATCTTCCAGGCCGCATCGGTGAAGAGGCGAGCTGGGCATGGAGGCGAAATTTTAGGAGTTCCTAATGGATCAAAATATCCCCCCGATGGGGTGAAGAGGGAAAGGGCATTTCTATCCCAAAGGAGATAGGACGCATGGCGAGGAATTCGATTTCAAATAGTGACTATAAAATTTCATCTCTCTGAAAAAACGCAAAATATTTTGGAAAAACGCAACATGTGAACCAGTTCCATTTGGCATAGGCAAGCCCCCGGCGGCGGACCGATCACCATCAAAACCACTAAATAATGATGGTTGCGCGACGGGGTCAGGCGCACCATTTTAGCCGCCGTAGACGATGACCCGCGACAGCGGTGCGTCCGGTTTCCGCATCCACCACAGGCAATAGCTCATGCTCTACCTGAGTCAGATTATGATCGAAAACCCGCAACTCGAAACCTTCGACGAGCTTCGCGCGCTGGTCAAGGAGAGGGCGAAGGGGGAGATGTTCTTTCGCATCGACGTCAAGCCGCCCTACCCGGACACCCCGGAGGATTGGGAGGATCGTTTGGAAGCCGCCTTTACATGAAAACATTCCGACGCCGCCCCCTCATCGCCGATGACGCGTACTCAACCGAAAGGGCCAGACCGTGAAGTATCTCAACCTTGACTCCCTGGAAGGGGATCTCTCCCAGGCCGCCCAGGATCCGCGCACCGCGACGGCGATGCTGACCGCGCAGTTGGGGGGCCTGGATGACCGGATCGCCGCCCTGCCCCGGGACACGGATCCATTCGAACGCAACCGCCTTGTGATTCAGAGCGGTTATACCCTGCTCGAACTCGACCGCGGCGTGGAGGCGTGGGATCGCGCCAGACCCCTGCTGTTGCCGGCGGTGGAGGCGGAGAACTGGCTGCAAGCGGTGGAGCTGTGCGACGTCCTCTACCAGGCCGAGCAGGGGGAGTCTCTGCGCGCCCTCGCCCATGGCGTCTGGCTGGGGGTGACCTACCCCATCGACCCGGAATTGACCGTCGCCATGCTCCAGCACATCGTCGACGAGACACCCGACAACTCGGATGGCGGCGCCGTCGCCGCCGCGGTGGCGGGTTACATCGTCGATGTGCGGGCCGAGGGCGAGCAGCACGAAAAGCTCCACTTCTTCACCACCCAACAGCTGGGCAAGGTCGCCTGGCGACACAGCAAGGTGGAGGAGGAGGATATCTTCCGCTTCTGGGTCGAGCGCCTGGAGCTGGACGACACCGAGAAGCTCTTTCCGCGCCTGGCCAAGATCCTCGACGTCATGAGCGAGGGCCAGTGGTGGTTCGACCGCGATGCCCTGCGGGCCAGGATACCGGACTGACCCGGCTTTGGAGGCGACGGCGATGTACTGGCAAGAAGAGCAGCAGGACGAACAGCACTTCGTGGTCGACGACGGTATCGTCGACCTCCACTTTCGCATCGAAAGCCGGGGCCTGCCGGTGGATCATGCGCGTCCCCTTTATGACGCCCTGATCGCGCACCTGCCGTGGCTGGGCGAGGATCACCAAGGCGGGGTGCATGGCATACACGGCGGCGGCAGTCAGAACGGCTGGGAGCGCCCGGAACAGCCAGACGCCCTGCTCTACCCTTCGCGCCGCACGCCGCTGGTGCTGCGTCTGCCTAGGGCGCGGGTGGAGCAGGCCCGCGCGCTGGAGGGGGCGAGGCTGGATATCGCCGGTAACGAGCTGCGCGTCGGCCCGGCGAAGTCCCGTCCATTGCGGAAGGCGACGACCCTCTACGCCCGCCATGTCCACTTTCCCGAGCTGGCCGCCGGCGCAACCAACGACGCCAGCGAAGAGGGAGGCTTCATCGAGGCCGCGGCGAAGGAGCTGCGCCGGCTCGGCATAGGCTTCAAGAAGATCCTCTGCGGCAAGCCCCACGTCATTCAGGACCTGGGCCGGGAGATCCCAACCCGCTCGCTGATGGTCGCCGACCTCAGCCTGGACGACGCGGTGCGATTGCAACAGCTGGGACTTGGGGATTGCCATCACCTCGGTTGCGGCTTGTTCGTTCCCCACAAACCCGTATAAAATTCTTGATTCGGTCGCCGCGGCGACCTTTCGTCACTTAAGGAGAACAACATGGCATACGAAATCAACGGCAAGACCATCGAGACCACCGACAACGGCTATCTCGTCAACCTGGAAGAGTGGAGCGAGGACCTCGCCAAGGCGATCGCCGAAAACGAAGGTATCACCCTCTCCGACAAGGCGTGGGAGATCATCAACTACCTGCGCGACGAATACTTCAACAACAACGCCAATCAGCCCAACGAACGCCACATGGTCAAGCACTTCAAGGGCGTCTGGAGCGACCTCCCCAAGGTCGACGCCAAGACCCTCTACGAACACTTCCCCATGGGCCCCGCCAAGCAGGCCGGCAAGATCGCCGGGCTGCCGGAGACCAAGCGCAAGGGCGGTTATTGATCCTCTTCCGTGAAAAGCATGGTTATGCTGCCTGATACAAGGGAAGATTGATGGCATTTCCCGAGTATTGCGCAAAATCACGAAAACCGCTCCCCCTCCCGCGGGGAGGGGGCTGGGGGGAGGGTCTTCGGCATCGGCAGGGGAACTTGGACATCCCCGCCGACTTCAGCACCCCCTCCCTGTCCCTCCCCCGGCGGGGGAGGGAACCCTTCGATCAACGCTGGAAGTGCGCCTCCTACCACACGGCACGCCTTTGGCTGCTCGATATGATCTTTCCTGGAAATCGCGTTAATTGAATTCCTCCCCGACCCCTTTCGATCTCCGCCAAACGGCACTCTACCAGCGCTGGCGCGACATCAAGCTGGAACGGGCCGCCACCCGTCTCGATGACCTGGTCGTGGAGATCCGCGACCTCGCCAACCCCAGCGACGCGGAACGAGAGGCCATCGTCGCCCGCTGTCGCGCCAACAACATGGCGATCTACCTCGGCCCCGCCGATCTCGGCGATCGTCCCGAAATCCCCTTGCGGCTGGGCCGCACCTTTGGTCTGGAGCGACTCGACCACAACTGGCTTGGCGACGCCAACGGCCTGACCTCGCTGACGGTGCGTAATCAAGGCACGCGCAAGAACTACATCCCCTACACCAATCGTCCCATCCGCTGGCACACCGACGGCTACTACAACACCCCCGAGACCCGGATTCGCGGCCTGCTGCTGCACTGTGTCCACAGCGCCGATGATGGCGGCGTCAACGGCCTCTTTGACCATGAACTCGCCTACATCCTGCTGCGCGAGGCCCATCCCGACTTCATTCGGGCGCTGATGCAGCGCGACGTGATGACCATCCCCATCCGCGAAGGAGAAGACGGCACCACCCGCCGCGAACAGAGCGGCCCGGTCTTCGCCATCGACGCCGACGGCGAACTGTACATGCGCTTCACCGAACGCAAGCGCAATATCCAGTGGAAGGAGGATCCATTGGTTCAGGAAGCGGTGGAGCTACTCAAGACCCACCTCGCCAGCAACCACCCCCATATCATCCACGGCCTGCTCAAACCAGGCATGGGCCTGATCGGCAACAACGTACTGCATGACCGCTCCGGCTTTGACGACGAAACCACGGAATCGCCGCGCCTGCTCTATCGTGGGCGCTATTACGATCGCATGGCGGGGACGGGGTTTCGTGATCTGCTAGGAAGCTGAATTCCGCAATTCCTGAACCCCATATATAGATAAACCACAAAATACACAGAGATCACACTAAATTCATCATTTAACCGCAGATTAACGCCGATTAACACAGATGCTTCAATTTGGTTGACTCAAGCATTCATCTCACCCAGCAGGTGAGGCGATCAAATGACACAACACCTTGTTCCTCAATAAAATATCTGCGTGAATCTGCGTTCATCCGCGGTTTATAGGATCACAGAGGGTTAATGGCAAGGCAGCGAGGTGCCTCGGTATTGGCCCCTCTCCGTTGTTGTTGGTTAGCGCAAACATAGGGATTCGATTCCACCTATGCCCCCTCTGTGCCCTTTGTGCTCTCTGTGGTTTTCCTGATAGCACCGCTCGAACACCCGAATGTCGCCGCCATCCCCCGAGGTGAAGGTGGTGGCCGAGACCAGACCGCCATTGACCAGTTCGATCGATCCGTGCGCCTCGACCGTGATATCGCCGCCATCGCCGCTGCCGTAGACCCGGTTGCTGACCTCACCGCGATGGCGATTGATCCCGCGCCGTCCGGCGAAGCGGGGTTGCGCAACTGGAGTCGGCCCGAGGGGATGGCCACGCGGCTCCCCTCGATGCGGATATTCGGCCCCTCCAGCGCTAGCGACGCCGCTGCCGGCAGCGTCACATCCGCCCCCGTGAAGATCAGACTGGCATCCCGTTCCGCGGTATAGCCAAAGGCGTCCGGGGCGGCCACGCTCAGTTGCGCATCCGCCCCATCGCCCAGGGAGACGCTGAAACGCCAGCCATCGTCGAAACCCAGGGCGTCGGCGGTACTCAAATGGAGCGCCGCGGGCAGGTCGCAACTGGCCCCCTCGCTTACCAGGATGCCGTTGGGATTGAGCAGATAGAAGTCCGCGCCGGCGATGGCGACATGCAGCGCGCCATGCAGACGGGACAGGCCGTCGCCGGTGACGCGACTGACCACCCGTTCGATGGCGTCGGGACCGCTGAAGGTGGCGCGCTCGCCCTGGAGGATCTCGAAGGTCTGGAAGCTGTGAAAGAGATTAGCGCCGGCCTGGCGCCCCAGATCCGCGCCGATCACGAACTCCGGGCCGTCAAGCCGCTGCGCCGGCCCCAAGCTGCCGTCGGTGATGATCTCGGCCCAGGCGGTAACGGCGAGGAGGGCGCAAACCACCCCCACGGCTGCTCTTGTAACGCTCGCGATTCCCGTCATCGCCCGATCCCGCCAAATCACCCATACAACCCGAGTATGGACCCAAAATCGGGAAAATGGCACTCGCGGGGGAGGCTGCGGCGCACAAGGACTCTCTCCCTCTCACTGGGAGATTAAGGCTTTCGCCGCACAGGGCTCGATCACGGCCCGCCGAAAGGCTCGAGCTCACCATGCACCCAATACCCTGGCGCGGCCGTCCTCGTTGACCGATTTCATCGCTCGCATGGAAAAATCTGCTCCAATCTTTCGATAGGGATCCACGACACAGGAGCACGCCATGAAGATTCGGCGTTACCAGTCAGACCTTTCGCACCATTACCGGCCACGCGGGCAAGGCCCGGCGCTTTCTGGTGTTCAGCCCCGACGGGGATGGAAAAGCCGCGGAGACGCGCCGGCCCGACCAGCCGCGCATAAGCCTTGCGGGGCTGGCCAGCCCCGAATTCCCTCACATCTACATAGCGATAACAGCGGCGCCCTCCTCGGTGATCTCCGCGACTCCGGGTGATCTCCGCGACTCCGTGAGAGATTTCATGAAAACTTTGCCCCTAGGGCGGAGCGCGAGGCTTGGCTGCCCAACGGTCAGCGAATCCGCCGTCCGCTGGCCCCGTCCCAGATGGCGCTGGGGCCCTTGCGCCCGCCCAGGGCACCGGGGACGATGGCGTCCAGTTTCTCGCCGAACTGCACCCGCACCTGCCACGCCGACATCGCCGGCGCCCGCCCGCTGATGTTGGCGCTGGTCGACACCAGCGGCCCGCCCCAGGCGGCGCAAAGGCTC
Source organism: Gammaproteobacteria bacterium (assembly GCA_011390365.1). Taxonomy (GTDB): domain Bacteria; phylum Pseudomonadota; class Gammaproteobacteria; order Chromatiales; family Chromatiaceae; genus SLIM01. Next base: position 5,865 of record JAABSM010000074.1, read on the forward strand.
GCGGACAAGGGGTGGGCCGTTACCCGCACCGCCAACGTGCCCCGCCCCCCCGCCAGCCAGCCGGGCGTGCCTTGCCGCGCCGGCAGGATCCAGGTGTTGGGCCCCGGCCAACTCCGTCGCAGCCTGGCCATGATCTCCGCGTCAAGGGGGGCGATAAAGGGTTCGAGCCGCTCCCAGCGATCCGCGATCAGGATCAGCCCCTTGTTCTTCACCCGCCGCTTCAGGGCGTAGATCCGCTCCACCGCCGCCTGATCGCGGGGATCGCAACCCAGGCCGAAAACCCCTTCGGTGGGATAGGCGATCACGCCGCCGCATCCCACCAGGCGGGCCGCCCGCGCCACACGCCAGCCGCCGACGGCGGGAGCGACCCACCCCGCACCTGAATCAGCCGTTACTCTCTTCGCGTCCATCATCCTTTCCTCTCGTTGGAGAATGGAGTACACGCCTTGGCGTGCTACAGGCAATCGCGCAGCCCAAGGACCGCACTCCAGGACTGGGGCCGTGTCGATATCGCCCCGGGCGCCTATGGTAGCGCGCCTTTGGCGATAGTACAGCCGTGCTCGATTATCGGAAACCACCTTATCTTGCCCCATCCGCCTGAAGGCTCGACCTCCGACGTTTCCGTTACCTTGGCGCAGCTGTAAAAGCGTGAAATGACATCTGATGCGATATCTCCTTGTGATTACTCTTCACTCCCTGCTACAATACAGTGTTCGTTCAAGGGTGACACCAGGGGTCCTTCATTCCCTTTACCCCGTTGTCACGATCAGACGAACCGAAGAGATTGCCCGTTCCACCATAAGTGATGACGGGCAAAAAAAACGAGGCCGAGTCCCAGCCCGTCGTCGGCGAGCACCACGAACAACACCCCGACCAACGGCTGCCAAGATCGGAACCCGAACCACCCGCGGCGTCCGAGCGACTTGATCGGAGACAGGCCCGCGAGCGCGACGAACACCAATCCGCGAGGTCAGATCCGCGGCATCGCCGCGGCCCGAAGTGATCGGATCGCCCTCGTTCCGCCCCTCGAAGAACCGAGCTTCCGACAGGGACTTTTGAAGAGACAGCGGCGCGCCACCCCAAGAGCTGGCGCGCATTCTGGAATTACCGTTTCCGCCACGAAGCGGGCAGCGCGCGGCCCTTGCGCCCGGACGCGACGCCTGGATTCGTCGGTTGCGACGACAAGCGCCGCGCGGCGAGGGAAACCGCCGTGCAGCCGTTTTCGCGGCGGAACGCCATAAGGATTACAACGTAAATGAAAAGAATGCTGATCAACGCAACTCAGCCGGAAGAGTTGCGCGTGGCCATAGTGGATGGCCAGAAACTCTACAACCTCGACATCGAATCCCCGGGCCGGGAACAGAAAAAGGCCAACATCTACAGCGGCAAGGTCACCCGGGTCGAACCCAGCCTGGAGGCCGCCTTCGTCGACTATGGCGCGGAGCGCCACGGCTTTCTGCCACTCAAGGAGATCGCCCGCTCCTACTTCAGCGAAGAGGCGCAGAGCGCCCCTGGCCGCGCCAGCATCAAGGACGCCATCTCCGAAGGCCAGGAGCTGGTGGTGCAGATCGAAAAGGAGGAGCGGGGCAACAAGGGCGCCGCGCTGACCACCTTCATCTCCCTTGCCGGCCGCTACCTGGTGCTGATGCCCAACAACCCCCGCGCCGGCGGCGTCTCGCGCCGCATCGAGGGCCAGGAGCGCAATGAGCTGCGCGAGGCGATGAGCGCCCTCACCATCCCCGACGGCATGGGCCTGATCGTGCGCACCGCCGGCGTCGGCAAGAGCGTCGAAGAGCTGCAATGGGACCTGGACTACCTGTTGCAGTTGTGGGGGGCGGTGGAGACCTCCGCCAAGGAGCGCAAGGCCCCCTTCCTGATCTATCAGGAGAGCAATGTCATCATCCGCTCGATTCGCGACTACCTGCGCGCCGACATCGGCGAGATCGTCATCGACGACGCCGCGGTACACGCCGAGGCCTGCGAATTCATTCAGCAGGTGATGCCCCAGTATCTCAACAAGATGCGCCTCTATCAGGATGAGGTACCGCTGTTCACCCGCTACCAGATCGAGACCCAGATCGAGACGGTCTTCCAGCGTGAGGTACAACTCCCCTCCGGCGGCGCCATCGTCATCGACCACACCGAGGCCCTCACCTCCATCGACATCAACTCGGCGCGCGCCACCAAGGGCGCGGATATCGAAGAGACCGCCCTCAACACCAACCTCGAAGCCGCCGACGAGATCGCCCGCCAGTTGCGCCTGCGCGACATGGGCGGGCTGTTCGTGATCGACTTCATCGACATGATCCCGGCGCGCAACCAGCGCGAGGTGGAAAACCGCCTGCGCGACGCCATGAAGCAGGACCGGGCGCGGGTGCAGATCGGCCGCATCTCCCGCTTCGGCCTGCTGGAGATGTCCCGCCAGCGCCTGCGCCCCTCGCTGGGCGAGTCGAGCCAGCTGGTCTGTCCGCGCTGTCACGGCCACGGCTCGATCCGCGGCACCGAATCCCTCGCCCTGTCGATCCTGCGCATCATCGAAGAGCAGGCGATGAAGGAGAACACGTTACGCATCCAGGCGCAGCTGCCGGTAGATGTCGCCACCTTTCTGCTGAATGAAAAGCGGCTGGCCATCCACGATATCGAGAGCCGCCAGGAAGTGGACGTGGTACTGATCCCCAACCCCCACCTCGACACCCCCAACTACGAGGTGGAAAGGGTTCGTCGTCAGGATGCTTCCTCGAAGGATGAGGAAAAGGCCAGCTACAAGCTGCTGGCCGAGGCCCAACCCGCCACCAACTTCGGGCAAGACCGAGAGGAGCCGCCCAAGGCGGAGGAGCCGGCGGTCAAACGCCTGACGCCGCCGTCGCCGGCCCCCGCGCCGGCTAAACCCGCCGCCGCCGCCCCCGCCCCCGCCGCGAGCCAAGGCGAAGGGGAGACCGGCATCATCAAGCGCATCTGGAACAGCCTCTTCAGCGCCAGAAGCGATGACGGCGAAGAGGCGGAGAAGGAAGAGAAGGAAGAGAAGGGTTCCAGCGGCAGTGATCGCCGCCAGTCCCGAGACAACAGCCAGAAGCGGGGCGATCGCAAGGGCGGCCAGGGTAACCGCAATCGTCGCCAGAGCAAGGATGAAGGCGCTTCACAACGCCGCGGCAAGCGCGGCGGCAACCAGCAGGCCAAGGGTTCGGACAACGAGGAGAAGAAGGGCGACCGCAAGCCCGCCCCATCCGGAGACCCGGGCGACAAGGACGACAACAAGGGCGAGAAGGACGCCAAGGAGCGCCGCGGCCCAGGTGCGCGTCGCGGCAAGCGCGGCGGCGGACGTCGTCGCGGCGGCAGGAACACCGACAGCCAGAGCAGGGATAACCAGGACAAGGACGACCAGGCTGACAACCGGGGCGACGGCCAGAGCGGTAACCAGGACAACGGCGACCACGCCGCCGACACCGGCAACGGCAAGTCCGCTGACGACAAGGGCGGCAAGGAATCCGGCAACAGGCGCAAGGGCAGAAAACGCGGCGACGACAAGGACGCCGGCAACCGGGATCAGACCAGCAACGAACCCGATAACCACAACGAAAACAAGTCGAATCAGCCCTCCTCCGACAACACCGGGGCGGAGCAGCGGCAGCCGGATCCGCGGAAACAGGAAAAGCAGCAGCACCCCGCGCCGACCTCCGAGCCGGCCGCCCGCAATTCCCAGACCGGCAAGGAGGCCTCCGCCGGCGAAGCGGCGGACACCCCCCCCAAGGAGAGCAGCAAGGCGACGCCCCAGGAGACAACGGGGAACGACAAGCCGCAAACGGCCGATAGCGGCGGAGACGGCCCGCCCCCGCGGGACGCCAGCGCGGTCGCGGAATCCAGACAGCAGACCAGGACATCCGCGCCCGCCAGGGAGAGCGGTGGCGAGCACACGGCCAACAGCGACAAACCCGCCGCCACGCCAGCGGCGGAGGGTCCGGCCAGGCAGGGCAAGCCAGCGAAGGCGGAAGGCGCGAGCGGGGACGACAAGCCGACGTCCGCCGCTTCCGACAACGCCGCGCCCAACAACAGGGAGAAGAAGGACCAGACACCCGCCCCGGCCACTTCCGGAGGGGATGCCTGACCCTGACCCGGGGAAATCCACGGGCAGGGGCGTTTTACAGCGCACCGCCACAGGTCTATAATGCGCGACCCTCGCCAAAAAAGGGTCGCGCACTCGACCACCGGCGTCAGACACATCGCCGCCCCGTCGCGATACCCATCGTGGCGGGGCGTCATCATGTAAAAACGAGAACTTAGCGACCGGCGGCCTCGCCGGCGGTCCACACGAGGTTGCTCAATGAATCTTCGGGCCAGACCAACCGCACAGGGCTTATACGACCCCGCCAACGAACACGACGCCTGCGGCGTCGGCTTCGTGGCCGACATCAAGGGGCGCAAGACCCACGCCATCATCGAACAGGGACTCACCATCCTCGAACGCCTCACCCACCGCGGCGCGGTCGGGGCCGACCCGCTCGCCGGCGACGGCGCGGGGCTGCTGCTTCAGATTCCCGACGAATTCCTGCGCGAAGCCTCCGGTGTACAACTGCCCGAGGCCGGCGAGTACGGCGTCGGCATGGTGTTCCTGCCCGCCGCCGACGGCCCGCGCAAGAAGTGCGAAGAGCAGATCATCTACACCATCGCCGCCGAGGGCCAGAAGTTCCTCGGCTGGCGCGACGTGCCGGTCGACAACTCCAGCCTGGGCGAAAGCGTCAAGGCCTGCGAGCCGACCATCCGCCAGGTCTTCATCCAGCGCGGCGGCAACTGCCCGGATCAGGACGCCTTCGAGCGCAAGCTCTATGTGATCCGCAAGCAGGTGGAGAACAAGATCCGCGACAAGCTCGGCAGCGACTGCGCAGGCTTCTATATCCCCTCCCTGTCCTCCCGCACCCTGCTCTACAAGGGCATGCTGCTGGCCAATCAGGTGGGTATCTACTACAAGGACTTGCAGGACAAGCGGGTCACCAGCGCCCTGGCGCTGGTGCATCAGCGCTTCTCGACCAACACCTTCCCCAGCTGGGACCTCGCCCATCCGTTCCGCATGATCGCCCACAACGGCGAGATCAACACCTTGCGCGGCAACGTCAACTGGATGCGCGCCCGCCGCCAGTCGATGGCCTCCGAGATCCTCGGCGATGATCTGGACAAGGTGTGGCCGCTGATCCCCGAGGGCCAGTCCGACTCGGCCTGCTTCGACAACGCCCTGGAGCTGCTGGTGCTCGGCGGCTACTCGCTGACCCACGCGATGATGATGCTGATCCCCGAGGCGTGGCACGACAACCCCTTGATGGATGAGAGACGCCAGGCCTTTTACGAGTATCACGCGGCGCTGATGGAGCCCTGGGACGGCCCCGCCGCGGTCGCCTTCACCGACGGCCGCCAGATCGGCGCCACCCTCGACCGCAACGGCCTGCGTCCCGCCCGCTACCTGATCACCAAGGATGACATGGTGGTGATGGCCTCGGAGATGGGCGTGCTCGACATCCCGGAAGAGAACATCCTGCGCAAATGGCGCTTGCAGCCGGGCAAGATGTTCCTGATCGACATGGAACAGGGCCGCATCATCGACGACGAGGAGCTCAAGAACGACCTCTCCGGTCGCCACCCCTACCGCGAGTGGCTGGATAACACCCAGATCCTGCTCCAGCGACTGCCCAAGGCGATCGCCCCCATGACCCCGGACGACGCCACCCTGCTCGACCGCCAGCAGGCCTTCGGCTTCACCCAGGAGGACATCAAGATCTACCTGATGCCGATGGCCGCCACCGGCATGGACCCGGTGGGCTCGATGGGCGCGGACAACCCGCTGGCGGTGCTGTCGAATCGACCCAAGCACCTCTCCAACTACTTCAAGCAGAACTTCGCCCAGGTCACCAATCCGCCGATCGACCCGATCCGCGAGGAGCTGGTGATGTCCCTGGTCTCCCTGATCGGGCCGCGCCCCAACCTGCTCGGCCACGCCCAGGCGGGCGACCACAAGCGGCTGGAGGTCAAGCAGCCGATCATCACCAACATGAGCCTGGCGCGGCTGCGTTACATCGCCGACCTCACCAGCGGGGCCTTCCACAGCCATGTGGTCGACATCTGCTACCCCGCCGCCGCCGGCGCCGAGGGCATGGAGGGGGCGCTGGAGCGGGTCTGCCGCGAGGCGGAGCAGGCGGTGCGGGACGGCAATAACATCATCATCCTCTCCGACCGTAGCGTGGATGCCGACAACCTGCCGATCCCGGCGCTGCTGGCCACCTCCGCGGTGCATCATCACCTGGTGCGGGAAGGGCTGCGTACCAACTCCGGCCTGGTGGTGGAGACCGGCGCGGCGCGCGAGGTACACCACTTCGCCACCCTCGCCGGCTATGGCGCGGAGGCGATCAATCCCTACGTGGCCTTTGATACCCTGTCCAAACTGCATCACAAGATCGACCCGGAGATCTCCGAGCGCGACCTCCACTACCGCTACATCAAGGCGGTGGACAAAGGGCTGCTGAAGGTGATGTCGAAGATGGGCATCTCCACCTATCAGTCCTACTGCGGCGCCCAGATCTTCGACGCCGTCGGCCTCTCCAAGACCTTCCTGGACAAGTACTTCACCGGCACCGCCACCACCATCGAGGGCGCCGGCCTGAGGGAGATCGCCGAAGAGGCGGTACGCCTGCATCGCGAGGCCTACGGCGACAACCCGATCTATCGCAACATGCTCGACGTGGGCGGCGACTACGCCTACCGCATCCGCGGCGAGGCCCATGTCTGGACCCCGGAGACCATTTCGAAAATCCAGCACGCCACCCGCGCCAATGACTGGAATACCTACCAGGAGTTCTCCAGAGCGGTCAACGAGCAGAACGAGAAGCTCTACAACCTGCGCGGCCTGTTCGATTTCAGATTCGCCGAGAACCCGATCCCCCTGGACGAGGTCGAACCGGCCAAGGAGATCGTCAAGCGCTTCGCCACCGGGGCCATGTCGTTTGGTTCGATCTCTTTTGAAGCCCACTCGACCCTGGCCATCGCGATGAACCAGTTGGGCGGCAAATCCAACACCGGCGAGGGCGGCGAAGAGCCGGAGCGCTTCCAGCCGCTGGAAGACGGCTCGCGCAACCCGATGCGCTCCGCCATCAAGCAGGTCGCCTCCGGGCGTTTCGGGGTTACCACCGAATACCTGGTCAACTCCGACGAGATCCAGATCAAGATGGCCCAGGGCGCCAAGCCCGGCGAGGGCGGTCAGCTGCCCGGCCACAAGGTCAACGGCCAGATCGCGCGGGTGCGTCACTCCACCCCCGGCGTCGGCCTGATCTCGCCGCCGCCCCACCACGACATCTATTCGATCGAGGATCTGGCCCAGCTGATCCACGACCTGAAGAACGTCCAACCGAAATCCCGCATCTCGGTCAAGCTGGTCTCCGAAGTGGGCGTGGGCACCGTCGCCGCCGGCGTATCCAAGGCCCATGCGGACCATGTGCTGATCTCCGGCTATGATGGCGGCACCGGCGCCAGCCCCCTGACCTCGATCAAGCACGCCGGCTCGGTCTGGGAGATCGGCCTCGCCGAGACCCACCAGACCCTGGTGATGAACAAGCTGCGCGATCGCATCGCGGTGCAGGCCGACGGCGGCATGCGGACCGGTCGCGACGTGGTCGTCGCCGCGCTGCTCGGCGCGGACGAGATCGGCTTCGCCACCGCGCCGCTGATCGTGGAGGGCTGTCTGATGATGCGCAAGTGCCATCTCAACACCTGCCCGGTCGGCATTGCCACCCAGGATCCGGAGCTGCGCAAGCGCTTCACCGGCAAGCCCGAACATGTGGTCAACTACTTCTTCTTCATCGCCGAAGAGGTGCGCGGGCTGATGTCCAGACTCGGCTTCCGTACCTTCAACGAGATGATCGGTCAAATGGACCGCCTCGACATGCGCAAGGCGATCGACCACTGGAAGGCCAAGGGCCTCGACTTCTCCAACATCCTGCGCAAGCCGAAAACCCAGGAGGGCGAGGCGGTCTATCAGTGCCAGACCCAGGATCACGGCATCGACAAGGCGCTCGACAACGAACTGATCGCCCAGGCCAGGCCCGCCCTCGAAGAGGGCAAGCCGGTCAAGATCGAGATCGACGTCCACAACTACAACCGCACCTTCGGCACCCTGCTTTCGGGTCGCCTGGCGGAGAAGTACGGCCACGCCGGCCTGCCCGACGACACGGTCCACATCAAGGCCCACGGCACCGCCGGTCAGAGCCTGGGGGCCTGGGTCACCAAGGGCGTGACCATCGAGCTCGCCGGTGAAGGCAACGATTACGTCGGCAAGGGCCTCTCAGGCGGTCGCTTGATCATCTACCCGCCCAGGAACTCCTCCATCGACAAGGCGGAGAACAACATCATCGTCGGCAACACCGTGCTCTACGGCGCGATCAGCGGCGAGTGCTTCTTCCGCGGCGTCGGCGGCGAGCGCTTCGGCGTGCGCAACTCCGGCGCAACGGCGGTGGTGGAAGGGGTCGGCGACCACTGCTGCGAATACATGACCGGCGGTGTCGTGGTGGTCCTCGGCCCCACCGGGCGCAACTTCGCCGCCGGCATGAGCGGCGGCATCGCCTATGTGCTGGATGAGGCGGGCGACTTCGAAAAGCGCTGCAACCTGGCCCAGGTCGAACTGGAACCGATCGCCAGGGAGGACGATGCGCTGGAGCAGCTGGAGCACCAGGGCGGCGACCTGGAGACCCATGGCCGGGTCGACGTCAGCCACGACATGACCCGCTTCGACGAGATTCGCCTCAACCAGCTGGTCGAGCAACACATGCACTACACCGACAGTGAGCGCGCCCGCGAGATCCTGGCCAACTGGGAGGCCTACCTGCCCAAGTTCGTCAAGGTGATGCCGGTGGATTACCGCCGCGCATTGCAGGAGATGCAGGCCCAGCGCCAGGCCGAACAACCGCTTGCGAAGGAGGCACGCTGATATGGGCAAGCCCACCGGTTTCATGGAGTTCCCCCGACAGGATCGCGGCTACGCGCCGGTATCCGATCGGCTGAATCACTTCAACGAGTTCGTCATCCCGCTCTCCAACGAGACCCTGCAAAACCAGGGCGCCCGTTGCATGGATTGCGGCATCCCGTTCTGCCATCAGGGCTGCCCGGTCAATAACATCATTCCCGACTGGAACGACCTGGTCTACAAGGGCGACTGGCAGCGTGCGATCGAGGTGCTGCACAGCACCAACAACTTCCCGGAGTTCACCGGGCGCATCTGCCCCGCCCCCTGCCAGGAGTCCTGCACCCTCAACCTCGATGACGCGCCGGTCACCATCAAGACCATCGAGTGCGCCATCATCGACCGCGCCTGGGATGAGGGCTGGATCAAGCCGGAGATCCCGGCCAAGCGCAGCGGCAAGCGGGTCGCGGTGGTCGGCTCCGGCCCCGCCGGCCTCGCCGCCGCCCAGCAGCTAGCCCGCGCCGGCCACGCCGTGGATCTCTACGAAAAGGCCAACCGCATCGGCGGCCTGCTGCGCTACGGCATCCCCGACTTCAAGCTCGACAAGACGGTGATCGACCGTCGCCTCGGCCAGATGCACGCCGAAGGGGTGGAGTTCCACACCAACGCCCACATCGGCGTCGACATCCCCGCCGATGAACTGCTCAAGACCCATGACGCCATCGTCCTCGCCGGCGGCTCCGAAAAGCCCCGCGACCTGCCGGCGCCGGGCCGGGAACTCAACGGCGTCCACTTCGCCATGGAGTTCCTCGCCACCAACAGCCGCCGCGTCCAGGGCGATGACATCCCGGAAGATCAGTTCATCTCCGCCAAAGACAAGCACGTCGTCGTCATCGGCGGCGGCGACACCGGCTCCGACTGCATCGGCACCTCCAACCGCCACGGCGCCCTCTCCGTCACCCAGCTGGAGATCATGCCCCAGCCGCCGGAGAAGGAAGACAAAGGCCTCACCTGGCCCAACTGGCCAAACAAGATGCGTACCTCGACTTCACAAGAAGAAGGATGTGAACGCCGCTTCTCCGTCGCCACCAAGGAGTTCATCGGCAAGGACGGCAAGGTCACCGGCCTGCGCTGCATCGAGATGGACTGGAGCAACGGCAGGCCTGAAGAGGTCCCCGGCAGCGAGTTCGAACTGAAAGCGGATCTGGTCACCCTCGCCATGGGCTTCGTCCACCCCGTCCAGGAAGGCATGCTCGAACAGCTCGGCGTCGAATTCGACGGTCGCGGCAACGTCAAGGGCGACACCGAAGGCAAAGAGGCCTACAAGACCTCCGTCGACAAGGTCTTCGCCGCCGGCGATATGCGTCGCGGCCAGTCTCTTGTCGTCTGGGCGATTCGCGAAGGGCGTCAGTGCGCTCGGGCGGTGGATGAGTTCTTGATGGGGCGTAGCGACCTACCCCGTTGAGAGCGAGACTCTCCAACCACGAAAAAGGGCGCTTGAAGCGCCCTTTTTTGTTCAAGTCACAGTAGGTCCGCATAAGACCGTCTCCCCCAGCGAGGCTGTCGCAAAAACCCCTCTCCCCCAGGGGAGATAGGTTGGGGTGAGGGGGAAGTACCCGAACATACTAAGGCGATTTCCAACAAAGAATACACCACAGAGAACACAGAGAACACAGAGAACACAGAGTGACAAGGGCAGGAAAAACGTTAGCGAATACTCAACCTATTGATATTTAGCCTAACATTACCCCTTCGCCCGCTATCCCATACGAGTGTTCCTCTGTGCTCTCTGTGTTCTCTGTGGTAGGTTTTATCCTGAAAATCTCCTAAATAGCTGAACTCATCCGCTGGCCACCTTACAGGTTTTTCCACACCTGCCACATGTGGGGAGTTTTTTGACTCCCCATTGCCGAAACCCAGCAACGTAGTAACGTAACTACATAGATATAGGCCGTTTCGGAGAATCACCATGATCACAACCATCACCAGCAGGGAGTTCAACCAAAACAGTGGCCCCGCAAAGAAAGCAGCGCGTCACGGACCGGTTTTTATTACAGACCGGGGGCGGCCTGCCCATGTGCTGCTAAGCATCGAAGAGTATCGCCATCTAACCGGGCAGACAAAGAGCATGGTGGATCTGCTTGCCATGCCGGAAGATGGCGAAATTGAATTCGAGCCTCCCCACCTGGAATCAAAGCTGTACCAGCCAGCGGACTTGACCTGATGTACCTGCTCGATACCAACGTAGTTTCGGAATTGCGCAAGGCAGGGGCCGGAAAGGCGAACGCCAAGGTGGTGGCATGGGCGGGCAGCGTCGTCAGTGTCGAGATGTTTTTATCCGCCATCACTATACTGGAACTGGAAACCGGCATTCTCTTGGTAGAACGGCGCGACCCAACACAGGGGAAGATGTTACGCAGGTGGCTGGAGACCCAGGTACTACCGGCTTTCGGTGAGAGAATCCTCCCCATTGACACTCAAGTCGCCGTGCGTTGTGCCGGCCTGCATGTCCCCGACCCCCGTCCTGATCGTGATGCCCTGATTGCCGCAACCGCCTTGGTCCATGGATTGTGCGACAGAAGCTCCCGGACTATCCAGGTATCCTGCTTCGGGATCCGGTAGCTCAGTGAGTCCACTACAGCTCACCCTTGAAGGCCCGGTCGAGGATGGCGGGAAGCAGGGCGTCGAGTTCCAGCCCGACAGCGTCACGCTCGGCCTTGGTGGCTGCCAATGTGTCCGCTGTCGATTTGATCTTGCGCTGCCAGTGCATTGGAGGAAGCCAAACTTCTTCCGTCAAGAAATTCTCAGGTTTTAGACGCTCCCGTCTCGCGCCTACGCCTTTGCTATGAGCAGCAAACGATTTCCACACCTGTGGCGACAGCGTGTATGCCACCAGAAAAGGTAATATGATTCTATTTTCATCCAGCTCAAATGTCGGAAACTCATTCGAAACGTGACAGCCAGAATACTCAGTAGAAACGGCACCAAATGCCCCCTCGAACGCTTTCAGGCGACCATAGATAAACTGCCCCGCGTGAACACGATAGAGCTTGCTGGCTTTGATCTCGTCGCCGAGCAACGGAGCCTTCTTGAACAGTCCCTTGGCAAAGCTGTAGATGCCAAAATGGGGATACTCGCCACCCGGTTCGACTTCAACCGGGTCAGAAACCTGGGTCAACACCTCACCCAGGGCGACGCGACGCCAGCCTTGCTGGCTCTTTTGTTGGTCGCTGAGGTCATTGCGGTGGGCCATGGCTACCAGCAGGGAGTCCATGTCTTCCTGGATCGCTTGTCGTAATTGCTTGGCTTCTTCGATCTGGGTCGCCAGGGATTCGATCTTGGCGACGATGCGGCGTTGTTCGGCGAGTAGCGGCAGTGGAATCTTATAATCAAGAACTTGGTGAGGCCGGATAGCTGCGTAATTCGTCGTGCCCTTCGCCGCGACTTGCTCCCTGAACATGTGTGTTTTTGCGTAGTAACCCAGGAAATCTCTATCCAAAAACGAAGGTTTGATCGAGTACAGAAAGTAATGGCTACTGACAATCGCCCCCTCAAGATTCTGCGGTACAATTCCAAATCCGCCTACCTTGGCATCTATTTCTGCGACGAGAAAATCGCCGGCTCTACATACTTGCTGGCTCTTGGTTTTGATTACGGCCCCTTCAACTTCATCACGTTGGACGATACCCCTCGCGTGAAGCTGAACACGGCAACGCTTATATCGTTCGTTATCATCAATGGTAATGAATTCCTTGCGGTGTTCAATAACCTCACCAAGCTTTACCTGTTGAAACCTTTTCATTCGGCAATTACAACCTTTTTAACCACAGAGAACATAAAGACCACGAAGGAAAAAGACTCAAGCGCTCTCTGTGCCCTCTGTGTTCTCTGTGGTCAATAATTCCGCACGCAAGGACCCCAGAATCCCCATCACCCGTCGCTCCTTCTCCAGCATATCGGCAATCAACTCCTCCGGCGGCCGATGCTCCAGCGCCTCCAGGCTGTTGGGGTTCTTGATGTCGAGGTTGAACAGCGGCCAGTAGAGGCCGTCGCCAAGCCCTTGCTCTTGTCGCTGGCGGGTGCGTTCGGCGGCGATCTCGTCCTTCAGTTTTCGCTGCTGCTGTTTCAGTTTCTTGATCTCGGCGGCGGTGCCGTCGATCTCCGTCTGCCTGGTCGTCTTTTCCAGCTCCTTTAACCTCTTTTCCAGGCTGTTTGCCTTTTGCTTCGCCTGTGCCGCTTCGTCCCAATGGGGCTGGGCCTTGGCGATGGCGTCGGCGAGTCGCTCGGCGAAGGGGATCTTCCAGGCCTGGGCGTTCTCTTCGCGCGCGTTCCACCAGGCGAGGCAGGCCTCGAACTCGGCGTACTCCATGGGCTTGGTTTTGGTGTACTTCTTGCGGCCCTCGGGCGGGGGGATCTGATAGAACCAGATGTCGCGGGTCGGCCCGGAGCGGTCGAAGAATATGAGGTTGGCGGGGATGTCGGTGTAGGGGGCGAATACCCCTTCGGGCAGGCGCACGATGGTGTGCAGATTGAAGTTCTTGAGCAGCTCTTCCTTGATGCGGGCGGCGATGCCATCGGCGAACAGGGTGCCGTTGGGTACGACCACGGCGGCGCGTCCACCCATTCCCTCACCCCCGGCTACCATCCTAGAGGGAGAGGGGTGATTTTTGCCAAGCCGCTTGAGCTTGCGCATGATCAGTTGCAGAAACAGCAGCGCGGTCTCGCTGGTCTGCATGTCTTCGGGGAAGTTGCCGAGGATGCCTTTCTCCTCTTCGCCGCCGAAGGGAGGGTTGGTAAGGATGAGGTCTACTCGCTCCTTGTCACCGATCTCGCGCAGGGGAAAGCGCAGGCTGTTCTCCGGATCGATGCGCGGGTACTCCAGGCCGTGCAGCAGCAGGTTCATTTGCACCAGCAGATAGGGCAAGGGCTTGGCCTCACCTCCGTAGAGGCTGCTATTTTGCAGGGTCTCGCGGTCTTCGACGGTGTGGCACTGTTTTTCCAGGTGGCTCATGGCCTCGACCAGAAAGCCGCCGGTGCCGCAGGCGGGGTCGAGGATCGCTTCGCCCAGCTTGGGGTCGGTAACCTCTACCATGAAGCGCACCACGGGACGCGGGGTGTAGAACTCGCCGGAGTCGCCCGCCGCGTCGCGCATCTCCCGCAGCATGGTTTCATAGAGGCGGCTAAGGGTGTGCATCTCATCCGAGGAGTTGAAGTGGATGGCGTTGATCTTGTCGATCACATCCCGCAGCAGGTAGCCGTTGAGCATGCGGTTTTGCAGGCCCTTGAAGACGATGGCGATCACGTCGCGGCGGTCGCCACCGTTGGCCCCTTGCAGGTTTTTCAGGTAGGCGAACAGGCCGGGGCCTTCGCTGCCATCCGGCAATATGGCTTGTTCCTGATTGATGAAGGCGATCAGTTCATCGCCGGTGATGCCGCCCTCGATGGCGGCCCAGTCTCGCCAGCGATAGGGTGGGTCGATGGCTGGCTGAAACGCCCTACCCTCCAGGATCGCCTCGGTCTCCCGCAGTTGCTCCAGGTCGTCGAGGAATTTGAGAAACATGACCCAGGTGAGGATGGGCAGGCGGTCAAGGTCGCCGGATAGGCCCTTGTCCTTGCGCATAATTTGACGGGCGGATTTAACGATGCTGCCCAGTTGTTGGGCGGTGGTCATCGGCTGTTCAGTTTTCTTTTTTCTTGGCATTCGGGGTGTCCGTTGGGTCTGGCTCAGGCGTCGAAGTGGTGTTTTACTTTGGCGCGAAAGCGCCTGCCAAAAAGCCTATGGTTGTCGGTTTCGCGGCGCAGTCGCCCGGCGATGATCTCCGGGGCGATGCGCAGATGCTCAGCGAGCGCCTCGACGCCGGGGATGTTGCGGGGTGGGTCTTGCCAGCGGTCAGCGGGAATCAGCGCGTCTTGGGCCAGCGCGTCGGCCTCCTGTTCCTGCTGATCGACCTGTTGCGCATCCAGGTCATCGATAAACCAGTCGCAGTCACCATCAAGATGGAGGGCGAGGTGGGCCAGTTCGTGCATCAGGGTGAACCAGAAGTTGTCGAGTCGATCGTAGCGCAGGGTCAGCGCTACCAAGGGATTGCCGTCGGGCGTCTTGCAGATGGCGCCGTCCAGATAGGTGCGCGGCATGTGGGGTTCGGTGATCAGGTGGATGCCATGGCGGTTGAGGTATTCGCGGGCAATCAGTGGCCCTTGCGCCGACCAGGACTCTTGGGCCAGTCGGGCCATGAAGGTTCCATCGACGCTACCCGGCTGATAGGCGGCTGGCAGTTTGTCGGCTTGCGCCTTTTGCAGCACGCGCACCTGCCACACGCTGAGGGCGGGAGGGTCCATTTGCTTATCGTTGGTGCGCAGGTGGGCGCTGGTCCTAAGCAAGGCTGGACGGTTGGCGTAGTCCCCCGGCAGGCTGGCGAAAAATCGGGCCAGCTGTTCGGCGGCATACTCCTTGAGTTCCTGTAGTGAGCCCGTAAACCCTGGGAAGTAGCCGCGTTTGCGCATTTCGGCGAGGGGGTAGGCTTGGGCGTCAAACGGGTTATCGCTGGCGGCACGCTGCTCAGGCTCGCGGATCAGCACGTCGGCGGGAATATCAAGCCCGGCACTGAGTTTGCGAATCATATTCAAGCTGAGGGGGCGCTTGCCGTTCAATACCTCGGAAACCTTCGATGAGGAGCCGATATAGGGGACAAGATCGGCGCGTTTGAGGCCCATCTGGTCCATGCGGAAACGAATCGCTTCAATGGGGTCCGGCGGCAGAATGGGATAGCGCTTCTCCTCATAATGCTCGATCAGCAGGGCAAGCAGATCAATCTCCTCTGCTTCCGGGGAGTCGGGCTTTGGGTCCGCATCCATCAACAGCATCAAGCGCTCCATGGCCTGCTGGTGCTGCTGGTCGGTCTTGATGATTTTTGGCTGATTCATTGTCTGACCCCGCTTAGAAACGCTTCTTGTCGTACTCGGCATGGGTGCCGACCCATTCGACGACCACGATCCCGTTCTGATAGCGCACCTTGACGACAAGGCGATAGCGATTCCCCTTGATGTTGAAGATGACCCGGTTATCGGCGAGAAAGTCCGCGCTGCGGTAGCGATCCTTGATGTCCTGTGGTTTGTTCCAGGTGCTGCGCTCGGTTTCATCGAACCACGCCTCCAATGCCGACTTTGCGTTGGCATGTCGCTCCCAAAAAGAGATCAGAACGTTGCGACCTAGAACCCTCATTATAGACCAATAGTTCCTTATTTGGGAATTTTAATAAGATTCCCTATTTGGGACATCATGAATTGATTCGAATGACTACTGGTACAAGAGTGTTTGCATGCGCTCCACTGCCTGCTTCATTTGCAATGGGCCACCGAAGGTGTCGACG
This sequence comes from Gammaproteobacteria bacterium, assembly GCA_011390365.1. Lineage (GTDB taxonomy): Bacteria > Pseudomonadota > Gammaproteobacteria > Chromatiales > Chromatiaceae > SLIM01. Next base: position 22,167 of record JAABSM010000074.1, read on the forward strand.
ATCTCCATCACGCTGCCGTGTTCGGAGATGGGCGGCACCAGCAAGGCATCGGGGATGCTGAACTGGCTGGGGCCGAAGTCGGTGTACTTGTCGAGCAGCGCGGCGAGGATTCCTTGTGCCTCCGGCCCGTATTGATCGAAGAAGTCGGGCTGGTTCTTACGCAGGTAGTCGGCGCGCTCCTTGCGGGTACGCAACGGGGCGTTGAAGGCGAGATGGCAGAGCAGATCGAGTGGGTCGGCATCGGGTTGGTTGGTGGCCTCCGCCAACTCATTGAAGGCAACTCCGCGTTCTTCCAGTTCTCGCATCAACTCTTCACGCTTTACTGGGTCGGCCCAGTGGTCTTGCAGCTCATCCGGCGAGGTGAAGAGGGTGCGGACCTTTTCGCCGGTATAGTCGGTGAATTGCGCCACGCGAAGCTGGTTGCCATCGACATCCAGCTCATAGACCATGTGGGCGAGGATCTCGACCTGGCCACCGTCGACGTAGAATTTACGGGGTTCCCCGGGGGTAGGCGGGTCTATGGTGATTTCTCCACCCTCT
>JAABSM010000075.1 GCA_011390365.1 Gammaproteobacteria bacterium
TATTCTTGATCACGAATAAGTGCAGGCTACTGCCCCGCGCGCTTCATGGTTTGACTCATAGGTTCAGCGGATTACCACCGGTGTGCTCAATCAGCCCACCTGGCGATGACCACAGAATTCTTCCACCTTTTGCATCAAACCTCAGGCGATAGCCCGGCTTAAGCCCGAGCTGTTCACAAGGCCGGCTGGTGGCTGCGCCGGTTTTGCGGTCGTGAATCTGCAGGGAACAGTCCGCAGTGCTCCCGGGTTCACCACACAGCCAAGCCAGGTAGCGTCCGTCTGCGCCGAGAATCGGGTGGTGGGCGTCGCAACTGCCGTCATCCACTCTTTGGGTGTCACCCAATAGCTGGTGCTGGTAGATGCCCCGCCAGCCGGTTTCGTCGGCCCGATCATAAACGATGATGATCGGGGTGGGCTGACCCAGTGCGGGCTTCATCACCCTGTTCGGTTCGGCTGGCGCGTTCGCTGACCCAGGCATTCAGGTGGTAAAGATAGATGTCGCTTGCGCCATTGGTATCTTCCTTCCAGCTGAGGTCGCTTGCATCACTACGGAACACCACCCAGTTGCCGTCGCCGCTGATACGGGGCTGGTCGCTGGCGCCATTGGCAGCCCCACCTTTCCGGTTATGACTGAGCAGATGCATGCTATTGTCTGCTGTGTGGTAGCGGTAGACGTCGGCCAGGCCGTTGTTGTCCTCCGGGATCAGGTCAGCTTCGCTGGAGAAAATGAACCGCCCGCCGAGGGCGTCACTCTGGATATCCGTCAGTGTCAGGGGGGCAACGCCGGCAAGGGCAAGCCGATCCAGCAGAGCGGCGGGCAGTTGGTCTATGGTCCAGTAGCGCGGTGCGGGGATGGGGGCCGGCGGCGTACTGATCGCCGGGTCTGGCTCTACCGCGGTACGTTGCGGGCCCGCTCTGGCGACTCGGGCCGCTGCACAGGTGACCGGGGTAATGCGAGCCTGGAACCGGCTGTCGGTTGCCGCGTGGAAATCGGAGGTCAGAGATATCGAGCTGCCGGCTTCGTAAATGACCTGGAGGCCGGAGCCAATCTGTACACCTCCTCCGGCTGTCAGGGTCGTTTCCGCCCGGATGACTTCACTTTGACTGTGAGACGGTGTGGTAATGCCTTGAGTGACCACGCACTGCAAAGGCAGGAAGCCGACTTCCACGGTGCAGTTGGCGGTAACCGGGTTGGTGGTGTAGCTGGCGCCGTTCAGGGCCCCACCGCAACTGCCGGCGACTGTTGCGCTGTAGCCGCTGTCCGGCGCAATGGTGAAACTTGTCGTTGCGCCATTCACCACACTCTGTGGTGTGGACGGGGTGATGGTGCCGCCACTGCCCGCGGATGGGGTTACAGTCCAGGTGATTGCGGCAGGCGCCCGGTAATTCGCCATGGCAACCCGTGTCTGGTTGATGGTTCGTGCGTTATCAGCAGAATTGGTCTCGGTGTAGAGTACCCCTGTGGTCTCACCTTGATACAGAACGTCCGGGTTGGAAAAATAAGAGATCCTCGGGCAGCCGGTTGGACAGTTATAGGCCATCACCGTGCGGAAGCTTTCTGCAGGGCTTTGGTAACCGTATGAATAATCATAGATACCAGTACGGTAGGCATTGTCCCGGTCATGAGCGCTTCCAAGATTATGTCCGATTTCATGAACGTAGGTCAGATCAGAACAGTAATACCCCGAATCGTCGGTTTTGCTGCCGTCGTGGATTACCGCATAGGCGTAACGCGCGTCGTCAACGTCCCCCATGAGAAGCTAGGCTAACCCGCACCCTTCATCTACATATTGGCGCAACAGCACGACCTGATCCGCGCCATGGGTAGTGCGCAAGTCTTCCAGCCCCGCAAACACCCCAAGATTGTCGGTCAGATCATCAAGCGCCTCCTCCATCCCGCCGGCCGAGTCATCGGTATAGCTCACCACTGCCGAATGAACTAGATTGAACTGGGTGGAAATATTGCTGTTGCTGAAAGAGGTGTTCCCTTGATCCAGAAGATACTGGATGCGGGTGTTGATCTGATCGCCCGGATTCGCCGCCGCCATTCCATTGGTATAAAGCACCATGACATCTATTCGTGAGCCGTCTTCGTTTGCAACGCGTTGAGCCCCCGCTTCCGGTTTAACTCTGCTTTTTGCCATGTGAGGAGAAACAAGGTAATCGTTCTCAAACTCGACTTCGTGGGCGGGACTCAGCCTTTTAACGGCAATCCGAGGAGGCGATCCTTCCGGCTGCCTGACGGAGAGCGACAAGTCGACTACATCTGGAGCAATCGTCAAGGTGCCGAAGCTTCCGATTACCCGACCAAAGACATGATCTTTACCCAGGGTCAGCAACACATTGACAAGATCGTCTGCGTCTCGGCCTTCCCACGTAATGTTTTCGGCACGAATTGTCTGGCGGATTCTTTGGAACGCTACGGCCCGGCCGTTTACCGGCAGGATGATGCTGTCTGCCTTACCCTGCCACATCTGTTTCACAAGATCGGCGTTGAGTGAATAGTAAAGTACGGAGTCTGACCCGAGAGCCCCTGAAGTACTTCTGGTATCCCTTTCGGCGTCCAGCAGCAAGGACGATGCAGCAAACAGAACCGCAGTTCATAGGATGTGCCGACGCAGGAGGCGCATCGTCTCCGGCGCGGATTGATGCGCCTCGTTCCTCGGCACATCCTATGCGGGTTGTGGTCTTCATAGGATGTGCCGACGCAGGAGGCGCATCATCTCCGGCGCGGATTGATGCGCCTCGTTCCTCGGCACATCCTATGGGGGTTGGGGTGTTCATAGGATGTGCCGACGCAGGAGGCGCATCGTCTGCGGCGGGGGATTAGTAAAAGTAGTAAAAGGGCCAGGCTCGAATTTTATCCTCATCAGCGCCGCTCGCACTCTTCCCAAATTTATCCCGCCCGATCCGCTTCGGTGGTGGTTCCACCACCTCATGCCCACAAGCCATTTCGAATCGCCAGATGTCGGCGCAGGCGGCAGGGAGGTCGAAATTGAATTTTCGTGCATGCTCCGTGCGGTATCTGCGCACTTCCTCAACGATGGGATCAATCATTTCCGGCCACCACGAAATCCACACCGTTCAACGCCGCAGCCACATGAAGGGCATCTTCGTGGTGGCCGGGACTTTTACCAATGCTTGATGTGGGAGTTTACTTCAGAAGGGCAGGAACTTCCAAGCGAAGTTTTTCCCCTCAACCAATCATACCCGCTGGCCCAATCGCGCTAAGCGTGTCTACACACGGGGAACAGCCCCAGCGTGGCGTGCCGACGAATTTATGCCATCACCACCCCCACCTCCTGCACCCGCGTCACCCCAATGTGATACACCGTCTCCCGAAACCGATAATGCACCTTGAACCCGCTCGAATGCTCCGGCAGGCAGGGTTCGATGTAGAGCCGATCGACCTCCAGCCGCAGCCCCAACAGCGATTCGAGGAGCAGGCGGTACATCCAGTCGGCGGAGCGGGTGTACCAGCACCGGCCGCCGCGGCCGGTGTGGGTGGCGAAGGCCATCGCCGCCTGCCGATGGCGGCGTGGGTGTACTGGCCGCCGTTTTCGCGCACGCCGGGGAGGTAGCCCTTGATGTAGCCCGGATCCCGCTCGGTGCGGTCGAAGGGCGGGTCCAGTAGTTGCACCAGCCGCTCCTCGGGCCGAACCAGGTGTTGCTCCGGGAGGCTATGGCTAGTGCTGCACTAGGCTGTCGAAAACAGCCAATTTCCACGATTTTCGGCGTTCCGGCTTTCGACTAACGGTCATGGAGTGATGCATCGCCCCGGGAAATGAGTCAACTCCAGGAGTGGCAGTCCTTGGAGGACTGCCACTCCTCGCAGCTTCAAGGTAAAAAAGTTCGGATAGGATGCGCCGAGTGCCGCGAGGCGCATCACAAATCCGAAGCGATGCGCCTCGCTCCTCGGCACATCCGATGCCAGACGCGAGGAGACTGCCAACGAAGTCGCTCTCGCCAAGACGCAGAGCGCGCAAAGAAAAGCCGAAAACCGGGGCGCCCTTCGCTCGAATAACGGCCCGTTTTCGACAGCCTAGGTCATGGCCTGGCGGGGGGCGCGCTTCGCTACCGCCCCCCCGAAGAGCACCGACCAGTTCTGGGCGATGGAGTCGATGCGGCACGCATCCGCGCTCGCCGTGCTCAGCGGCATGCCATCGTCGAACCAGGCGCGGCGGTACCAGGCCCCATCCCAGCCATGCTCTTCCAGGTTCTCGCCCAGGCCCTCAGCCTGTTGCGCGCAGAGCCTGGCGAACTCGGCATCACTCTGACCCTGCGCCAGTTTGCCGAACTCGCTTAACACCTGAACCCGGAAAAAGCCCAGCCAGACACTCTCGCCCCGGCCCGCGATCCCCACCCGATTCATGCCGTCGTTCCAGTCACCGGAGCCCATCAGCGGCAGCCCGTGTTCGCCGAAGCGCAGGCCGTGCCGGATCGCCCGCCGCGCGTGCTGGTAGAGCGTCTCACTCGTTTCGGAACGCCCCGGCAGATCGTAGTAGGACTCCTCCTCCGGATTCAGGAAGGGAAACGGGGCCAGGCTCAGATTATTTCGGCTTCCCGGGAAGAAATGCCGTCATTTTTCGCCAAACACAGCCTCCAATGTCGGCGCATCCAACAGCTCCTCTCCCCATGTCTCCAATTGGTCGGTATCGGCGTGGTCCAACCGTTCATCCACCCAGTCGGGCAGGTTGGCGCCGAAACGACGTTGAAGCAGCCGGCGTAGCAAGCGGCTTTCGCCCTGCTGGCGGCCCTCTTGCAGGCCCTGCTGTTTCCATTGCGCGGTCCAATCGGTGGTAGTGTGGGTGGCAAGCATGTTGCTGATCTCCTGTGCGTCGTGCAGTTCGCCGGCATTCAGGTTGGGCAGATGGCGGCGCAGGCCGATGCGGTTTGCCCAGGTGATGAAGGCGCGGCGTAATGAGTCTTGATTCGGGTGGCTTATCCAGTCGAAGAGCCGGTCCCATACCGCCCGAAAGTCTTCGGGGGCGTGACTGAATTCGAGCCGGAATAGGGCCGAGGCGAGGTTGCGCAGGCTGGGGTCGGGATGGTCGGCGATGCGGCCTTCATCGAGCAGCAGGTAGCGCAGTCGGGGTTGGAACCCGGCCAAGGTGGCGGGGAGGTCGGGTTCCATGAGGTCGGTCAGTTCGGTGGCGGCGGTCCAGGGGGCATCGCCGTTGTAGAGGACGATGGGCAGGACGGGCGGCAGGGGCTCTTTGGGGCCGATCCGCTCGGTGCGCCGGAGGTCCTGGTAGAGCAGGCCGACGTAGGTGAGGAGCCGCACCGCCATGTGGCGGTCCAGGGTGGATTGGAACTCGATGAGCAGGTAGAGATAAAGCCAGCGGTCGCCCCAGCGCACCCGCCAGATGATGTCGTCCTCGCGCTCGCGCAGGTCGTCGCTGATGAAGCGGTCGGGGACGCGCTCCAGGGTGGCGAAATCGATCTGCTCCACCCAGGCCTCGTGGACGTAGCCGCGCAGCAGGTCGGTCACCATCTCCGGGTGGGAAAAGAGCTGCTTGTAGGCTGGGTCGTGGGTTGGCATGGTTTTAGTGTAGTCGCTGGGGGTGCTTGGGTGCAATCTCAGATTGCCCTACAGCCGGGGGCATATCTTGCGAGCGCCCTCGCCCCGTCAATGGATTGGGAACCCAATCTTCCACACCAGTCGATTCTTTCGGTCCGAGTGCGTTGTCACCGGTCAGCCCTACCATAGGGCGCCACCTAATTAAAATTCCGCGTTGTAGGATGTAGAAATTGCTACGCCGTTGAGAATTAGGTGGGTGTCCGATTGTTGCCTAAGCCACCATGGCATTCTCCGGGAATGATGCGCCTCATTTCGTGGGTGCGCCGACCGTTTTTGGTTCAGCATAGGATGTGCCGTCGACCGAGCGACTAGGCCTTTTATTCGGCACATCCTATGCCGGCCCGGCGATTTCCGGGCTACCCCGGAGTCAGGCGCATCAAGGGCGGGAACCTGGCGTGGCGCTTAAGTTAATGACATTGGGGGCGCTCCTACGGGCGGGACTCGACTAAAGGCCACCCATATAGTGCCCATTATTGAACGAGTCATTACGAGCACTCCCATGATTCCGTGCGCTCATCTCCCAAGTTGGGAGTTATATTGATTCGATTACCGGCGGCAAGACTGCATCTACGGTTTTGGATCTGTTGGCGCGTTTGTGGTCGAAAGTCATAAATGTACGTGATTAGCAAGATATCTCAGTTGTCTTGGATGCGCCGCACCCCGACTCGGACCGCGACGCGGTCAAGACGGCATTCCCATGCGTCGCATGGGAACGAGAAAACGAGAAAGCCCGGTGGGCATCGTTCAACTGGAGCATCTTACTAATCAGGTAAATGATTGCCAATGCCGGTTGTTGAGCCAATGGAGGGCATCGGCGAAATCGAAACCGGCGGCATGGAAGTCCACGGCCTGGATGATCAGTTGGGCGTCGCCGACCTGGACATTGGGCAGACCAAGATTGTTACTGTGAATCTACCGAGGAGTGGCAGTCCTTGGAGGACTGCCGCTCTTCGATGGATTCACGGTAAAGCACCCTGCGCTGCGCCCTTTGACTGGGGCGTCTGCCGCATCAGCAGGGCGCTTCCGACTATGGCGGAGGTTACCGAGGCCAGGAAGATCCCTAGTTTGGCGCTATCGATGAGGCTCGCGTCATAGGCCAGGTTGGCGATGAACAGGGCCATGGTAAAGCCGATTCCGGCGAGCGCTCCGCCGCCGGCCAGCATCGTCCAGTCGAGGTCCGGGGGGCGTAGGGCGATGCGCGAACGCACCGCCAGCCAGCTGAAGGCCAGGATGCCGAGGGGCTTGCCGAGGGCGAAGCCGACGAAGACGGCCAGCGTGACGGAATGGCCGAGGTCGCCGAAAGAGAGCGTCATGCCGGCGTTGGCGAAGGCGAACAGGGGCATGATGACGAACCCGACCCAGGGGTGTAGCGCGATCACCAGCCGTTCGATGGGAGACAAGGTCTCCCGGGCCGCGATCTCGGCGAGCTGCAAGGTCTCGCGATCCTTGGTGTCGCCGCTTCCGTGGTCGCCCCCGGGATGGGCGACGACCCGGTTGAGGATGGCATACAGGCGCTCGTCGGTGACCCATCTGCGCGCCGGCGTCATCAATCCCAGAATCACGCCGGTGATGGTGGGATGGATCCCGGAGGCATCCACCGCGAGCCAGATGAGGCCGCCCATCAGATAGTAGAGCGAAAAGCCGCGCAGGCCGAGCATCGTCATCGCGCGCACCGCCCCAATGCCCACCGCGGCGAGGGCGAGCGCGCGCCAGTCGATGGCATCGCTGTAGCCGATGGCGACGACGAGAATGGCGCCGATGTCGTCGACGATCGCCAATGACAGCATGAACACGCGCAGGCTCTTGGGGATGCGCGTGCCCAGCAGGGCGAGGCAACCGATGACGAAGGCGGTGTCGGTGGCCATTACCGTGCCCCAGCCGGCCTGACCGGGCTGCCCCCATTGCAGCGCGAGATAGAGCGCCGCGGGGGCGGCCATGCCGCCCAGCGCGGCGGCGATAGAGAACGCCGCCATACGGGGGTGCTTCAGCTCGCCAAGCGTCAGCTCTCGCTTGAGTTCCAGGGCGACAAGAAGGAAGAACAGCGTCATCAGCGCGTCGTTGATCCACTCCCGCAGCGAACGGGAGAACTCCAGCGCGCCGAACTGGAGGCCGAGCGAGGTCTCCCAGATATGCTCGAAGTGATCGGCCCAGGGTGAGTTCGACAGCACCAGGGCGGCGACCGTGCACAGCAGCAGAATGGCGCCGCTCGCCGATTCGATTCGCAGGAAGCGGGCGAACGGCTTGGTCAGCCGATCAATCAGCTCCTTGGGCAGGCGGGTGATTTCGGGTTCGCCGGTTCGATTTTCAGTCATTGCGGGGACGGGGGCGTGGCGGAGGCGTGGGCATCGTCTCGTTCCTGGGCAGGGTGCGGCGAAAGGGATGATGGCGATGGAAGATGGCGGCCTTGCCCGCCCGTTGTGATGCGACTCAGCGAGCGGTGGTCACTCGGGATCGAGCAGCGCCGCGATCCGCTTGAAATCGAAACGGTGGGCAGCGGACAAGATCTCCGCGGCCTCTCCGGGCGGGTCGTCCGACTCGGCAAAGGCGGCGGCGACTCGCTGGATGGCCGTCAGCAGCGTAAACGGCCCGCTTGGACGCGGCGTTGATAGCCGATAATGTCGTCGCTCGCACCGGATTCGTCAGCGATACCCCCCCTGGTCGGGAATCCATCGCCGCCAAAGGGGCGGGATTGGGGGGGTCTTCTGGCGAGTCATGGCGGGCCTCCGATGAATTGTGAATGGGCGTGGATATTACCGGAACCGCGGCGTCTTCCCGTTCGCGCTGGCCAGCGATGCCGATCGGGGCATTACGGTGGTGGTCCCACCACTTCTTCACCCGCTACCTTACCCCGGTTGCCCGGCGGGGGTCTGTGCGTCAGCGAACGCAGCCCGCGGTCGATTCCTCCAGCAGGCCGCGATGTCGCCCCCTTTGGCGTTTGACCGCGTGCCGTTACAGGCACATACTGATCCCATGACATTCGGCGCCACCGGGCGGAGACCATTCATCATGAAAGACAAGGACTGGATCGAGCGCCGCCGCGCCCTGCGGGAGGAGGCGCATCGAACGCTTTCCGGCCTCGCGCCGCCAAAGACCGCGGCGAAACCGGCGGAGGTGATGCTGCATGAGCTGCTGGTGCACAAGGTGGAGCTGGAGATGCAGATCGATGAGCTGCAAAGGGCGCACGGCGCGCTGGAGGAGGCGCGGGATCGGTATGCCGAATATTACGAGCAGGCCCCGGTGGGATACTTCACCCTGGACCAGGAGGGGCGGATCCGCGAGGCCAACCTGACCGCGGCGGCGCTGCTGGGGGTTGATCGCGCGGCCCTTGTTCAGCGCCGGCTGGGGGCCTTCGTGTCGCCCCGGGATGGGGATCGCTGGCATCGACTGTTGATGGATCTGCTGGCCCCCGCCGACCCCGAGCGGCGAACCCTGGTGCTGGAGATGACGCGCGCCGATGGCGCGACCTTCCGCGCCTATCTCGACGCTCGGCGCAAGATCTCCCCCGAGGGTGCCCCCGGATTACGTCTCGCGATCTTCGACACCAGTCAGATTCCGCCCGCTTAGGCGGCTTATCGACGCGCAACGGGAGGGGCGTGCATGGCAGAACAAAACCATCGAATCGCCAAACTGGCGGATGACCCCCGTCGCAATCAGCTCCTCGCCGCACTGCCGGAGGACGAATTGGCGTGGCTGACGCCCCACCTGGAGGCGGTGCCGATGCCGTCCGACAAGACCCTCTTCGCCCCCGGCATGGCGATTCGTCACGCCTACTTTCCCACCACCGCCATCGTCTCGCTGCTGTATGTGCTGGAGAGCGGCGCCTCGGCCGAGATCGCCGTCATCGGCAATGACGGTCTGGTCGGCGCATCCCTGGTGATGGGCAGCGACATGGCCACCTGCTGGGCCGCCACCCAGAGCGAGGGGCAGGCCTACCGCATCGCGGGGCGCTGGCTGAAAGAGTTATTCCAGCACACCCCGAAGGCGTCCCATCATCCCGCCTCGGCGCTCCAGGACCTGCTGCTGCGTTACACCCAGACCCTGCTGACGCAGATGGCGCAGACGGCGGTGTGCAACCGTCATCACTCGGTGGATCAGCAGTTGTGCCGCTGGCTGTTGCTGAGGCTCGATCGCCTTCCCGCCAATGAACTGGCGATGACCCAAGAGCAGATCGCCCGCCTGCTGGGGGTGCGCCGGGAGGGCGTATCCGAGGCGGCCGGTCGCTTGCACAAGGCCGGCGTGATCGACTACCGCCGCGGACGCATCCGCGTGCTCGACCGTTCGGAGCTGCAGGCGCGGAGCTGTGAATGCTACGCGGTGGTGCGGCGAGAGGTCGAGCGCCTGCTGCCGCGGCGGGACTAGCCCCCCCGCTGGCGCAACTCCGCCTCCAGTTGCTTGATCTGCGTAATATCGATGAAGGTGATCACCACCCCGTCGATGACGTTCTCCTGGGTGCGGTAGGGCATGATGCGCACCCGATACCAGCGTTCGTCGCGGGTGCTCACCTCCCTCTCCTGAAAGGCCAGGGTGCGCAGCACCTCGATGGCGTCTTCCTTGAGCCGCGGATAGTCGAGATCGGTGACGACGTCGGAGAGGGGGCGCCCGACATCGCCGGGGATCAGCTTGAAGAGCTTGGTGGCGTGGGTGGTGAAGCGGCGCAGCTTCATCTCGTTGTCGAGAAAGATGGTGGCGATCTCGGTGCTGTTGAGCAGGTTGGTCATGTCGTTGCGCACCCAGGTGAGGTCGTCCACCTTGGATTGCAGCTCGGCGTTCACGGTCTGCAACTCCTCGTTGAGGGATTGCAACTCCTCCTTGGAGGTGGTGACCTCCTCGTTGCTCGATTGCAGCTCCTCGTTGGCGGATTGCAACTCCTCGTTGCTCGATCTGAACTCCTCCACCGTGGTCTGCATCTCCTCCCGGCTGACCCGCAGCGCCTCGCGGGTCCGTTCCAGCTCCTGCTCCAGGGCCTGCTGGGCCGCGTTGGCGCCCCCCTTGGTCGCGCGCCGCCGCCCGGGCGCCGTCGGCATATCCTTGAACACCACGATGACCCGCCCGCGCAGGGGCTCGGGCCGTTCGATCCCCTGCACGATCACGTCGACCATCTGGGCGACGCCGTTGGTTCCCACCCGCAGGCCGTCGAGGCGGATCGGCCGCGGGTCCCTCGCGGCCTTGCGGATTACCCCGATCAGCGCCTCGCGCAGCCCCTCGCGGGCCATGGCGTGCAGGTTCATGTTGGTCTTGCCGGCGGCGGGCTCCAGGTACTTGCCGGTACGCCCGCTGATGTAGAGGATGTCGCCATCTACGTTCACCAGCACCGCGGCGGGCGCGAACTGCTGCTGGATCAGTCGGTCGGTCAGTTGCCCGAGATCGTCGCCCCCCGCCCCGGCGGGCGGCTCGACGACCTGGGCCGCCGGCCGCGGCGTCTTGCCGGGAAAGGTCAGCTCCGCCGCCGATCCCTTGTCCAGTCGCTGATAGAGGTGCGCCTTGGGGTGAGCGGGGGCGAACAGGTGGGCGTGGTCGCCGATGGTCTCGGCGCTGCCGAGCAGCAGCAGCCCGCCGGGTTTCAGGGCGTAGTAGAACAGCGGCAGGAGCCGTTTCTGGAGCTGGGGTTCGAAATAGATCAGCAGGTTGCGGCAGCAAAGCAGGTCGAGCTTGGTGAAGGGCGGGTCGGAGATGATGTTCTGGGGCGCGAAGACCACCATCCGGCGGATCTCCTTGACGACGCGATAGCCGCCATCGTCGTCGGCGACGAACCAGCGGGCCAGACGCTCGGGGGCGACGTCCGCCGCGATGTTCTCCGGGTAGCGGCCCTTGCGCGCCTGGGCGATGGCGTCCGGGTCGAGGTCGGTGGCATAGATCTGCAAGGTGAAGCGGGCCACCGGCCGGCGCCGTTCCACGGCCTCGCGGAACACCATCGCCAGCGAATAGGCCTCCTCGCCGGTGGAGCAGGCGGGTGTCCAGGCGCGCAGCGCGGCCCCCTCGGGATGGCGCGCCAGCAGCGCCGGAATGGCCTCGTCGCGCAGGGTTTCCCAGACCGGCGCATCGCGAAAAAAATGGGTGACGCCGATCAGCAGCTCCTTGAACAGCAGATCCACCTCATGGGGGTTGTTGCGCAGGTAGCGCACATAGTCGTCCAGATTGGCGATCCGGTGCACCGCCAGACGCCGATCGATGCGGCGATAGAGGGTGTTGGTCTTGTAGAGAGAGAAGTCGTTGCCACTGCGGTCGCGCAGCAGGATCACGATCTTGTCGATGGCGCTGAGGATTTCGCTCGTCCGCGGAACCTCCGACGATAGCCCGTGCCGCGGATGGCGCAGGTATTCGATCAGCCTGCCCGGCAGCGACTCGGGCGGCGCGATGATATCGGCGACCCCGGCCTCGATGGCGCTGCGCGGCATGCTCTCGGCCTCGGCGCTGGCGGGCTCCTGCACCAGCGTGAGCCCGCCCTTCTCCTTGATGGCGCGCAGCCCCAAGACCCCATCCGACCCCATGCCCGAAAGGATCACGCCGATGGCCGCCTGCCGCCGGTCCTCGGCAAGGGTGCGCAGAAAGAAGTCGACGGGCAGGCGCAGACCCCGCGGCGCCGCCGGCTCAAGCAGATGGAGGCGACCATGAAGCAACGACAGGTCGCGGTTGGGCGGGATCACGTAAACCCGGTCGGGCTCGACGACCATGCCGTCGCCCGCCTCCACCACATCCAGGGAGGTGGTGCGATGAAGCAGGTCGGGCAAGGCGCTGTCATGATCCGGCGCAAGGTGCTGAACGATGACGATGGCCAGGCCGCTGTCGGCGGCCAGATGGGTCAGAAAGCGCTCCAACGCCTCCAGCCCGCCCGCCGAACAACCGATGCCGACGATGGGAAAGGGGAAGGCGCCCTCGGCGGGCGTCGCGGGGGTTCTGTCCGTGGTCATTGGGGGCTACTCGATCAATCTGTCGGCAAGCGCTTGATGGCCGCCCCTCGCACGGAGAGCGGGTCTGGCGCCTGATGGAAAATGGCTTTATACCACCATCACCCGCTCACAACCGAATTGGGTTTGCTCACCCCCCGCGGCCTCCAGGCCCTCGGCCCAAGTCTCGCAGGCGGGGAGGTAGCCGCGGCGGTCATTGTACACCGTCCGCACATCCAGCGAGGTCCTTGCCGCCGTGGCACTGATCGCCTATCGCGCCGATACGATCATCGAGAAATTGGGCGTGGCGCTCAACGCCACCGCAAACCGATCTCCAAGAACGAGACCGCGGATGTGTTTCGAAATGGAGGCGTCACGGCATCCCTGAGATCAGGAGACCTGAACCTCTACCGAGCATCGACCCTCATGCATACCCCATCCCTGCGCGGATCCCCCGCCCCCTCCAGACCGCCGCGGGAGGACTCCACCGAGTGAGCGCCGCCAAAGAAGAGATTGATCTCGTCCCAGCACTGGTTTTCAGGATATGCGGCGGAGAGGGCGCGGATCTCGGCTTCGGTGTGGCCGCCTTCGATGCTGAGGAGCCCCTTTTCCAGGTGGATGCGCGGTGCGTGGACCGCGTCGACAAGCGGCAGCTTGCGGTCGATGCGATTGATCAGCAGTTGCAGGATGGCGGAGCGGATGCGGTTGGAGCCGCCGGAGCCGGTAACCAGTTTGTCGCCGTTTTCACTGAGCACCAGGGTCGGGGCCATCATCGAGACCATGCGCCGGTCCGCGGGCCAGCGGTGGAAGCCGCCGGGGTTGAGGTCCTCTTCGCCGAGCATGTTGTTGGGCATGATGCCGGCGCCCGGAATCAGGTGGCCGCAGCCCTCGCCATTGGAGAGGGTGAGGCTGGCGGCGTTGCCCTGGCCATCGATGACGCTGATGTGGGTAGTGCCACGTTGCGCCTGCGGCTTGCCGCGGATCTCGGCGACATAGCGGGCGAGCAACGCTTCATCGAGGATCGCCTCCAGCCCCTCGCGGCACTCCTCGCGCACCCGTTCGGCGGCGGCCATGGCACGGGCGATGAGCAAGGCGTAGGCGGCGTCGCCGGCGCCGAATGCCTGCCGCTCAAGCAACTGCAAGGCGAAGGCGATGAGGATGCCGCCGGTGCTGGGGGGCGGGTTGGTGAGCACCAGACGATCGCGATAGCGAAGGCTCAACGGCGCGCGCACCGCTACTCGGTAGCCCTCCAGATCCTCGCGGGTGAGAAAGCCGCCATTTTCGGTGATCCCCAGCAGCGCGGCGGCGATCTCGCCGCGATAGAAGAGCCCCTCCCCTTCGATGGCGAGGGTCTCCAGCACATCCGCCAGTTGCGGCTGGAGCAGGAGATCGCCCGCCACCAGCAGGCGGCCGGGGCGGGAGGCGCTGCCATAGTGGGCCAGGGTTTTGGGGTCGCTGACATAGATGGGGGAGACCACATCCAGCACATAGGCCTGAAGGCGATTCATGGTGATGCCGTTTCTTGCCAGCGCCAGCGCCGGTTCGACGATGCGTCGCAGGGGCATGCGTCCCAACTCGCGATGCACCGCAAAAAGTCCCGCGGCCACGCCCGGGGTGGCGATGGCGCCAGGGCCGGTGTGAAACTCCTGGGTAACCGCGCCAAAGTCGGCGGTAATGGGGCGAAAGTCGATTTCGTCCGGCGGGCGTCGCCGTTTCGGGGTCTGCACGAAGAAGTCGAAGATGCGCGGCTTGATGCCCGGCCCGTCGGCGAGCAGAAAACCGCCGCCGCCAAGGGAGGCCAGTACCGGTTCACAGACCGTGGCGGCGCACAATGCGGCAAGGGCGGCGTCGAAGGCATTGCCGCCTTCATTGAGGATTTCGCGGGCGGACTCCGCGGTGTGATGATGTCCTGCCGCTACTATGCCTTTCATCGTTTGAACCGCGGATTAACGCAGATGCCCGCGAATTTTATGCATAAAACAAAAGTGGCGCCTTGTTGGATCGCCGAGCTCAGCTCGGCGATCCATGAAGCGGCTATGCACTGAGGGATATCTTGGGGTCGTCGGCGTTGCGCCGAAAGAAGGCGGCGACGTGGCCGACGGTGAGGATCAGCTCCGCGCCGGAGCGCTCGAGGATGGTGTCGATCATGGCCTTGCGCTCCTCCTTGTCGCCGGCGTTGACCCGCACCTTGATCAGTTCATGGTGATCCAGGGCGATGTCGATCTCGTGGTGGATGTTGTCGCTCAGGCCGTGCTGACCGACGATCACCACCGGTTTGAGGTGGTGGACGAGTTTCTTGAGTTGGCGTTTCTGCTTCTCGGTAATGGGCATTCAGTTGGATCCGGGGTGTTAGATTAATTAACCACAGAGAACACAGAGGTCACAGAGGGGTGGCTTAGGTAACGAACACCCGATGCAGCCGCCAGGTCAGCATGAACTGCCCAAGCACTCGACCAACCGTCTCCCTCGCAAAGAAGGGCTCATGCGCCCCTCAAACAAACCTCTGTGCTCTCTGTGTACTCGGTGGTGAATCGATTTTTCAACTGAGCATGATATCAGAAACCGCCTGCGCCCATGCGTTGAATTGGGGGACCTGAAAGAGTTCGTTGCCGATCGCGCGGTGCAGGTCGGAGACCAGCATCACGCCCATTTCGCGTTGGGGGAAGAGCCCGGCGTAGTCGAGGATGCGCCCCAGCACTTGGCTTGCGTCGGAGCTGCCGGCGGCGCGAATGGCCCGCCCCACCAGGGCTGCGGCGACGGCGTATTGCAGGTCGATTTCGTCCGGCACCGCCTGCTCTTCGCCAGCGAGAATGGCGTCCAGATCCGGCATCTTGTCGAGGCTGTTGACGAAGGCGTGCAGTTCGATGCCGGCGGCGGGGCCGACGCAGGCCTGGAGCGCCCCTTGCAGCAGCTTGGCGTTGCCGCCGAACTTCTGGAGGCCGCGATGGGCGAACTCCCAGGAGCGGGGCGAGGGGAAGGCGACCGGATTGTGGGCGGGATCGAAGTCGAACAACAACTCGGGGCGAAAGCGCAAAAAGCCGATCACCCGCTCGTCGATCTGGTTGCGATAGGCCCAGTGAACCCAGTCGTCAAGATGGGTCTCGACGTCGAAGTGGGAGAAGCGATTGGCCAGCGGGGCGGGCATGGCGTAGGTGACACCGCGATCACCCTGACGGTTGCCGGCGGCGAAGATCGCCCAGCCTCGAGGGACCTGGTACTCGCCAAGCCGCCGATCCAGGATCAGCTGATAGGCGGCGGCGGAGACCCCGGGCGGGGCGGAGGTGATCTCATCGAGAAAGAGGATGCCGGTGGGGCCATGACGCACCTCATCGGGTAGCATCGCCGGGATCGCCCACTCCACCTGCTCGCCACTGCGAAAGGGGATGCCGCGCAGATCGCTGGGCTCCATCTGGGAGAGTCGGATGTCGATCACCGGCACGCCATGGCTGGTGGCGACCTGGGCCACCATCTGGGATTTTCCCACGCCGGGCGGGCCCCACAGCATCACCGGGGTGTGGTGGCCCTGCTCGGTACTGCGAAACTCGGTTTCCAGAACGGAGACGATTTGAATAGGACGCATGACTCCTCCGTGGGATTCAGTCGAGAAGGTCCCGCACGATGCGCGTGAGTTGTTTGTAGACCTGGGGGCCGTCCACGTCCATTACCTGGTCGATGACCCAGCGGTTCTCCCCGGCATGCCCCATCAGCCCCTGGATCTCACTGCCAAGATGGCGGTAGAAGGCGTAGCCGGGGCCCTGGGCGTCAAAGGGCAATTCCGAATACTCGGCGGCGCGCTGGTTGAGGGTCTCGATGAATCGCCCGCGGTGATCCCCCGCGCCGAGCAGGTCCTCGCCGTTATCCTGGACATAGTCGGCCACGCGCAGGGCCAGCGCGGTAACCACGCCTTGCCGCCCCTCTTCGTCGAGGTATTTGTGGGCGAGGCGATCCACCACCTGGATCTGGAAGATCATGTATTCGGCGATGACATCGAGGCGTTGCTGGTCGTCACGGTAGACGAAATCCTCGCCATGCAGGTTGATCGCCTTATCAAGGCCCAGCCGCCAGCCATTAAAGGCAATCGCCCCGCCGATCTCCTCGGAGCTACGTTGCTGGGCGTCATCGTGCCAATGACTCTTGATGCGTACTGCCATGGGGGGTCCCCGCCGTTGAGCGCTGGTTAGATACCGGGGGGATATGGGGATGCGACGCGGCGTATCAACCCCGACCCGCGAGCTGGCGGAATTCGGCGGGGCCGATATCGATCGGGTTTACGACAGCAGTTCACGCCTCGCCGCATGAGGGCCAATGGCACCGCCCCAGGGCTGTAACGCCAGATGAACACAGCACCGGCATCAGCGGCCATTGGCGGCGATCCTCTCCGCCTCCGCGGCCATCAGGCGCGGAAACTCCTGCTTGATGGCGGCGACCTTGTCGCTTGCGCAGAACTCCTTGCCCGACGGCGAACTCGCGCACTGCAAGTCCATGAAGAGCATGACTTCGTCGCCGTCCTTTGTTTCGATACGGGAGATGGTGATACTGATATCCTCGGGCTTGTGGGGCGGAGTACTGAGGATGATGCTATCGCTGATGATCTCCATGCGAGTGGTCGCATGGCGCTTGGCGTAATCCTCCGCCGCCCCCCACAGCTGGTCGCAGATCGTCGCGTTCTGACAGGTGTAGACGTTTTGCAGCAGCGAACTCAGGCGCTTCTCATCCTGCTCCGAGGTATGCACCGGCTCTTCGATATCCTTGAGCTCTCGGAACCGCTCCATACCCTTGCCGTACTCGGCAAAGATCGCCTCCTTTTCCTGCTCCTTGGCGATAATGTCCCCATAGTGGACCCGCAACTTGGTGCGAAAGCGATCGATATCTTCGGCCAGCCCCTTGTCGATCTTCTTGCCCTGGCGCTCCAGGTTGGCGGCCTGTTTCTGCAAGTAGGCGAGCTGATCCTTGGCCCGCTGGACATTGGACTTGAGGATCTGGATATTCACATCCAGGGCATTGAGGCGATTGTCCCGGGCGAGGGTGATATCCTCCTCCGAACCGAAGGTGCGCAGCAGGATCCGGTCTTTCGCCTCCTGTTCGGCGATCAGGCGCTGCTGCTCCTTGCGCAACCTCTCCAGCTCCAGATGGCGCTGATGTTCCAGCAGCAACTGTTCGCGGCTCTTGGCCTGCTCGACCTCATCGACCTTCATGCCGTGCCTGTCGAGCACCGCCCGCTCCTTCTCTACCTCGCTTGGCGGAACCTGATCCGAATAGTAGATATTACCTTCATCATCCACCCAGCGGTAGAGCTTGGCGCTCTCTACCGCCGCCGAACTCGCCAGCAGCGCACCCGCTATCGCCAAACAACCTGTTCGCTTCCGATATCCCATCAATCAACCCCCAACCGACCTCGCCGCGGGCGGTTCAGCACCGACCGACGGACCTCCATATCCCCGCGCATCGGCCACTCCGTGCCGGAACCTTTCAAAAGGGTATGTCATCGTCAAAATCACTGTCCGCCGCCGGCGCGGGAGCCGGCCCCGAAGCCCCCCCGGGAGCCGGCCCCCCCGCGGATGGCCCGGGACGGGGCTGAGGGACGCCCGCCCCCTGCGCTCCGCCATACCCCCCGGCGCCGCGGTTGCCGCCCGCGAAATCGGCCGAACCGCCGCCGCCGCGACTGTCCAGCATCTGCATCTCGTTGGCGACGATCTCCGTGGTGTAGCGGTCCTGGCCATCCTGCCCCTGCCATTTGCGGGTTCTGAGACTTCCCTCCACATAGATCTTGGAGCCCTTCTTGAGATACTCTCCAACCACTTCCGCAAGGCGGTTGAAAAACACCACGCGATGCCACTCGGTACGTTCCTGGGGCTCGCCGGTATTCTTGTCCTTCCAGATATCGGATGTGGCGAGGGAGACGTTGGTGACCGCCCCGCCGCTGGGCATGTAGCGCACCTCCGGATCCGCACCCAGGTTGCCGATGAGAATTACCTTGTTGACACCTCTAGTCGCCATCTATCCTCCAGATTATCCGGTTCGCCCCCGATCGCCTCGTGAAAGACGACCTTCATGGAAAACCAGGGCAAAATTCACTTCCGCGGTACAGTCTACAACCGTCGCCGCAAAAATTCATCCACCTGGGACTCGGATGTAATATCTGCGTCAATTTTAAGGTAGACGAGGCCCTCTTCCGCCACCGCTTCCGCCTCTTCCACGCCGTCGAGCTCGATCAGCATGCCGCGCAACTCCGCGGCCTGAGAGGCGCTCATGTTCCCGACGGTCGCGATATGGTTGCGCAGATGACGGGGGCGACGCATCCCCGCCGCCGCGATCAGCCACACCGCCACCGCGGCGAGGCAGAACAGGAACACCTCGGCGATGCCAAACTGCTGATGAATCCAGCCCCCCGCCACGCCGCCGGCGAAGGCGCCGAGAAACTGGGAGGTGGAGTAGACGCCCATCGCCGAGCCCTTGCCGGCGGCGGGGGCGATCTTGGAGACCAGCGATGGCAGGCTCGCCTCGGCAATATTGAAGGCGGTAAAGAAGAGCAGCAGGCAGACCGCGATCCCGACCAGCGAGTCGTGCCAAAGGTAGAACCCCCCCAGCGCCGCCCCCAGCAGGGTGATCGCGCTGAGCATCACCGGCTTCATCTTGCGCCGCTTTTCGGCGATCACGATAAACGGCACCATCAGCCCCATGGCGAGCAGCATCACCGGCAGGTAGACCAGCCAGTGACGCCCCGGCGCCACCTCGGCGAAGTCCCGCAACGCCAGCGGCAACACCACGAACATCGCGGTGAGGACCATGTGCAGCACCAGGATGCCCACATCGAGACGCAGCAGTTCCGGGTTGCGCAGGGCCACGCCCAGCCCCCCCGGCGCCACCTCCGCATCCCGGTGAAAGCGGCTCTCGGCGGGATCCGGCACCAATAACACCACGATCGCCACCCCCGCCAGCGCCAGCACCGCGGTCAGCCAGAAGATGCCGGGCACCCCGATCCAGCCATCCAGGATCGGCCCGAGGATTAGCGACAGGGTAAAGGCGAAGCCGATGCTCATGCCGATCACCGCCATGATGCGGGTGCGGTGCTGCTCCCGGGTGAGATCCGCGGCGAGGGCCATGATCGCCGCCGCCACCGCGCCGCTGCCTTGCAGGGCGCGACCCAGGATCACCCCTTCGATGGTCTCCGACATCGCCGCCACCGCGCTCCCCGCGGCAAAGATCAGCAGCCCGGCGATGATCACCGGCTTGCGCCCGAGGCGGTCGGACAACATGCCGAAGGGGATCTGCAACGCCGCCTGGGTCAGGCCGTAGGCGCCGATCGCCACCCCCGCCAGCAGCGGCGTCACCCCATCCAGGTGTTCGGCGTAGAGGGCGAATACCGGCAGGATCAGAAACAGGCCGAGCATGCGCAGGCCAAAGATGCCGGCAAGAGAGAAGGCGGCGCGGGACTCGACCGCGTCAAGGGGCGTCTTGTTTTTTCTGGACATAAAGAAAAAGGCTTCTGGATTGGTGTTTAGCGTGCATCAATTACGAGGACCGCCAGCCCCCTGGAGGCGTGACAGTCCTGCGTTTGATTCGTGTTCCGGCTCTCTTCGCCGCTATCCTGGGCGTCGGGAAAATTCCGGCGGCAGGCCTTGATAGCGATGCGCACCCCGTGGGCTGAAACAGCAGGCGATGATTTCGTCGAAATCATCCCGCCGTTGGCCGCATTGACGATGGCATCCACCACCAGGCTGGCAATGTCCCGCCGAATCACTCGAATGCGTCCCACTCAGCCCTCGTGTTTCCGGGTACGCCCATCACCCGCCATTTTGTGGCAAACTGTGGTGGCTGCAACCTTCACCCGAAATGGGCCGCTGGCCTCTCGTTTCGGGTCAACCGAGATGATTCTATCAAATGTCCACCTTCTCCGGCTTACTTATCCTCGCCATTCTCGCCGCCCTGTGGGTAAACGCCATGCGCGCACGGGAGATCGCGGTGCGCGCCTGCGTCAAGGGGTGCCGGGAGAGGGGGGTCCAGTTACTGGATCAGACCGTGGCGCTGAGCCGCGTCCGCCTGCACTCCAAAGGCAAGCTGCGCCTGCGGCGGGTGTACCGGTTCGAGTTCAGTGAACAGGGCCTGGAGCGATACAGCGGCCATGTCACCCTGATCGGTCGACATGTGGTGGAGATCAGCCTGGGATTGCCGACACCGGCGCCGGATGACGAAGCGGCATCGCAAGGGGGAGAGGGATTGGGAAACCACGCGCCCGCGCCGGGATCGCGGCGGCGCCCCGCCGACCCAGCGTCCGACCATGACGATTTCGACGGATAGTGATGCGGCCTCCGTTTCGAGTAGAGCCCTGGAACGGTGCGATTGCCTCGCAAACGCCAAGGCGGGTACTCAATGACAGAATGACAGAAATCGCCCAAGTTAAGCCATGGTGGCACATCCCATGCAAGCCACGCAATCTTCGGGCTGCACCGGAACAAGGCGCATCAAGGGAGAGAGCGCGCATATGGCCCTAACTTAACGACATTGAGCGCGTCCCCCACTCCTCGGCCAAGCCGATAACGGCGAGTTGCGCGATTTCCGGCAATCGTCGTGTTGGCAAAGCGCCTCAACCCATCTCCCAGATGATCAGCGCCTGCCCCGGTCGCACCCCATCGCCCGGATCGAGATCATTCCACTCGCTGATCAGGTCCGGCTCGACGCGGTAGGCGATGGCGATCTCAAGCAGCGACTCCCCCGCCCGCACCACATGGATGCGCTTGCGCCGCTCCGCATCCCGCCGTTGGGCCTGCCTGGCGTGATAGGCGAGGCGTTCCCTGACCCATAACGACGACAGGGTCGGCGCATCCGGTCTCGCCTCCATCGTCCGCGCATGGGCCTTCCGCAACAGCCCCAGCAGACGCCGCCCCGCGGCCTCCCGGATCAAGCCTTGGGCCAGCGCCATGCCATCACCCCGTTCGGCAAGACCCTGGCGCAGGCGATCGACGCCGGCGATGGGGATCAGCACCGGCGTCTCCGTCTCGATCAGGGGCAACAGGGGATTGAGGCCGGCATTGAGCCTGACCAGGGCATCCTCGTCCAGATCAGCCATTGCGGCGATCTGTTGCAGGGTCAGGTCATGCTCCACCGCCACGGGGGTAAACTGAGAATGGTCCGGCATCGCCGTCAGCGCCACCCCATATCGCCGCGGTTGCGCCACCAGCCACCCCAGGGCGATCACCCGCGGCACATACTGGCGCGTCTCCAGCGGCAGATCGAGGGACCAGAACTGGCCATCCCCGCCCTCCGTCAGACTCGCCCGCCGCGCCGCCCGCACCCGGCCGATGCCGGCATTGTAGGCGGCCAGCGCCAGCATCCAGTCGCCATCGAACTGGCCCGCAAGATAACTCAGATAATCCAGCGCGGCACGGGTGGAAGCCAATGGATCCCGTCGGCCGTCGTACCACCAACCCTGCGCCAGGCCGTGTTCGAGGCCGGTCGCGGCGGTGAATTGCCACAGCCCGGTCGCCCCCTCCGACGACTCCGCAAAGGGCTGGAAGCCGCTCTCCACCGCCGGTAACAGCGCCAACTCCATGGGCAGGCCGCGACGCTCGACCTGTTCGACAATGTAGTGGAGATAGGGACGGGCGCGGCGCTGTACCGCGCCGGAAAACATCTTGCGGCGAAGGATCCCCTCCAGCTGGGCCTCCACCTCCGGGCGAGCAATCACCTCGAAGCGCAAACCTGCGCGAATCCGCTGCCAGAGATCCCCCGCCGCCTCCGCCGCGCCGGCGGGGGCGAACGGAAGCGGCGCGATGAGGCACGCCATGGCCAACCAAGCCAGCTTGATCATTGTCTCCCCGTTTTCGGTAACGGCGGGTCTTGCTTCTCCGCTCCCAATCTCATTAAGATTAAGCCATCGTTGTATTTGCCGGGAATGATGCGCCTCATTTCGTGGGTACGCCGACCGTTTTTGGTTCTGCATAGGATGTGCCGACGATCGAGCGACAA
>JAABSM010000076.1 GCA_011390365.1 Gammaproteobacteria bacterium
CGGCGGGATTGGGATTCGGCAGTTTTCTACTTTGTTTAGTCCAACAGTAATTAGGCCGACGTCGGTCCTAAAAGCGTTATGGCCGACGTCGGCATAATCTCATAAAAGCCGACAACCAGTCAATTTTCGGTGTTATTTTGTGACCAACCTCACGGAACTCTTGATTGGGCGGGAGGTATGGCACGAAATTTGGTAAATTGCAAGGCTTCGGTTGGGTAATTTAGCCACGAAGGGGTTAAAATGTCAACATCAATTTCGAAGTTTTCCTGATGCGTGAGGATGGCGCGCCGTCACGCTGGGATCAGTACCGCACGCTGCTATGCCGTATTGCTAGCCCCTCCTCGGGGAGAGGGGCTTTTACGACAACCTCCGGCGGGGAAGGGGGAGGGTCAGGGAGGGGGAGTGGTGTTGGCGTGATAATTTGCCCCCCCTGCCAATATCGAAGACCCTCGCCCCGGCCCCTTCCCGGTGGGAGGGGGAGTGGTTTTGGTGATTTTGCGCACAAAAAAGCCGACGGCGTCTCCGCCGGCGGCTTCTCTGGCATCGGTCAAAAGTCGACGCGAGTTACTTGTTGGCGCGGTTGTCGATGAGGTCGTCGACGACGCTGGGGTCGGCGAGGGTGGAGGTGTCGCCGAGGGTGTCGAGCTCGTTGGCGGCGACCTTGCGCAGGATGCGGCGCATGATCTTGCCGGAGCGGGTCTTGGGGAGGCCGGGGGCCCATTGGATGACGTCGGGGCTGGCGATGGGGCCGATCTCGGTGCGGACTTGCTTGACCAGCTCCTTCTTGAGTTCGTCGCTGGGTTCGACGCCCTTCACCAGGGTGACGTAGCAGTAGATGCCCTGGCCCTTGATGTCGTGGGGGTAGCCGACGACGGCGGCCTCGGCGACGGCTTCGTGGAGGACCAGCGCGGATTCCACCTCGGCGGTGCCCATGCGGTGACCGGAGACGTTGATGACGTCGTCCATGCGGCCGGTGATCCAGTAGTAGCCGTCTTCGTCGCGACGGGCGCCGTCGCCGGTGAAGTAGTTGCCGGGATAGGTCCGGAAGTAGGTGTCGGCGAAGCGACCGTGGTCGCCGTAGACGCTGCGCATCTGTCCCGGCCAGGGACGGGTGATGACCAGCGCGCCTTCACAGGCCCCTTCCAGGGGGGTGCCGTCCTGGGGGTCGACGATGGCGGGGACGACGCCGAAGAAGGGCTTGGTGGCGGAGCCGGGTTTGAGGTCGGTGGCGCCGGGCAGCGGGGTGATGAGGTGGCCGCCGGTCTCGGTCTGCCACCAGGTGTCGACGATGGGGCAGCGCTCGTTGCCGATGACGTGGTAGTACCACTCCCAGGCTTCCGGGTTGATGGGTTCGCCGACGGTGCCAAGCAGACGCAGGCTGGTGCGCTGGGTCTTGGTGACCGGTTCGTCGCCCTCGCGCATCAGCGCACGGATGGCGGTGGGCGCGGTGTAGAAGGTGGCGACGTTGTGCTTGTCGCAGACCTGCCAGAATCTTGAGGCATCCGGGTAGCTGGGCACGCCTTCGAACATCAGGGTGATGGCCCCATTGGCCAGCGGGCCGTAGACGATGTACGAATGCCCCGTCACCCAGCCGACGTCGGCGGTGCACCAGTAGACCTCGCCATCCTTGTAGTCGAAGGTGTACTTGTGGGTGATGGCGGAGTAGAGCATATAGCCGCCGGTGGTGTGGAGCACGCCCTTGGGCTTGCCGGTGGAGCCGGAGGTGTAGAGGATGAACATGGGGTCTTCGGCGTCCATCGGCTCTGGCTCGCAGACGGCGGCGGCGGCGGCGCAGGCCTCGCCGTACCAGACGTCGCGACCCTCACTCCAGGCGATATCGCCGCCGGTGTGCTTGACCACGAAGACGGTGTTGACGTTGGGGCACTCCTCCAGGGCCTTGTCGACGTTGGCCTTGAGGGGGACGCGCTTGGAGCCGCGCAGCCCTTCGTCGGAGGTGATCACCATCCGGCAGTCGGAGTCGAGGATGCGATCACGCAGGGCGTCCGGCGAGAAGCCGCCGAAGACGATGGAGTGAACCGCGCCGATTCTGGTGCAGGCGAGCATGGCGACGGCGGCCTCGGGGATCATCGGCATGTAGATGCTGACCCGATCCCCTTTCTTGACGCCGCGCGCCTTCATGGCGTTGGCGAAGCGGCAGACCTCTTCGTGCAGCTCGTTGTAGGTGATCTTCTTGTCGACGCTGGGGTCGTCCCCTTCCCAGATGATGGCGGTCTGGTCGCCGCGGGTGTCGAGGTGACGATCCAGGCAGTTGTAGGAGGCGTTGAGCTGGCCGCCGCTGAACCACTTGATGTAGAGGTCGTTGGCGTCGTAGCTGTAGTCCATCACCTTGTCCCAGGGCTTGGTCCAGGTGAGGAACTTCTCCGCCATTTCGCCCCAGAACCCTTCGGGGTCATCTACGGAGCGCTGGTACATCTCGTCGTACTGGGCCTTGGTGATGTTGGCCTGGGCGCCGAAATCGGCGGGTACGGGGTAGAGTTTGACTTCTGACATGTTTTTCCTCCTCAAGCGATAGACAAATTGTGCGTTGGTTGGTGGATAAGCCGGGTGCATCCACCAAAAAAAATGGATTGAGCCTTCGAGCTCCCCTGCCAGCGCCGAAGACCCTCCCCCCAGCCCTCTCCCGAGGGGAGAGGGAGTTTTCGGTACGGGCTGTGAACGGTTACCTCCGAAGCACTTTACCCTTTCCTTTGGGAGCGAGGACATCCTGTCCTCGTGAGGGCTGGAAGCCCTCGCTCCCAGGACCGCGGAGTGTAAACTAGAGTTCTTTGAAGAATGCCCCATCCGGGCTACATTTTCTCGTTTGAGCCCTCACCCCAACCCCTCTCCCTCGGGAGAGGGGCTTTTGGAGCCCTCACCCCAACCCCTCTCCCTCGGGAGAGGGGCTTTGGGCTACATGCGCCTCAGGAAATCTCCCAGGGGCATTTTTTTCGTCTCCCTTTCGGCGACCTGGGCGGCGAAGAGTTCGGCCGCGGCGAGGGCGTCGCTGAGTGCGTTATGGGCATTATAACGGGGCAGGTTATAATGCTCGCGCAGATTGAACAAGCGCAAATCGCTGCCACCGAAGGGCTGGTTACGCCGTTCCAGGGTGCGCCGGGCGATCCATTGGGTGTCCACCACCCGCGTCAGAAAGCGCTCGCCACAGACCTTGCGACAGAGGTGGTCGATAAAGCCGAACTCCAGCTCCGCATGATGGGCCAGCAGCACGCGCCCCGCAAGGGCCTTGAGGAAATCCCTCATGACCTGGGCCAGCGGCTCGCCGGAGGCGATGGCGTCATCGGTGAGCTGGTGGATCACCACGTTGTTCTCATCCAGCGGCTGATCTACCCGGACCACCCGATGGGCGGCGCCGCCGAGCTCGATACTCATCCCCTTCATCACTACATGGCCGAAACTGAGGATACGATCCTGTTTCGGCGAGAGGCCGGTGGTCTCCAGGTCCAGCGACAGGTACTCCACCTCTCGGCAATCCCGTTTCGGGTCCGGGAAGGGTTGCGCGAGGTACTCCCGCAGCGGACCCTCTGGCAGTCGTCGGTGCATCCTGCTCCGTTGTTGATCAAGAGAGAGCAGGCGTTCGAACAATTCAGTAGAACCTTTCGGTCTGGTAGCGTTGGGCGAAGACGCTCTGCATGGTGGCGATGGCGGAGAAGGCGTCCTTCAGGTGGACCCGCTCCTTCTTGCTCAAGGCATCGGGGCTGAGGTAGTTGTTCACCTCCCTGCCCTCGCGCAGCTGATTGACCTGGTTACGGGCGCGCAGCATGGCGATGAAGGCGAGGGCGTCCTCCAGGCTCTCCATGCCCTCGGCGCTGACCAGCCCCGCCTCGGCGGCGGCGCGCAGGCGGTCGACGGTGTTGAGTTCCCGCAGCCCGCCGGAGAGGGCGAAGATGCGCGCCAGGTCGACGATGGGGATGATGCCGCGCTGCTTGAGGTTGACGGTATTGTCGTGCTTGCCGTCGTGGATCACCACCAGGTTGCGAAAGAAGCCCAGCGGGGGCTTGTGGGTCAGGGCGTTGGCGGCCATGTGGGCGATGAAGATGCGGTTGTCCTGGGTCTGCTCCAGCACCTCGCTGCGCAGGCGATCATAGAGGGACTCCTCGCCGGCGATGGGGCGAATGTCGAAGAAGTTGCTCGCCAGCATCAGCGCGCGCTTCTCCGGCTTGCGAATCCAGCCGTCGAAGTAGTCCCGCCACACCGCGAAGGGCTGTCGCCAATCGGGATTGGTGGCCATCACCTTGCCGGGGCAGTAGTAAAAGCCGCAGCGGGCGAGGCCGTCGCTGACGAACTCGGCGAGGGCGCTGAAGTACTCCCCGTGCTCCTCTTCCCGGTAGTCGTCACTCAATAGCAGGGCGTGGTCCTGATCGGAACGGGAGGTCTGTTCGCGCCGCGCCTGGGACCCCACCGCCAGCCAGGCGAAGGGTACCGGCGGTTCGCCGATGCGTTGGCGGGCAAGATGGATCAGGCGTTCGCTGAGGGCGTCGCTGATGGAGGAGATCGCCTGTCCCAGGTGCCAGGCGCTGGCCGCGCTCTGTACCAGCTGGATGTGGAGGTCGGGGATGCGGCGCGCCGCCATCTCCAGGTCGTCGACATCCCGGGCCTTGCCGATATCACCCACCAGGTAGAGGGAGTTGTTGCTCTGGTGGCGGATCAGGT
The DNA here is from genome assembly GCA_011390365.1 of Gammaproteobacteria bacterium. Taxonomy (GTDB): domain Bacteria; phylum Pseudomonadota; class Gammaproteobacteria; order Chromatiales; family Chromatiaceae; genus SLIM01. Next base: position 4,669 of record JAABSM010000076.1, read on the forward strand.
CGTTATTGGAGATCAGCCCCGCCACGCCATCCCGTCCCACCACCGGGATGTGATGGATGTTCATGCGGGTCATGATCATGAGGGCCTCGAAAGCGAGGGTATCGGGGGCGATCTTGATCAGGCGGTCGGTCATGATCTCGCGAATCGGGCTGTTGATGTTGCAGCCGGCGGCGACGCAACGGCTGCGCAGGTCCCGGTCGGTGACGATCCCTTGCAGGTTCTTGCCGTCGCAGATCAGCACCGCCGAGACCCGTTCCCGATTCATCAAGCGCGCCGCATCGCGAATGGTGGTATCCGGCGCGACGATCACCGGCTGGCGACGCAGCAACTGGGAGATCTCGGCGCTCATCAGGCTGGTACCATCCCCCTCCCCCATGGCGGTGATCGCCCGGCGGATCCGCCCGCCCACCGAGTCGCTGAAATGGCGATCAAAGGCCTCGGAGCGTTCGCGCAGGGCCTGCAACTGGTCGCAGGGCAGCAGGTAGAAGAGGGAGTCCTCGATGGTGATGCCGGTGATCGGCTTTTCGGGTTGGCGCTGGCCGCAAACCGGGGCGCAGATATCCCCCTCGCCGAACTTGTCGAGCAGCGCCCCCTCGTCATCCCGAATCTCCACCCCGCCCTTGCGCACCAGCCACAGGTCCCCGTCGCCGGTGATTCCGGGAAAAGCGGTCCCGCGGCGCAGATAGCGCACCGACAAGCGCCGCGGCAACTCATCCAGCTCCTCACTGGGCAGATGGTCGAACGGCGGATGCTCGGCCAGGAACTCGCGGATTTCGATCAGTTCGACTTCCATTTTTAATAGACAGGATTAACAGGATTTCTCAGGATTAACAGAAATTTGTTCATTGCTTAACCACAGATTACGCGAATTTACGCCGATTGAATAGCCGCTAGCGACTCAACCATGGCGCTAACCTCTGAATAGTCGTGCTCTTTATCACCCTCCTCGTAACTGTGAATCAGCAGGAGGACTGCCAGTCCTTCAAGGACTGGCAGTCCTGAGCTCGATTCATTTAGCGGGGTGTTGGAATCTCCTACATGCCCGTTAGGTCATAAAAAGTGTGATTGAGGGCGTTTTGCGGTATTACCCGAAATCACAAAAACCACTCCCCCTCCCGCCGGGAGGGGGCTGGGGGGAGGGTCTTCGGCATTGGCGGGAAGTTCGAAGCATCCCGTCAATTCCAGCCCCGCCCTCCCTGACCCTCCCCCGACGGAGGCTGTCGCAAAAGGTTGATTGGGGCAGGTAGCGAATTCTTGCACTGGAGTATTTTCAAGCATTTGAGCCCTCACCCCAACCCCTCTCCCTCGGGGAGAGGGGCTTTTACGACATGCTCCGGCGGGGGAGGGAACCCTTCGATCGATGCTGAAACCAGGCCTTCAACCGCCGCGGTAACCTCGCGCCGCCCGGTATGGGCTTTTCTGGAAATCGCCCAAGCCATTCACAATTGACGCATAAAACTAGTTATTAATCTGCGTACATCCGCGTCAATCCGCGGTTCAATAAAAAAATTCTGTAAATCCTGAGAAATCCTGTCAATCCTGTCTATTCTTTTCCAAAAAAAGGCGGACGCCGAGGCGTCCGCCGATTCAAAAGGCCCTTAGTGCCCGGTAGCGACGCCCGCGCCCTTGGGCACGCGGATGTCTTCTACCAGGTGCTGGATGTGCTCCGGCGGTTCCACGGTGACCTTGGCGACGATGATGGCGACCGCGAAGTTGACGATCGCGCCCACCACGCCGAAGGCGTTGGGGGAGATGCCGAGGAACCAGTTGGGCTCCATCCCGCCGAGGAAGTCGGTGCCGGGGATGAAGAAGATGCCCTTGTGCTGGAACACGTACAGCATGGTTACGCCGATGCCCGCCGACATGCCGGCGATGGCGCCGGTGTTGTTCATGCGCTTGTAGAAGATGCCGAGCATCAGCGCCGGGAACAACGACGAGGCGGCGAGACCAAAGGCCAACGCCACGGTACCCGCCGCGAAGCCGGGCGGATTGAGCCCGAGGAAGCCGGCCACCACGATCGCGAACGCCATCGAGACGCGACTCGCCATCAGCTCGTTCTTCTCCGAGATGTTCGGCATGAAGACCCCTTTGAGCAGGTCATGGGAGATCGCCGAGGCGATCGCCAGCAACAAGCCGGCGGCGGTGGATAGCGCCGCCGCGAGCCCGCCGGCCACCACCAGCGCGACTACCCAGTTGGGCAGCTTGGCGATCTCCGGATTGGCCAGCACCATGATGTCACGGTCGATCTTGACCATTTCATTGCCGGCGAAGCCCTTGGCCTCCATCTCGGCGGCGAACTCGGGGTTCTTGTCGTTGTAGTAGGTGATGCGGCCATCATTGTTCTTGTCTTCGAACTCCAGCAGGCCGGTGTTCTCCCACTTCTTGAACCACTCCGGGCGCTCCTCGTAGGCGAGATAGGACTCGGTCACGCCGACCTGATCCCCTGGCTGCATGGTCTTGACCAGGTTGTAGATCGCCATCGCGCCGACCGCTGGGGCGGTGGTGTAGAGGATGGCGATGAAGACCAGCGCCCAACCGGCGGACTGGCGGGCATCACGCACCCGCGGCACGGTGAAGAAGCGCACGATGACGTGGGGCAGACCGGCGGTACCGATCATCAGCGACAGGGTGTAGGCGAACATGTTGAGATCGCTCCCCATTACCGTCGTGGTGTACTGGGTAAAGCCGATCTCCACCAGCACCTGGTCGAGCTTCTCCAGCAGATAGGTACTGTCGCCGCTCATGGTCGCGCCGAGGCCGGTCTGAGGGAAGACGTGGCCGGTGAGTTGCAGGGAGATGAAGACCGCCGGAACGGTATAGGCGAAGATCAGCACCACATACTGGGCGACCTGGGTGTAGGTGATGCCCTTCATGCCGCCCATCACCGCGTAGACGAAGACGATACCCATGCCGATGTAGAGGCCGGTGTCGTAGTCGGTCTCCAGGAAGCGGGAGAAGGCGACGCCGACGCCCTTCATCTGGCCGATTACGTAAGTGATCGAAGCGATGATGAGACAGGCCACGGCGACGATGCGCGCGGTGTTGGAGTAGTAACGATCGCCGATGAACTCGGGCACGGTGAACTTGCCGAATTTCCGCAGGTAGGGCGCAAGCAGCAGCGCCAGCAGCACGTAGCCGCCGGTCCAGCCCATCAGGAACACGGATGCGCCATAGCCGTTGAAGGCGATCAGGCCCGCCATGGAGATGAACGACGCCGCGGACATCCAGTCGGCGCCGGTGGCCATGCCGTTGAGTACCGGGTGCACGCCGCCGCCGGCGACGTAGAATTCGCCGGTGGTACCGGCGCGCGCCCAGATGGCGATGCCGATATAGAGGGCGAAGGTGATACCAACGACCAGATAAGTCCAGATTTCGAGATTGGTCATGTGTTGTCTGCTCCTCAGTCTTCCTGGACGCCGAATTCACGGTCCAGTTTGTTCATGCGCCAGGCGTAGAAGAAGATCAACGCCACGAAGGTGTAGATGGAACCCTGTTGAGCGAACCAGAAACCCAGCGGATAGCCGGCGATGGAGATGCTATTAAGGGGACCGACGAGCAGGATGCCGAATCCGTATGAGACAATGAACCAGATGACCAGGCAGATCGCCAGAAGACGAAGATTCGCCTTCCAGTAAGCCGCCATGCTTTTATCGGACATAGTGATGTACTCCTCTTTGCGGTTGAAAAACAGATGAACGCTGTTTTGGAAAGCCCGTTGGCGCGTCGAGCCGCGCGCTCCGCGTTTGCGTGGAGTGGCTCATAGCTGATACTCCAACCGCAGCCTGTTTTGCAGCTTGCGCGCCTGCCGGAAGGCCTCCTTGAGGATGCGGCGGTCGAGTTCGTCGAGCTGATCCGGGTCGAAGTGGTTGTCCAGCGGCTGCTCCAGGTCGGCCTGGCGCTGGTGGTTGCGCATGCGCAGCAACTGAATGAACTGGTAGGCCTTTATCCACGCCTCGGCGTCACTGCCGCGCAACGCGCCCTTGTTCACCGCGGCGCGCAGCCGCTCCAGGGTGTTGGTCTCGCCGACCTCGTTGGCGAGGGCGATGAGACGCGCGCCATCGACGAAGGGGGTGACGCCATGTAGCTTGAGGTCCAGGGTGTGGGGGTGTTCGTGCTTGTCGCCGGTCACCCGAAAGTCGCTGAAGAGCCCCAGCGGCGGTCGGTTGCGCAGGGCGTTGACCGCCATCTGTTGACGAAAACGGCTGTTCTTCGCTACCTTTCCGGCGAGCCACTCGCGCAGCTCCCGGACCGGCGTCTCGTCGCCATGGAGGGGGCGAAAGTCGAAGAAGATGGTGGCGTAGAGCAGGTGTTCCGGGGTGCCCTGCTCGATCCACTTGGCGAACCGCTTCTTCCACTCCTTGAGGGTGAGACAGCAATCCGGATTGCTGGCCATGATGTTGCCGGGACAGAGCGGAAAGCCGCAGCGGGCGAGATCACGGTTGATGCGCCCGGCCAGCTCCAGCAAGCGCTCCCGGATTGCACTCTTCTCCTCCTTCTTGGCGATAAAGAGGATACCGTTGTCCTGATCCGTCTTGAGGGTCTGCTCTACCCGCCCCTCGCTGCCGAAGGAGAGCCACACGAAGGGCGCCGGCGGCTCGCCGCAATCCGCGAGGTTGAGCTCGATCACCCGTTGGGTGATGGCGTCGTTGAGTTCGGTGATGATCTTGTTGAGCTGATCGACGGAGGCGCCCTGGGCGATCATCCGATCCACCAGACGGTGAATATCCCGGCCCTTGGTGGCCAGTTCGTCTATGTCCTCAGCGCGGGCGATGGTGCGACTGAGGCTGACCAGGCCGACCCGCTGCAGGGCGAAGAGGTCCCGCTCCGAGAGCACGCCGATCAGCCGGCATTGCTCATCGACCACGCAGATGTGGTCGCGACCATGGCGGGTCATCAGGATCGCCGCCTCGTAACCGGCCTGTTGCGGGCCGATGGTGAGGACATCGGGGTTCATCGCCTCGCCGATCTGGGTCGTCAGCGGCAGGGCCGGCAGGGTGACGCGGCTGAGCACGTCGTAGAGGTTGAGAATGCCGCGCGGGGCGCGCTCCTCGTCGACCACGATCATGCTGCCGATGCGCTCCCGCGCCATGATGCCCAGCGCATCACGAAGCGGTGTATCGAAACGGCAACTGTAAGGGCTGCGGGCGATGAGGCGACTGCACGGGGTATCCAGCGAGGCGCCGGCCTCGGCGACGCGACTGGCGGAGCCGGCCTGGATGTTGCGCAGGGCGTCATCCAGCAGGTTCGCCATGCGCCGCGTGCAGAAGTCGTGAAACAGCGGGCTGCGCTTAAGCAGCTCGAAGAAGTCTTCGCCGGCGATCTCCAGGCAGAAGGTGTCGGCGGCGGCGCGATTCGCCACCCGCATAGCGCGCTTGCCGATCAACGCCCCGACCGGGAAGCACTCGCCGGGGGCCAGCTCCCAGGCCGCCTCACCCCCCGCCTCGCCGCCCCGCACCAACCCCTCCTTGACAATGAAGAGTCGATCGGCGACGCCATCCTCCGGCCCGCAGATCACGTCCCCATCGGCGAAGAAGACCTGCTTGGCGCGCTTGGCGAGATATTCCACATCCTCCGCCGACATTTGCGCGAAGGGGGCGTGGAGGTTGAGGAACTCGGCGATGGGTTGTATTGGACCTGCTGGCATCGGATCCCTGTCTTGTGTGGGTAACATTTTGCGTTCGAGTGCGCGCAAATGTGATGCCAGTTCCATTTTTTGCTTTTGTTGCAGGGAGTTGTGGGGGCGGGGGGGAGCGCTGCGACACAGGAACGTCACCTCTGGTAACAGACGTTACGTTACCTTACGTAACGAAGGAGCGAGGTCTGCGCGTTTTAATCCATGTTAAATCACCGTCGCGCGAAGCACCCGGCCTGACGCGCCGCGCCGCGCGCCCGGACTTCGACCCGGCTTCGCGGCTATGGCTGCCGGACTGAAGACCGGCTCCGGATGGCGGTAATGCTCCGCTCCGCTTTTTCCTCACACCCCAAGGCGCGTACCCTGAATCTCTCCAATCCGATGACATCTCGTTTGGAGGCTGGCGGGGGCTCGGCGTGATATCATGGGCTTCATCGCAACACCCCTTTTGGTTTAGATCGAACCGTGCCCAAGCCAAGCACCCTCCCCCGTCATGGCCTCGAATGGCTGATCCTCGCCGCGATCATCACCGTCGCGCTGTGGCAGATTCCCGGCGCGGATCTGGTGCTGTATCCTTTCGCCATCCTGGCGACCTGGTTCCATGAGCTGGCCCATGGCCTGGCGGCGCTGGCGATGGGCGGGCGCTTCGAGGCGTTGACCCTGTACGCGGATGGTTCCGGAGTGGCGGAATACAGTTACCTTAGCGGTCGCTTCGACCATCTCTCTCAGGCGGTGATCGCGGCGTCCGGCCCGCTCGGGCCGCCGCTGGCGGGGGCGCTCTTTATCCTGTCGGGGCGAAACCCGAAGAGCGCCAATCTTGCGCTGATGTTGCTGGCGGCGGCGCTGCTGATTTCCGCGCTGTTCTGGATTCGCACGCCTTTCGGCATGATCGCCGTGCTGTCACTGGCGGGGGTGCTGGTGCTGTTGATCCTGAAGGCGGGGCCGACCTTGCGTTCGTTTGTGATCCAGTTTCTGGGTATCCAGGCCTGCGTCAGTACCTACAAACAGGTCGATTACCTGTTCATGGATCAGGCGGAGATCGACGGCCAGGTGATGCTCTCCGATACGATGCAGATCCAGGAGCAGTTGCTGTTGCCCTACTGGTTCTGGGGGGCGTTGATCATTGCGCTGTCCCTGGCGATGTTGCTGGGGGCGTTGTGGTATGCCTATCGGGATGCGGGGCGGCGGGGGTAGCGGCGCGCACCGCATCCCGCAGGGCCTGCCAATCGTTCTTCAGCGTTGCCTTGGACATGAGGTTGAGAAAGTTCATGATGCGCTCGCCGCTGCGTTGGCGGGCGTGGATGGCGGCGGCGTCGCCGCCCTGGCCTTCGGCCCAGGTCTTGTAGTCCCGCGGCTGTTCATCGTCGTAACGGCCCTGAGGCCATTCCCAGGGCAGGCCGTAGTTGCCGAGGATGCGGGTGATGATGGGGGCGAGGAAGAGGTTGCGGGAGGCTTCGTGCATCAGCGCCAGGGGTTTCCTGGTGCGTGCCGGCGGGGTGACCGCCAACGCGCGCAGTTGCTCGCCGAGCAGCGGGTGGTGGTGGATGAATGCGGTGAGCTGTTCGCCGTTCATGCGACATCCGGCCTGATCCTGAATGAGTGAGAATGAGTGAGTAGCTTACACGCCTTGGGTGTAGGGGGCAATGGTACAGCCGGTGTTGGCCATCGTGCCGCTATCGATCCGGTTCGGGGATGGAGGACACGCCCTCAATGTCATCAAGATAAGCCATCGTTGCACTTTCCGGGAATGATGCGCCTCATTTCGTGGGTACGCCGAGCGTTTTGGGTTCGGCATAGGATGCGCCGTCGCCCGAACGACAAGGCTCTTTATTCGGCACATCCTATGCCGGTCCGACGATTTCCGCTCTGCTCCGGAGCAAGGCGCCTCAAGGGCGGGAACCATGCGCGGTGCTAACTGTATGACATTGTGTCCGCGTTTATTTACAAATTGATATCGTGCTGCCCCATGGCTGCACTTCAAACAGACGCCGCATCTATATGAATCGATCCAAGGAGCGGCAGTCCTCGAAGGACTGCAACGCCTTCGGTCGATTCATTCTCAACTCGATGACATTTGGACTGCCCGCAAAGCCGCGGCTTCGCTGACCTGCGCCCCTCTCCCCCAACTCCCTATTGCACGAGGAGGGGTTGTTTCAGGCCAAAAAAAAGGGGCGCAAGCGCCCCTTTCCGTCCTTGAGGACCTACGGACTTAGTTGACCTTGGGGTCGAGCTCGCCGGCTTCGTAGCGGGCAAACATGGTCTCCAGGGAGATCGGCTTGATCTTGGAGGCCATGCCGGCGCAGCCGAAGGCTTCGTAGCGGTTCTTGCAGATCTCGCTCATCGCCTTGGTGGCTTCCTTGAGGAACTTGCGCGGGTCGAAGTTGGCCTTGTTGTCGTTGAGGTGACGACGGATGGAGCCGGTGGAGGCCATGCGCAGGTCGGTGTCGATGTTGACCTTGCGCACGCCGGATTTGATGCCTTCGACGATCTCGTCGACCGGCACGCCGTAGGTCTGGCCCATGTCGCCGCCGTAGTCGTTGATGATCTTCAGCCAGTCCTGGGGTACCGAGGAGGAGCCGTGCATCACCAGGTGGACGCTGGGGATGCGTTCGTGGATCTCCTTGACGCGGTCGATGCGCAGGATCTTGCCGGTGGGCTCCTGGGTGAACTTGTAGGCGCCGTGGGAGGTGCCGATGGCGATCGCCAGCGCGTCGACGCCAGTGGCCTTGACGAAATCGGCGGCCTCATTGGGGTCGGTCAGCAGCTGGTCCATGTCCAGCTTGCCTTCGGCGCCATGGCCGTCCTCTTCACCCATCTCGCCGGTCTCCAGCGAGCCCAGGCAGCCCAGCTCGCCTTCCACGGAGACGCCGCAGGCGTGGGCCATGTCCACCACCTGCTTGGTGACGTCGACATTGTACTCGTAGCTGGCCGGGGTCTTGCCGTCGCTCTTGAGCGAGCCGTCCATCATCACCGAGCTGAAGCCGGACTGGATGGAGCGGGCGCAGATCGCCGGCGATGCGCCGTGGTCCTGGTGCATGCAGACGGGGATGTGGGGGTACATCTCGGTGGCGGCAATGATCAGGTGGCGCAGGAACGGCTCGCCGGCATAGGAACGGGCGCCCGCCGAGCCTTGCAGGATCACCGGGCTGTCGACGGCGTCGGCAGCCATCATGATGGCATGCACCTGCTCCATGTTGTTGACGTTGAAGGCCGGCAGGCCATAGCCGTTTTCCGCGGCATGATCCAGCAGCTGACGCAGGGAAATAAGAGCCATAGTGTTCTCCTCTTTTTTAAAAAACTCAAAGATAGCGGCCGCTTTCTCATCGGCCTCCGATCGGTCTCGTCATTGTCGCAAGGTTTTGCAGGGTGGATATGCATGGCGTATCCACCGAAATCCCATCAATCGCCGGATGCGCTGCGCTTATCCGGCCTACATCTCAAGATCGGGGCTGTCGCCCTCACCCCAACCCCTCTCCCTCGGGGAGAGGGGCTTTGTGGATGCCCTCACCCCAACCCCTCTCCCGCGGGGAGAGGGGCTTTAACCCGCTCAGTCGCGGGAAGGGATGGCGTGGTCGCCCACGCGCATGATCTTCATGATATTGGTCTGGCCCTCGATGCCCGAGTGGTCGCCCTTGGTGATGATCACCAGCTCGCCCTTGCGCACCGCGCCGCGCCGCAGCAACTCGTCGACCACCTCCTGGTTGATGAGGTGGTAGTCGTCGCTCGACACCTCCAGGCTCACCGGGTAGACGCCGCGAAACAGGGTCACCTTGCGGCGGGTGGCGACGTGTCGGGTCATCGCGTAGATGGGGATTCCGGAGCTGATGCGGGACATCCACTTGGCGGTGGAGCCGGTCTCGGTGAGGGCGGCGATGGCGGTGACGCCGAGGTGGTTGGCGGTGTACATCGCCGACATCGCGATCGCCTCGTCGACGCGGTCGAACTTCTTGCCCAGGCGGTGGTGGGATTTGCGCACCTTGGCCTGCTTTTCGGCCTCGTGACAGATGCGACTCATCGCCTCCACCGCCTTGGCGGGATACTTGCCGGCCGCGGTCTCGGCGGAGAGCATCACCGCGTCGGTACCGTCGATCACCGCGTTGGCGACATCGAACACTTCGGCGCGGGTGGGAATCGGGTTGGCGATCATCGACTCCATCATCTGGGTGGCGGTGATGGAGACGCAATTCATCTTGCGCGACATCTTGATGATCGACTTCTGTACCGCCGGCAGTTCCGCGTCGCCGATCTCCACACCCAGATCGCCGCGGGCGACCATGATGGCATCGGAGGCGCGGATGATATCATCCAGATTATCAAGCGCCTCGGCGCGTTCGATCTTGGCGACGATGCCGCCGAAGCCGCCCGCCTGTTGCAGCAGTTCCCGGGCTCTGGTCACATCCTCGGCGCGGGAGACGAAGGATACGGCGAGGTAGTCGGTCTCCATCTGGGCGGCGAAGACGATATCCTCCAGGTCCTTGTCGGTGAGGGCCGGGGCGGAGAGTCCCCCGCCCTGCTTGTTGATGCCCTTGTTGTTGGTGAGCGGACCGCCCACCAGCACCTTGCAGTGGACCTCGTCGCCGCTGACCTCCTCGACCCGCACCTGGATCGCACCGTCGTTGACCAGCAGCACATCGCCGCGGCCCACGTCATTGACCAGATCGGGGAAGGTGAGGCCGACCCGCTGCTGGTCGCCGGCGTCGAGGGGGCAGGCGGCGTCGAGAATGAAGCGATCCCCCTCCTCCAGCTTGATGCCTCCCGGATCCCTGAAGCGGCCAATGCGAATCTTCGGGCCTTGCAGATCCATCAGCACCCCGACCTGACGGCCGCTGGCCCTGGCCCGATCCCGCACCATCTCGACGCGGCGCTGGTGCTCTTCGTGGGAGCCGTGGGAGAAGTTGACCCTGACCACATCCACGCCAGCGGCGATCAGGTTGTCGAGCATCCGCTGGTCATCGGTAGCGGGGCCCAGGGTTGCGAGAATCTTGGTACGTCTTAACATGGATGATTGTGGAACTTCTCTTTGGCGGGGTACTGTGCATGCGCGCGGGTCCCGCGGAACCCGCGCGCAACCGGAACGGAGGCGGACGCCTATTCGGCGGCGCGGGCCTCCAGCATGGCGACCGCCGGCAGGGTCTTGCCTTCCAGGTACTCCAGGAAGGCCCCGCCGGCGGTGGAGATGTAGCTCACCCTGTCGTAGATGTCGTACTTCTGGATCGCCGCGATGGTGTCACCGCCACCGGCGAGGGAGAAGCCGTTGGACTCGGCGATGGCCATGCCCATGGCCTTGGTGCCGGCGCCGAACTGGTCGAACTCGAAGACGCCGACGGGGCCGTTCCAGACGATGGTGCCGGCGTTCTTGAGCATGTCGGCGTACTGACCGGCGGTCTCGGGACCCACGTCGAAGATCATGTCGTCGTCGGCCACCTCGTCCACCTTCTTGACGGTCGCCTCGGCGGATTCGGAGAACTCCTTGCCGACCACCACGTCCACCGGCACCGGGATCGAGCCGCCCTTGGCCGCGGCCGCCTCCATCAGACGCTTGGCCTCGGCCACCAGGTCCTGCTCGTAGAGGGACTTGCCGACGTTGTGGCCGGCGGCCTTGATGAAGGTGTTGGCGATGCCGCCGCCGACGATCAGCTGATCCACCTTCTGAGAGAGGGCTTCCAGCACGGTCAGCTTGGTGGAGACCTTGCTACCGCCGACGATGGCAACCATCGGGCGCGCCGGATTGGCGAGGGCCTTGGCGAGGGCGTCCAGCTCTTCCGCCAGCAGCAGACCGGCGCAGGCGGTGGGGGCGAACTTGCCTGCGCCGTGGGTGGAGGCCTGGGCGCGGTGGGCGGTGCCGAAGGCGTCCATCACGAAGACATCACACAGCGCGGCGTACTTCTTGGCCAGATCTTCCTTGTCCTTCTTCTCACCCGCGTTGAAGCGCACGTTCTCCAGCAGCACGCACTCGCCTTCGGCGACATCGAAACCGTCGTCGAGGTAATCCTTGATCAGCCGCACCTCACTGCCGAGCTTGCCGGTCATGTCGGCGGCGATGGGGGCCATGGAGTTCTCTTCATCCGCCTTGCCCTCTTCCGGGCGGCCGCGGTGTGACATCACCATCACCCTGGCGCCGGCCTTCATGCAGTGCTCGACGGTGGGCATGGAGGCGGTAATACGGGCGTCGGAGGTGACCTTGCCGTCCTTGACGGGCACGTTCAGGTCGGCGCGAATCAGAACGCGCTTGCCGGCGAGATCGAGGTCGGTCAGCTTGATGAAAGACATGGCGATGCTCCCTGTAAAATTGGTTGAATCTACTTTTGTTGGTATTCGTTTCGAAACGATCGGCCAAGCCCTGCATTGCAACGCTTGGCCGATCGCTCCAGCCGCCGGCGTACCGCCCTGGGGCTGTACGCCAGCGATGTCGCGATGGCCTGAGATTCTCGTTGGTGCGCGGGGCGGGATTTCTCCGTGTGCTCCGTGCCTCCGTGAGAGTCTTTCAGGGCCGGCTTAGCTGGACATGACGTGCTTGGCGAAGCGCATCATGTTGCAGGTGTAGCCGTACTCGTTGTCGTACCAGGAGACCACCTTGACGAAGGTGCCGTCCAGGGCAATGCCGGCTTCGGCGTCGAAGATGGAGGAGTAGCCGACGCCGCGGAAATCGGTGGAGACCACCTTTTCATCGGTGTAGGCCAGGGTGTCGCCGATACCAGCGGTCTCGGAGGCCTCTTTCATGGCGGCGCAGATGTCGGCGTAATCCGCCTCTTTCTCCAGCTCGACGGTCAGGTCGACCACGGAGACATCGGAGGTGGGCACGCGAAAGGCCATGCCGGTGAGCTTGCCGTTGAGGGAGGGCAGCACCTTGCCGACGGCCTTGGCGGCGCCGGTGGAGGACGGGATGATGTTCTCCAGGATGCCGCGACCGCCGCGCCAATCCTTCTTGGAAGGACCGTCGACGGTCTTCTGGGTAGCGGTGGCGGCGTGCACGGTGGTCATCAGACCGCGCTTGATGCCCCACTTGTCGTGCAGCACCTTGGCCACCGGGGCCAGGCAGTTGGTGGTGCAGGAAGCGGCGGAGACGATGCTCTGGCCAGCATACTCTTCGTGGTTTACGCCGTAGACGAACATCGGCGTGTCGTCCTTGGAGGGGGCGGACTGGACCACCTTCTTGGCGCCGGCGTCGATGTGCTTCTGGCAGGTCTCTTCGGTCAGGAAGAAGCCGGTGCACTCCAGCACCAGGTCGGCGCCCACGTCGCTCCACTTCAGGTTGGAAGGATCGGTCTCGGCGGTGAGACGGATCTCCTTGCCATTGACGATCATGCCAGAGCCGCCAGGGGCGATGTCACCGTTGAATCGGCCGTGTACGGAGTCGTACTTGAGCATGTAGCACAGGTAATCGGCGTCGAGCAGATCGTTGATGGCGACCACCTCGAACTCGGGGAAGTCCTTGGCGATGGCGCGAAAAACCATACGACCGATACGACCGAAACCATTGATACCAACTTTAATAGCCATGTTTATTCTCCAGGATTATTTGGACGAATCGAAGCGGGAAGGGAGTGAACTCCCCTCCCTTGAAAAGAGAGCCTTACAGCAGGGACTCGACAGCCGCCGCGACATTCTCGGCGGTGATGCCGAAATGCTTGTAGACATCCGGCGCGGGGGCGGACTCACCGAAGGTGTCGATGCCGATGGTACGACCGTTGAGGCCGACATACTTGCCCCAGAAACCGGTGACGCCAGCTTCCACGGCGACGCGGGCGCTGACGGCGGCGGGTAGCACCGCCTCCTTGTAGGCGGCGTCCTGGGCGTCGAAGACGTCGGTGGAGGGCATCGAGACCACGCGCACCTTTTTGCCGGAGAGCTTGTCGGCGGCCTGCATCGCCAGCTCGACCTCGGAACCGGTGGCGATGATGATCGCATCCGGGGCGCCGTCGCAATCGCGCAGGATGTAGGCGCCCTTGGCGATGTCGGCGATCTGGGCCTCGCTGCGCGCCATGTGAGGCAGGCCCTGGCGGGAGAGGATCAGGCTGGTGGGACCGCCCTTGCGCTCCACCGCGGCCTTCCAGGCGACGGCGGTCTCGACCGCGTCGCAGGGACGCCACACCGACATGCGCGGGATCATGCGCAGGGTCGCGGTCTGTTCCACCGGCTGGTGGGTGGGGCCATCTTCGCCCAGACCGATCGAGTCGTGGGTAAAGACATGCACCGGCGAGAGCTTCATCAGCGCCGCCATGCGCAGGGCATTACGCTCGTATTCGGAGAACATCAGGAAGGTGGCGCCGTAGGACTTGAAGCCGCCGTGCAGCTCGATGCCGTTCATGATCGCGCCCATCGCGAACTCACGCACGCCGTAGTGGATGTAGTTGCCGGAGGCGTCATCCCTGGAGACGCCCTTGGCGCCCTTCCAGATGGTCAGGTTGGAGCCGGCCAGGTCGGCGGAGCCGCCGAGAAACTCGGGCAGCAGCGGGCCATAGCCATTGAGGCAGTTCTGGGAGGCCTTGCGGGAGGCGATCTTCTCGCCGGCGGCATTGGTCTCGGCGATGAAGGCGGCGGCCTTCTCTTCCCAATCGGCGGGCAGTTCGCCGGCGATGCGACGCTCGTACTCGGCGGCCTCAGCGGGGAAGGCGGCCTTGTAGGCGGCGAACTTGTCGTTCCAGGCCTGCTCGGCGGCGACGCCCTTCTCCTTGGCGCTCCAGCCGGCGTAGACATCTTCCGGCACCTCGAAGGCGCCGTGGTTCCAGCCCAGGTTCTCCTTGGTCAGCTTGATCTCGTCGTCACCTAGCGGCGCGCCGTGGCACTCCTCCTTGCCCTCCTTGTTGGGGGAGCCGCAGCCGATCTTGGTCTGGCAGCAGATCAGGGTCGGCTTGTCGGTGACCGAGCGGGCCTCTTCGGTGGCCTTCTTGATGGCGTCGGCGTCGTGACCGTCGACCACCGGAATGACGTGCCAGCCATAGGCCTCGAAACGCTTGGGGGTATCATCGGTAAACCAGGCAGGCGCCTCGTGGCCGCCGCGCACCTCACCGTCGATGGAGATGTTGTTGTCGTCATAGAAGGCGATCAGCTTGCCCAGGCCCCAGGTGCCAGCCAGCGAGCAGGACTCGTGGGAGATGCCTTCCATCATGCAGCCGTCGCCCAGGAACACATAGGTGTAGTGGTCGACGATCTCATGGCCCGGCTTGTTGAACTGGGCGGCCAGGACTTTTTCTGCCAGCGCCATGCCGACGGCGTTGGTGATGCCCTGCCCCAGCGGACCGGTGGTGGTCTCGACGCCAGGGGCGTAGCCGTACTCCGGGTGGCCGGGGGTCCTGGAGTGGAGCTGACGAAAGTTCTTGAGGTCGTCGATGGAGAGATCGTAACCGGTCAGATGCAGTAGCGAATAGATCAGCATCGAGCCGTGGCCGTTGGACAACACGAAGCGATCCCGGTTGGACCATTGCGGATTGGCCGGGTTGTGGGTCATGTAGTCGTTCCACACCACTTCGGCGATATCCGCCATGCCCATGGGGGCGCCGGGATGGCCGGAGTTGGCTTTCTGAACGGCGTCCATACTCAGGGCGCGTATGGCGTTGGCTAGTTCTCTGCGTGAGGACATCAGTCTCTCCTGTGTTGCTTTTGGTTTTCGTCAGCCCCGCCCGGAAAAGCGGGGACAATCTCTGGAACTCGCGGGGTCGTTCGCGATCGGCCTCAAGGCGGTTGCATGGCCGCGCAGGGTGGACCGCGAGCGGTGTCTCGATATCGTTATCCGTGTCGCTACGGCAAAGGGTTGCGTATTCTTACCCATTCATGGGGTGTTAGGCAACCAAGCCCGCTTTATGGGGATAAAAAAATACTGTGAATAGAGATATTCAATGCTCTGTCAGCCCGCCTCCTGTCACTCTTCGCGCCACTTGATCGAGCAACCCATGCTCGGAATCTGCTCCCCGGGACCCTCGCCGCTCTCCGCCACCTGCTTCATCGCCTCGAACAGATCGCGGCGGGCGTCCGCCGGGGCGGCCTCCTTGCGGCTGGCGTCGAGGCGACCGCGATACTGAAGCTGCATGTCGCCGTTGTAACCGAAGAAGTCCGGGGTGCAGACCGCCCCGTAGGCCTTGGCCACCTGCTGGGTGTCGTCCAGCAGGTAGGGAAAGGGAAAATCGAGGCGACTGGCAAGCGCGGCCATGTTTTCAAAGGAGTCTTCCGGGTATTCCGCCGCGTCGTTGGACATGATGGCGACGCAATTGATCCCCAGCGGCTTCAGCTCCCGGGCATCGCGAATGATGCGATCAATCACCGCCTTGACGTAGGGGCAATGATTGCAGATGAACATCACCAGCAGCCCCTTCTCCCCGCGACAGGACTCCAGCGTCCAGCGCCTCCCGTCCACGCCCGGCAGGTCAAAATCCAGCGCCGGCTTGCCGAACTCACATACGGGCGTTTCCAGTGAAACCATAAATCAACTCCTTTACAACAAAATTACAACGACACAATCACCTTGGCCAGACCGGCCCATGTTACCGGAGCGGAACGAAAAGCCAAGGCTTTTCGTCAATCATTGAAATTTTCGATGGCAAACCGAAACACGGATAAAACACCAGCCGATAGAGTCGCCGCGTGCGATCAGGCGCGATTGCCCGGGTCCTGCGTGGGGTTGGCGGCACGCCAGATTCCCGCCCTTGATGCGCCTGACGCCGGAGCAGGCCGGAGATCACCGGAGCGTGGGCCGGTCGGGCGTTGAACTCCCGACCGGAACGTTTGGCGGTGGTTTACTCGTTGGGGGGTACCATGCTTGCCGTGAGACCCAAACGTTCCGGTCGCGGGTGCAACCCGCGACCGGCGCGGGGCTGTCTTCTCCCCACCATCCAGCATATTACTTCCAGCGCCTCGATTCACGCACGATTGCCGGAACTACACGAAAAATGAATCGAGCTCAGGACTGCCAGTCCTTCAAGGACTGGCAGTCCTCATGTTGATTCACAGTCACTCCCGCCAATCCCGCCCACGAACTTCACGTATTACAGACGAGCGCTGAATCTTTACCCGTTCGGCTTGATTATCCGCTCTTGGCAGTGGAAATCAAGCGCCGGGGGTTGCCGCCGCCATAGCTTGCGCGGCATCGGAACCCGAACCTCAGCTTGGACGAGCGCATAGCTTATCTCGTGGCAACGCGCCGCCTACAATTTTCGGGGTTGTGCGTCGCTTCAGGTATCCTTGAAATCATGCAGGCCGACTCCTATACTCTCCCTGTATAGACAAATGTATCTACAAAGGAGCGCAAAATGACCACCCAAGTCGTCAAGAAATGGGGCAACAGCCCGGCGGTACGTTTGCCGGCGGCGATCCTGGAGGCGGCCCATCTTTCATTGGAGCAGACGGTGGAGCTGCGAGTGGAGCAGGGACGGATCATCATCGAACCTGTCGCGCCCAGCTACTCGTTGGATAGCTTGCTGGCGGGCATTACGGAGGAAAACCCGCATTCCGAAATCGACTATGGCCCAGCGCGGGGCCAGGAGTCACTGTGATGACCCAGCCCTATGTGCCGGATGCCGGAGATATCGTCTGGTTCGATTTCAACCCCCAAGCCGGGCACGAACAAGCGGGACGCCGCCCAGCCGCGGTGCTGAGCCCCAAAGCCTACAATCAGCGCAGCGGACTGTTGGTATGCGTGCCCATCACCAACCAGATCAAGGGCTACCCCTTCGAGGTCCCGCTTTCCGGCGCCGGGGCAAGCGGCGTGGCGCTGGCGGATCAGGTCAAGAGCCTGGACTGGCGACGACGCCATGCCGAACGCAAGGGGCAAACCACCCCGCAAGAGATTGGCCAGATCAAGGCCATGATTCGCGCCCTGCTCGGGCTATAGCCTGCCATTCCATATCAATATCACGGTGCCCGCCTGGGGCGAAGCATTCACTCGCCCCGCACCATGCCCCAATCTTGGATACGGCGCACTTAGCCAGCCGGGTGCTGCACACCCTGGAATGCGTGGAGACCCACCGCGTTATGAAGTTGAACGGAAATATAGGGGTGTCCAATAATTGGTGTTGGAGACTTTGAGGCGATTTCCGGCATCCTTCATATCCCTTCCATTGCAGTTTACACTTTCCTTTGGGAGCGAGGGCATCCTGCCCTCGTGAGGGCTGGAAGCCCTCGCTCCCAGGACCA
>JAABSM010000077.1 GCA_011390365.1 Gammaproteobacteria bacterium
GCCAGCATGAGCCATTGCGCGTTACTCGCCGCAATGGTGATGATTTTGTCGTGATAAGCGCCGAAGATTGGGAGCGGGACCAGGAGACGCTCTACATCCTCCAGAACTCCAACCTGATGCGCCAGATCGCCGAATCCAGCGCTACCCACGCCGCCCGAAGAGGATATCGACCGACCGAAGAGCAGTTGGATGAGATCCTTGGTGTTTGAGGGCCGTACCTGGGAGGCCTACGAGGCATTGAGAGAACGTGACAAGCGCATGCACAAGAATCTTCGCGCGATCCTGAAGGAGATGTTGCGCGGTGACCCAGCTGTCGGATTGGGGAAGCCGGAAGCGCTCCGTGAAAACCTATCCGGATTCTGGTCGAGGCGACTGAGCAAGAAGGACAGGGTGATCTACAAGTTCACCGAGACCCATGTCTATATCTTTGCGATCGGAGGGCACTACGATTCGTTTCAACCTTAGGCGCTTCTTCTATGACTGGATACACCGCTCCAGCGGTGTATCCCATCCGTAGGCGCTCCCGCGCCGCGAATACCGTTCGGCGCGGGAGCGCCTGAAGATGCGTAACACCGCGGGAGCGGTGTTACGAGGAACACGTGCGACGGCGAGGATCACTCATGGAGCAGTGTCGCACTCAGGACTGCCAGTCCTTGAAGGACTGGCAGTCCTGAACCGTGCCACCGCAATCGCGCTCATCCCACCTCAACTCTCCACTCGATTCCGCGACTCCCCCCGATAGAACGCCTCGATGTTCTCCGCCATCTCCTCCAGCACCCGTTGTCGTGAGGCGCGTCCGGCCCAGGCGCTGTGGGGGGTTATGACCAGGTTGGGGAGGTCGGGATCGAGCAGGGGGTTGCCGTCGCGGGGCGGCTCCTTGGAGAGGACGTCCACCCCTGCCCCGCCCAGATGGCCGGAGCGTAGCGCCTCGGCCAGGGCGGTTTCGTCGACGATGCCGCCGCGGGCGGTGTTGATGAGGATCGCGCCGGGTTTCATGGCCGCCAGCTCGGCGGGTCCGATCAGGTCGCGGGTCTGGTCGGTGAGGGGGCAGTGCAGGGATAGGACGTCCACCTGGGGCAGGAGCTGATCCAGGGGGATACGGCCCTCCTGTAACGAGGCACCCGGGCGGTTGGCAAGAAGCACCTCCATGCCGAAGGCCTCGGCGACCTTGGCCACGCCCTGCCCCAACGCCCCATATCCGACGATACCCAGGCGCAGCCCCGGCAGTTCGGTGATGGGGTAGTCGAGCATGCAGAACAGCTCCGCCGCCTGCCAGTCGCCCCTCCTAACCGCGTTGCGGTAGTCGTCAAGACGGGTCACCAGGGTCAGCAGTACCGCGAAGACGTGCTGCACCACCGACGGCGTCGAATATCCGGCGACGTTGGTGACGGCGATGCCCAGCTCCTTTGCCGCCACCAGGTCGACGTTGTTGGCGCCGGTGGCGGAGATGCAGATCAGGCGCAGCTTTTTCGCCCGCGCCAGCAGCTCGCGATCCAGCACCACCTTGTTGGTGATGGCGATCTCGGCGTCGGCGATGCGCTCGGCGGTCTGGGTCGGCATGGTCAGGCCGTGCATCCGCCAGTCGTCGGCGCACTGCTTGAGCCGGGTCAGGTCCAGATCGCCGCGATCGACGCTGTCGAGATCGAGAAATACCGCCCGAATCGGCTTGGTGGCGGACATGGATCATCCCCGCTCCCGTGCCTTGAGGTAGATGGATTCGGAGATGTCGGTCCACTTGCGCACGCTCTGGTAGAACTGGCTGTAGGAGTCGTAGACGCGACGGCTGAATTCGTCCTTCTCCGCCAGCTCCGCCACCACCTCTTGCGACAGGGTGCGCAGCTTGTGCAGCACGTCGTCGGGATAGACCCGCAGCTCGACGCCATGCTCATTAATCAGGGTCTCCAGCGCCGCCGGGTTGCGCGCGGTATACTCGGCGAGCAGCTCCTGGTTGACCACCTTGCAGGCGTTGAGGACGATGGCTTGCAGATCCGCCGGCAGTGCCTCCAGCGCTTCTTGATTGATCATCGCCTCCAGGACGGAGCCGGGTTCGTGGAAACCGGGGTAGTAGTAGTATTTGGCGGCCTTGTAGAGGCCGAAGGCGAGGTCGTTGTAGGGGCCGACGTACTCGGTGGCGTCGATGGCGCCGGATTGCAGGGCGGTAAAGAGTTCGCCGCCGGGCAGGTTGACCGGGGTGCCGCCGGCGCGCCTGAGCACCTCGCCGCCGAGGCCGGGGATGCGCATCTTGAGGCCTTGCAGGTCCTCGACGCTATTGATCTCCTTGTTGAACCAGCCGCCCATCTGCACCCCGGTGTTGCCGGCGAGCATGGGCACCAGCCCGAACCGGGCGTAGAGCTCGCGCCACAGCTCCAGGCCGCCGCCATACAGCAACCAGCTGGTCATCTCCTGGGCGGTAAGACCAAAGGGCACGGTGGAGAAGAACTGGGCCGCCTCGCTCTTGCCCTTCCAGTAGTAGGCGGTGCCGTGGCCGATCTGCGCGGTGCCGCGGGAGACGGCGTCGAAGACCTCGAAGGCGGGGACCAGTTCGCCAGCCCCAAAGACCTTGATCTTGATGCGACCGCCGCTCATCTCGCCGATCAGCGCCGCCAGGTTGTTGGCGGCGACACCCAAACCGGGGAAGTCCTTGGGCCAGGTGGTGACCATCTTCCACTCTACCGGCTTGGCCTTGGGGGTGGGGGCCGCGCCGGTGGCTTGTTCGGTGGTTACTGGGGGGCACTCCTTGTCTGTGCATGCGGCCAGAGCCCCCGCCGCCAGCGCTACGCCGGCGCCCTTGATGAAATTGCGTCTTTGCATGTGTTTCTCCTGTTTGAGTTCTTATGAAGGTCGTGAATATTAAAGAATACACCACAGAGAACACAGAGGGCACAGAGTGAGCTTGAGGGGGTTAGTATCTTTGGGGAATGGTAGACAAATTCTTGCTTCCGTGACTCTGTGTGCTCTGTGCCCTCTGTGGTTAAGCCCAATCCCCTCGCCCGCGCGACTTGTAATTTATGATACAAGACCGAACAATAACCTGTCGGGCCGGGTTCCGGCAATCCCCATCGGCTTTCGGTAGTTCACAAAATGATACAGGACAGCATCAACAACACCAATGTCGCCGCGGAGCGGGTGCTCATCTCGCCCGCCGACCTCAAGCGCCACCTGCCCGCCAGCCAACGCAGCGAGGAGACGGTGCGCAAGGGTCGCGAGACCATCAGGGCGATCCTCAATGGCGAGGATCCAAGGCTGCTGGTGGTCACCGGCCCTTGCTCCATCCACGATCCGGAGGCGGCGCTGGAGTATGCTCGCAAGCTCAAGTTATTGCACGACGAGCTGTCCGACTCCCTCTTCATCGTGATGCGCATCTATTTCGAAAAGCCGCGCACCACCGTAGGCTGGAAGGGGCTGATCAACGATCCACGCATGGATGACTCCTTCCACATCGAGGAGGGGCTGCATATCGCTCGTAAACTACTGCTGCAACTGGCGGAGCTGGGGCTGCCGGTGGGCACCGAGGCGCTCGATCCCATCTCGCCGCAGTATCTTTCGGACCTCTTCTCATGGGCGGCGATCGGGGCGCGCACCACCGAATCCCAGACCCATCGCGAGATGGCCAGCGGCCTCTCCATGCCAGTGGGTTTCAAGAACGGCACCGACGGCGGCCTGACCGTCGCCATCAACGCCCTGCACGCGGTATCCACTCCCCACTCCTTCCTGGGCATCAACCAGAACGGCCAGGTGACGGTGATTCAGACCCGGGGCAACACCTGCGGCCATGTCATCCTGCGCGGCGGCGCGCAACCAAACTACGATTCCGTGCATGTCGCGCTATGCGAAGAGGAGCTGCGCAAGGCGGGCGTGCGCCCCGGCATCATGATCGATTGCAGCCACGGCAACTCCAGCAAGAAACCGGAGTTGCAGCCGCTGGTGGCGGAGGACGTGGCGCAACAGATCCGCAATGGTAACCGCTCGATCATGGGCATCATGCTGGAGAGCAACCTCTTCGCCGGCAACCAGCCGCTGCCCGCCGACAAGCGCGAGCTGAAATATGGCGTCTCCATCACCGACGCCTGCATCGACTGGCCGAGCACCGAAACGCTGTTGCGACAGCTGGACGGCGAGCTGCGGGACGTGATCCGGCAACGCGGCCAGGCATCCGATGGATCATAGATCACCCGCGGTGCACCTCCGCCACTCCTACGCCAAGCTGCCGGAACGCTTCTACGCCCGCCTCGATCCCGCCGGCGCCCCGGACCCGCTACTGCTGGCCTGGAACCGCCCCCTGGCCGAACAACTCGGTCTCGGCGGCCTGGAAGAGGACCCGGATCGGATCGCCCGCTGGTTCGGCGGCAACGAACGCCTGCCGGGGGCCGAGGGGCCCATCGCCCTCGCCTACGCCGGGCATCAGTTCGGCAACTTCGTCCCCCGGTTGGGGGACGGTCGCGCGTTGCTGTTAGGCGAGCTGAAGAACCGCGAGGATGGCAGATACTACGACATCCAGCTCAAGGGCTCGGGCCAGACCCCCTTCTCCCGCAACGGCGATGGCCGCGCCGCCCTCGGGCCGGTGATTCGGGAATATGTGGTCAGCGAGGCGATGCACCGCATGGGCATCCCCACCACCCGCGCGCTGGCGGCAATCCGCAGCGGCGAGTGGGTAAGACGCGAGACCGCCCTGCCCGGCGGCGTGCTGACCCGGGTCGCCGCCAGTCACATCCGCATCGGCACCTTCGAGTACTTCGCCGCGCGCCGGGACCGCGAGGCCCTGAAACACCTCCTTGATTACGCCATCCAACGCCATTACCCGCGGGCGGCCGAGGCCGACGTTCCCGCTCTGGCGTTCTACCGCGCCGTGGTAGAGGGCCAGGCGATGCTGGTGGCGCAATGGATGGCGATCGGCTTCATCCACGGCGTGATGAACACCGACAACATGGCGATCTCCGGCGAGACCATCGACTACGGCCCCTGCGCCTTCATGGACGAGTTCGATTTCGACAAGGTTTTCAGCTCCATCGACCGCAACGGCCGCTACGCCTTCGCCGCCCAGGCCGGCATCGCGCAATGGAACCTCGCCCGCCTCGCCGATGCCCTGCTGCCCGTGGTCGACGATCGTCAGGCCTTCGAAACGATTCTCGGCGGCTTCGAAAAAATCTTTCGCGACCACTATTTCGGCGAGATGACCCGCAAGGTCGGACTGGAATCCATGGAAGCGGGCGACGAAGACCTGGTGATGGAGTGGCTCGGATACCTGCAACGGAACCAGCTCGACTACACCCTGAGCTTCCGCCGACTGGCGGAGTGCCTGGCGCGGGACGACGCCAACACCTTCGGCGATTTTGAAGAGCGGTGGAAGCAGCGCCTTGCCAGGCAGTCACTGGCCGGAGAGCAGATCCGAACAAGGATGAACGCCATCAACCCCCTGTTCATCCCCCGCAACCACCAACTTGAGCGGGCCATCGACGCCGCCAACCAGGGGGACATGACGGTGTTCCGAGAGCTGCTGCTGGTGCTGCAAAGGCCCTACGAAGAACAACCCCGCTTCGCCACCTACGCCGAACCCCCGACGGAGCAGGAAAGGGTGTTGCAGACGTTTTGCGGGACCTGAGAGAGGTTAGCCTCTACTTATTGTGATACGACCCCGAGTGATGGAGCTGCAACCTCCCGCCGGGAGGGGGCGGAGGGGAGGGTCTTCGGCATTGGCAGGGAGATATAAACCGCCCCGCAAGCCCCAGCACCCCCACCCTGTCCCTCCCCCGGCGGGGGAGGGAACCCTTCGATCAGTACTGGAAGAAAACCTTCGGCCAGCAGGCGCGGAGCGGTTACTCTTCCGGGACCTTGAGCGCCAGGAACAGCGGCCCTGCCTCCCGCTCGACCAGTACCGCGACGGATTTTCCTTGCGGCAGTTCGTCGACGATCTTTTCGAAGGCGGCTACGTCCTTCACGTCGCGGTTGTTAAGCTTGAGGATCACATCGCCCTCGCGGATGCCGGCTTCACTGGCGGGGCCTGGCTCGACGGAGCGGACGAGGACGCCATGATTCATCTCCCAGTCCGTGCGCTGCTTGCTGGTCAGGTCGCTGACGGCGAGGCCCAGGGCCGCCTTTTCACCGCCCTGATCACTGCTCTGTTTTCCGCCGAGCATCGGCTCCTCTTCCGGCAGTTCGCCAAGGCGAATGGTGATGGTCTTGCGTTTGCCGTCGCGGAGGATTCCCACCTCGGCGGGCCTGTCGATGGGGCTGGCGCCGACGATGGGGGGCAACTGGGAGGAGCTGACCACCTCCTTGCCGTTGAAGGTGAGGATGATGTCGCCGGTGTGCATGCCGGCCGCTTGTGCGGGGCTGTCGGGGAGTACCTGGGAGACCAGCGCGCCGCGCGGGTGATCCATGTCGAAGGATTCCGCCAGTTCGCGGGTAACGTCCTGAATCAGCACCCCGAGCCAACCCCTGGAGACCTTGCCCTTGGTACGCAGCTGCTCGGCGACGTTCATCGCGGTTTCGATGGGGATGGCGAAGGAGAGGCCCATGTAGGCGCCGGTTTCGCTGTAGATCTGGGCATTGACGCCGACCACTTCGCCGTCGAGATTGAACAACGGTCCGCCGGAGTTGCCGGGATTGATGGCGACGTCGGTCTGGATGAAGGGGACGTAGTTCTCGCTGGGCAGGCTACGGCCCTTGGCGCTGACGATGCCGGCGGTGACCGAGTGGTCAAAGCCGAATGGCGAGCCGATCGCCAGCACCCATTCACCGACCTTGAGCTCGGTGGCCTTGCCAATCCTGACGGTGGGCAGGTGGTCGGCCTCGATCTTGAGTACCGCGGTGTCGCTGCGCTTGTCGGAGCCGACCAGTTCGGCGACGAATTCGCGACGATCGCTGAGGCGCACGATCACCTCGTCGGCTTCGGAGACGACGTGGTGGTTGGTCAGGATGTAGCCATCCTCGGAGATGATGAAGCCTGACCCCAGGGATCGGGACTCGAATTCGCGGGGGGCGCCGTTGCGGTACTCGTCGAGGGGGAGTTCATCGAAGAAGCGCCGAAAGAAGTCATTGAAGGGGCTCCCCTCCGGGAGGTCGGGGATGGAGAAGCCGTGGCCGGCCCTTCCCTGGGAGCGGTGTTGCTTGGTGCTGATGTTGACCACCGCCGGGCCGTATCGCTCTACCATGCCGGTAAAGTCGGGGAGCTCCCGTGACTGCGCCGCGCTGATAAAGCTCAGCATCAGCAATGCGACCAACAGGGAATATTCGGACAGGCGTTTAACGAACGTCATCGTCTTCCTCCACGGATGTGAACAAGTTGCCGCCCGCGTCGTTTCGACGA
Organism: Gammaproteobacteria bacterium; assembly: GCA_011390365.1. Lineage (GTDB taxonomy): Bacteria > Pseudomonadota > Gammaproteobacteria > Chromatiales > Chromatiaceae > SLIM01. The sequence continues at coordinate 7,307 of JAABSM010000077.1, forward strand.
ATATCGTCGTGTTAGTGAACGCCGGGCAGATTGAAGGTAACGGGGTGTTCGTCGGCGCGCCGCAACAGCACCGCGCGGTAGCGGGCATCGTCGACCAGCTTGCGGGTATGACGGCCCATCCAGCCGAACCCTCCCGTCAGGCCAAGTAGACCGCCGACCAGGGCCGCGGGTTCCGACCAATCCGGATGGAGGGAGCCGATCATCACATCCAGCAGGATCGCTCCGCCGATCATGCCGGCCAGGGGAACCAGGTAGACGATGGCCGAGAGCTTGGTGAGGGCGGCGTTGTTGAGGCCGACCACCACCCGTTCGCCGACCCTGACGCCGATGGTATTTTCGACGCGCATCACCGGCGGACGAGTACCGAGCACCTGGGAGAGCGCGCCGGTACCGCAGGTCGCCTTGGCCGCGCAACCACCGCACGAGCTGGAACGCTTCGCCTCCAGCTCGACATAACCGCCATCGATGCGGGTAACCACCGCCGTCTCTTCAATCATTCCCTTCTCCCACCGGTCGGGGTGAACGCGCCACCCGTTCCAGGGTCGCCATGGGCACCTCGCCTACCGCGGTAGCGTGATAGTCGCCGAAGTCGTGACCATAGGCGTTTACCGCCCCCGCTCGGGAGAGCCCGATCAGTCTTTGGCCTGGATGGTCCGGCGCTTCGATATAGAGTGACAAGGTAGCCAGGCCATCGGAAAAGACGAAATGTTCAACCGTATCCGAACCGTTCTTGCCGCTGCGCCGGATATGCAGTCTGGGCTCGAACCCTTTCGGGATCTCCTCGAAGCGCCAGCCCGCGCTCGCCCGCGCATAGGGCTCGGCGGTCGCCTGGCGGCGCACCTTGCCCGGAGGCGGTTCAGCCACCGGCGAATACTCCAGGGAAACGGACTCGAAGACGATCTCCGTGAACATCAGCCGGGAGATCATCTTGCCTTGCTCGTTGTACATCTCGGTCTTCAGCGGCAGACCATACTCCTTGTCGAGGTAGAGATGGAGTCCATAGCGATAGGGGTCAAGGGGTTCGATCAATAATCGCTGGGCGGAACGCCCGGCGATGCGGTCCTCGCCGTCGAGGCGGATGCGGTAGTAATGGAGCAGCCCCCGCGGATCGGCGGAGAGAAAGCTGCGCAGCGGGGTGGGTTGTCGATCCCCGACCGCCTGCGCGCGCCGGTTGGCGGGGAGGATACATAGCAGCGAGTCGCCGTCTCGCAAGATCTCCCGCTTTTCGCCGCTCAGGGAGGTCAGGCGCTCCCGTTCTCGTCCCTGCCCGTCATGACCATGCTCGATGCTCAGGGTTTCGAGGCGTCCGCCGTGCTGATGGACCAGCACGCCGCGATATTCCAGATTGCTGGCCGCCTCTCGCATCCGCTCCAGCCAGCTCAGGGGAAGGGGTTGCGCGGCCCATGAGAGCGCCCCATACAGACCGATGCAACAGGCGAATAGCCATCGCAGGCCCCGTTCCCTGGTCACCGTCACCTGGCGTGCGCGGAGACCGAACAGCCGGCTTGGCGGAATCGCCTCAACGCCCGCCGTCATGGCGCACATTCAATGCATAGGGGCCGACGGGGGCGACACCCATCGGCGAGGCGAATTCCCGATGTCCGACGATATAGTCGTTGAGTTTGCTGCCAAGTTCCGAGTTGCGATCCAGGGTCTTCCAGTCCGCGCCGGAGAGGGAGACCTCCTTCGGCGCGACGCCATGCCCGCCATCCGGGCCCGGCGATGTCTCGGCCAGCGCGACCTGCTGAACGCCCGCCGCCGGTGAAATGTTCCGCTCGCCCTGCATGGCGGGCAGATAGGTCATGGCGACCGCCGTTACCGACGCCGCCAGCGCCGCCCCTAGCGCGGGCATCCCCCAGTTGGCGGGCCGCTGGAACGGCTTGCGGGGACGCCTGAAGGGGATTGGCGCCCGCGCGATGGGCGGTTCATCCCGCAGCGAGTCGCGAACCCGGTCCGCGATACCCGATGCGTCGACCAGGCCGACCTCGCCGTGCATCAGGTCGCTGATCATGTGGTAACGCTCCCACTCCTTGTGCAGGGAACGCTCGTCCAGAAGTTGATTGAGGAGGGCCTCCGCCTCCTCCGCCTGCAGTTCATCGTCACAAAGTGCCGATATCTTCTCTCTTACATCGCCCTTCATAGCCGCACCTGGCAGTAATGTTCAAGGTTCGAGCAACGGCTCAAGCCGCTGGTTGATGACCGCTCGAGCACGAAAGATACGCGACCGTACGGTACCCACCGGACAATCCATGGCCTTGGCAATCTCTTCGTAGCTCAGGCCTTCCATCTCGCGCAGGGTTATGGCGGTGCGCAGGTCGTCGGGGAGGGACTCCACCGCATCGCGCACCGTTCTCGCCATCTCCTCCTTGAGCAGATTGTTCTCCGGTGTGTCGTACTCCCTGAGACGCCCGCCAATGTCCATTTGTTCCGCAACCTCCGCCTCGACATCGAGAGAAGGGGTGCGACGCCCCTGGGCCACCAGGTAATTCATCGCCGTATTGATGGCGATCCGGTAAAGCCAGGTGTAGAAGGCGCTGTCGCCGCGGAAGTCGGGCAGCGCCCGATAGGCCTTGATGAACGCCTCCTGGGTCACATCCAGGGCATCATTGGGGTCCTTGAGGTAGCGGGTCACCAGATTGGCGACCTTGTGCTGGTACTTGAGCACCAGCAGATCGAAGGCCTTCTGATCGCCCCGCTGCACCCGCTCCACCAGCGACTGATCAAGCTCCCGTTCACTCATGCTCGTTGTCCCGAGAGGGTCGCGTCTGGCCGGTTGTCATGCTTCGCTGGTATGGACATCGTTGACGTGAATTAGTTCTCACTGAATAGCGCAATCTTTCGATGACGACTCATTCTAAAGGGGCGACGCCCCGCGCCGCCAGCACCCGTTCCACGGTATCCACGATGGCCTGGGTCTGGGGGTCCACCTCGATATTGACCCGGTCGCCGATCCGGCGGGTTCCGATATGGGTGCGCGCGAGGGTCTCGGGAATCAGATTGACGGCGAAACGTTGCCCCTCGACCTTGCCAACGGTAAGGCTGATACCGTCGATACCGATATAGCCCTTGCTGAAGAGATAGCGGATCAGCGCCTGCGGTAACTCGAATTCGATACGGTAGTTGTCCGGCGACCGGTCGATGGCGACCACCGCGGCGGTGGCGATGATATGGCCGGACATGGCGTGGCCGCCGATCTCGTCGCCGAAGCGGGCCGCGCGCTCGTAGTTGACCCGATCACCGACGCGCAACTCGCCCAGATTGGTCACTCGCAGGGTCTCCGCCATCAGGTCGAAGGCGACGCGATCGCCGTCGATGGCGGTCACCGTCAGACAGCAGCCGTTGTGGGCGACGGAGGCCCCGGGTTTGAGCCCCGTCAGCGCCGCGTCGGGAAGACGGATGACATGGGTGCGAAAATCGACGCGCTGGTCGATCGCGACCACCTCGGCGGTGCCCTGGACGATGCCGCTGAACATGCGATCCCCTCCCGACCTCAGGATTTGAGCCGATATTCGGCGGAGCGGGCGTGGGCGGTGAGCCCCTCGCCGCGGGCGAGCAGCGAGGCGGTGCGGCCGAGTCCGTCGGCGCCGTCGGCGGAGACCATGATCAGACTGCTGCGCTTCTGGAAATCGTAGACCCCCAGCGGCGACGAGAAGCGCGCGGTGCGCGAGGTGGGCAGCACATGGTTGGGACCGGCGCAATAGTCGCCCAGCGGCTCGGAGGTATAGCGGCCCATGAAGATGGCGCCGGCATGGCGGATCCGCGGCAGCAACGCCAGGGGATCCTCCACCGACAGCTCAAGATGCTCCGGTGCGATGTAATTGGTGACCTCGCAGGCCTCGTCCAGGTCCTTGCACAGGATCAGCGCGCCCCGCTCCTTCAGAGCGGTCTCGATGATCGCCTTGCGCTCCATGGTCGGCAGCAGCTTTTCGATGCTCGCCTTGACCCGCTCGATGAATCCCTCGTCCGGCGTCACCAGGATCGACTGGGCATCCTCGTCATGCTCCGCCTGGGAGAAGAGGTCCATCGCCACCCAGTCGGGATCGGTCTCGCCGTCGCACACCACCAGGATCTCGGAAGGGCCGGCGACCATGTCGATACCGACCTGGCCGAAGACCGCCCGCTTGGCGGTGGCGACGAAGATATTGCCCGGCCCCACCACCTTATCGACCGGCGGAATGGTCTCGGTACCATAGGCCAGCGCCGCCACCGCCTGCGCCCCGCCCACCGCGAAGACCCGATCGACGCCGCAGACATGGGCCGCCGCCAGCACCAGTTCGTTGACCTCGCCCTTGGGGGTCGGCACCACCATGATCAGCTCGCCGACGCCGGCGACCTTGGCCGGCAGGGCGTTCATCAGCACCGACGACGGATAGGCCGCCTTGCCGCCGGGGACATAGAGACCGGCGCGATCCAGCGGCGTCACCTGCTGACCGAGCATGGTGCCGTCCGCCTCGGTGTAGTTCCAGGAGTCGCTCTTCTGGCGTTCGTGATAGGCGGTGACCCGATCGGCGGCATGTCGCAGCGCCTGCCGCTGATCCGTCGGCAGCCTCTCCCACGCCTCTTGCAGGCGCGCCAGGGGGATCTCCAGATCACCGGCTGACTGCGCCTGCCAGCCGTCGAAACGGTTGGTGTATTCCAAAAGCGCCGCGTCGCCGCGCAGGCGGATATCCTTGATGATGCGATTGACGGTTTCGTTGACCGCGTCGTCGGAGACCGACTCCCAGGCCAGCACCTCGTCGAGACGTTGGCGAAAATCGGCATCGGCGGTGGAAAAGGTGCGTAGTTCGATCATGGTCGGCGTTCCATGGATTGGGAATGATTGAAAAAGGCTTCGAGCCCCTAGCGTCTAGCCCCTAGGGGCTCGCGGCTTACCCCTCAACCGCCTCCCGCATGGCGGCGAGGAAGCGGGTGATGTCGGCGTGTTTCATCTTCCACGCCGCCTTGTTGAAGATCAGCCGGGAGCTGATGTCGTCGATATGCTCCAGCGGCTCCAGGCCGTTGGCCTTGAGGGTGTTGCCGCTCTCCACCAGGTCGACGATCAGATCGGAGAGCCCCACCAGCGGCGCCAGCTCCATGGAGCCGTAGAGCTTGATGATCTCCACCTGCTGGCCCTTGGCGGCGAAGTGGGCGCGGGCGGCCTTGACGTACTTGGTGGCGATGCGCAGCCGATCCCCTTGCAGGCTGGCCCCGGCGGGACCGGCGACCATCAGCCGGCAACGGGCGATGCGCAGATCCAGGGGCTGGTAGAGCCCCTCGCCGCCGTGCTCCACCAGCACATCCTTGCCGGCGACGCCGATGTCCGCCGCCCCCCATTGGACGTAGGTGGGCACATCGGTGGCGCGGATCATGACGAACTTGACCTGCTCCAGATTGGTATCCAGGATCAGCTTGCGACTCTTCTCCGGATCATCGACGGGCTCGATGCCCAGGCGCGCCAGCAGCGGCAGGGTATCCTTGAAGATGCGGCCCTTGGAGAGGGCGATTTTCAGCGATGTTTCAAACTTCATGTTACTCCGGTACCCGGCGGATTCTCGCCCCGAGACCCGCCAGTTTCTCTTCGATGTTTTCGTATCCGCGATCAATGTGGTAGATGCGGTCCACCACCGTCTCCCCTTCCGCCACCAGGCCGGCAAGCACCAGGCTGGCCGAGGCGCGCAGGTCGGTGGCCATTACCGGTGCGCCGGTGAGACGCGCGACACCCGTGCAGATCGCGGTATTGCCCTCAAGACGGATATTCGCGCCCATGCGCTGCATCTCCTGGACGTGCATGAAGCGATTCTCGAAGACGTTTTCGGTAATCGTGCCGACGCCGCGGGCGACGCTGTTCAGCGCCGTGAACTGGGCCTGCATGTCGGTGGGAAAGGCGGGATAGGGGGCGGTATGGATATCCACCGCCCGAAGTTCCCGCCCCTCCATGTCGAGGCTGATCCAGTCATCGCCGGTCTCGATGCTGGCGTTGGCCTCGCGCAGCTTGGCCAGCACCGCGTCCACCAGGTCAGGCTGGGTATCCCTGACCCGGATCTTGCCGCCGGTAATCGCGGCGGCGGTGAGGAAGGTGCCGGTCTCGATGCGGTCGGGGAGTACGTTGTACTCGGCGCCGTGGAGATTTTCGACGCCCTGAATGACCAGGGTGTGACCGCCGGCGCCGCTGACCCGGGCGCCCATGGCGTTGAGGCAGTTGGCGAGATCCACCACCTCGGGCTCGCGGGCGGCGTTCTCGATCACCGTCTCCCCATCCGCCAGGGCCGCCGCCATCATCAGGTTTTCGGTGCCGGTGACGGATACCAGATCCATTACCAGACGCGCCCCCTGTAACCGCTTGGCGCGGGCCCGAATGTAGCCATTTTCGACCGTTATCTCGGCGCCCATGGCGCGCAGGCCGTCAATGTGCAGATTGACCGGTCGCGAGCCGATCGCGCAACCACCGGGCAGCGAGACGTCGGCCCGCCCGAAGCGGGCGAGCAGCGGCCCCAGCACCAGGATCGAGGCGCGCATGGTCTTGACCAGCTCATAGGGGGCGGAGAAGTCATGGATCGAGTCGGTATCCACCTCGATGTGCATCTTTTCATCCACCACCAGATGCACGCCCATCCGGCCGAGCAGCTCCATGGTGGTGGTGACGTCCTGCAAATGGGGGACGTTGCCGATGGTGATCTTGCCATCAGCGAGCAAGGTGGCGGCAAGTATCGGCAATGCGGCGTTCTTCGCGCCGGCGATGCGCACCTCTCCGGAGAGACGATTGCCGCCGGTAATCATCAATTTATCCATCTTTCTTGTTCACCGGGGAGATGCCCCCTCGTCATGTTGGGCTGGGTCGACCGCGCCCTCAGGCGTCGAAAAACGGCGCCACGTTGCTGATGCGGGCGAGGTCGCGCAGGCTTTCCGGTAGATTGCGATATTCCACTTCGCCGCCCGCCTCCCTGGCCAACGCCATGCCTTCCAGCAGCAGCGCCAGGCCAGCGCTATCGGCCCGCGTCACCTCGCCAAGATCAAAGCGGCTTCGCCCCCCCGACGCCTGGATGCGCGCGCTGAAGTCGGGCAGCAGCTCGGCCACGGTGGCGAAGGTCAGGTCGCCACTGACGCCCCAGACATCCTGTTCCAGCGGTTTCAGTTGCGGTTTCGTCACTACTGGCCCGTGCGGTTCTTTTCATTGATGCGCTCGATCAGACCGCTGATCTGATGCTGACGGATATGGCTGGCGAAGCTGCTGCGGTAGTTGAGCACCAGGCTCACGCCTTCGATCGTGACATCGTAGACCTTCCACTCGCCATCCTTGCGATGCAGGCTGTAGTTGATGGGGATGGGCTGCGCGCCCTCGCTGGCGAAGACCCGGGTGGGTACGGAGACCTTTTCCTCGTCTCCCTGAATCTTGAACTCGGGGTATTCGATATCCTGTCCCGAATAGTTGAGCAGGGCGGTGGCGTAGGTACGCACCAGCAACTCCCGAAAGCCCTCGGTGAAGGCCTGTTGCTCCTCTTCGTTGGCGTGACGCCAGTGTTTGCCCAGCACCAGTTTCGCCATGTACTCGAAATCGAAGCCGGGCAGCACATGCTTTTCGACAAGGCGGTAGATCTCCTGGGGCGACTCCTTGAGTTCCTCCTTGCGCTCCAGCACCTCGCCAAGCACCTGGCGGGCGGTCTCGCGCACCAGCTCCTGGGGACCAGCGGCGTCGGCCCCTTGCGATTCCTCGGCGGTCGCCTGGGCCTGCATCGGCAGCCACGCCAGCAGCAATACCAACCAGGCGGCGGGTTTCAAATCAAAAGACATCATCACTCTTCTCCTCGGCCTTGCTGAACAGGAATTGACCAATCATCTCCTCCAGCACAAGGGCGGATTGGGTAAAGGCGATCTCGTCGCCCTCTTTCAGGTTGCTCTCGCCGCCGCCGGGCTCAAGCCCCACATACTGCTCGCCCAGCAGTCCGGCGGTATAGATCTTGGCGAAGGTATCATCGGGCAGGGCATTATACCGATTATCCAGGGCCAGGGTTACCACCGCTTCGAAGGTCTTCGAATCGTATTCAATGCGCTCGACCCGTCCGATACGCACGCCGGCGATCGTCACCTTGGCGCGCTCGGTGAGACTGCCGACGTTGTCGAAGCGAGCGGTAACCCGATAGGCCTCGCCGGCCACGCCGCGACTCAGGTTGCTGACGTTCATGGCGAGAAAGAACAGCGCCACCAGGCCGATCAGCAGGAACCCCCCTACCAGGATCTCCATGGTTCGATTGGTTTGCATAGCAATATTCCCCTTATTCGCCGAACATCAAGGCGGTCAGAATGAAATCGAGGCCCAACACCACCAGCGAGCTCTGCACCACGGTGCGGGTAGTGGCCTGCCCTACCCCTTCGGAGGTGGGTGTGGCGTCATAGCCCTGATAGAGGGCGATCCAGGTGCAGACAAAGCCGAACACCACGCTCTTGATGACGCCGTTGAGGATGTCGCCCTGGAAATCGATCTTGTAGGTCATCTGGGTCCAGTAGGCGCCGTCGTCGACGCCGAGCAGGCCGACGCCGACGAACCAGCCGCCGAGCACCCCCAGCGCGCTGAACACCGCCGCCAGCAGCGGCAGCGAGATGAAGCCGGCCCAGAAGCGGGGGGTCAGGACCCGATGGATGGGGTTGACCGCCATCATCTCCAGCCCCGAAAGCTGTTCGGTGGCCTTCATCAGGCCGATCTCGGCGGTCAGCGCGGAACCGGCGCGTCCGGCGAACAGCAGCGCGGTCACCACCGGCCCCAACTCGCGCACCAGCGAGGCCGCGACCATCACCCCGAGGGCCTCCTCGGCGGAGAACTGGGAGAGGATGTAGTGGCCCTGCAAGCTCAGCACCATGCCGACGAAGGTGCCGGAGACGGCGATGATGATCAGCGTCATCACGCCCACCGAGTAGAGTTGGCGGATCAGCAGCCGCGGTCGGGCGAGCATCGCCAGGGTGCCGGCGAGGATCGCCGGCAACAGCAGCAGGCCGCGTCCCAGCCCCTGAAGAACCCCCAGTCCGGCGGCCCCCAGTTCGGCGATTCGGTTCAGCATCACGCCCCCTCCCCGAAGAGATCCTCGCCAAATTCGGCGGCGGGGTAGTGAAAGGGTACCGGGCCATCCGCGCGTCCGCCGATGAACTGGCGGGTCCAGGCGTTCTCCGACTCCCGGATTTGCGCCACCTCGCCCTCCTCCACCACCTTGCCGTCGGAGATGAGATAGATGTGATCGGCGATCTCGGCGGTCTCGGCGACATCGTGGGAGACGACGATACTGGTCATGTGGGCGGCATCGTTGAGGGAACGGATCAGTTCAAGCAGCACCCCCATCGAGATCGGGTCCTGGCCGGTAAAGGGTTCGTCGTACATCATCATCATGGGGTCGAGGGCGATGCCCCGCGCCAGGGCGACCCGCCGCGCCATGCCGCCGGAGAGCTCCGCCGGCATCAGCTCGCGGGCGCCGCGCAGGCCCACCGCCTCCAGCTTCAACAGCACCAGCTTGCGGATCATCGACTCGGGCAGGCCGGTATGCTCGCGCAGGGGGTAGGCGACGTTATCGAAGACGCTGATGTCGGTCAGCAAGGCCCCGCTCTGGAACAGCATGCCCATGCGCATGCGCAGGCGGTAGAGCTCCCGGGTGGAGAGGCGGTGAACCTCCTCGCCGTCCACCTCGATACTGCCCTGTTCGGGACGCAACTGGCCGCCGATGAGCTTCAGCAGCGTGGTCTTGCCGGTGCCGCTGGGGCCCATCACCGCGGTGACCTTGCCACGCGGGATATCCATGTTGATGCCATCAAAGATGACGCGACGCCCCCGGCGGTAGACGAGGTCGCGGATACGGACCAGCGGAGAGTCGGAATCGGAATGGTTGGACATAGGGTAGATTCGTCAGAAAGGCGGCGACGAAACCCGGAATGCCGCCAAGCGAGTGAAAAGGAGGGAATTCTGCTCGCTTATGGGGGCCACGTCAAGCCGAAGAAGGCGTTTGGCGGAAAAATTCGGGGCACTCCCGAGTGGACTCGACGGGGTTTTTGCTGGCATCCGTTGTCGCCGTGAAGCCCGGCCTTGGTCGGGCCATCTCACGCAGGCGGCGAGAACACGAAGCCCCGTCCGTGATCTGCGTCTCTCCGTGCGACAAGCTCGGGCCTCAGATCTCCCCCGCCTTCAGCGCCGCCTCGATGGTATGCACGGGGAGGTATCCGGTGATCTCCCGCATCTCACCATCATCATGCCAGGCCGATTCCGCCAGTCTGGCGAGCACCTCGCCATTGAAGGGCAGTCGGCGATGGAGTAGTTTGCCCCCCGTATCACCCAGGCCTGCCATGGCGCGCAAAAGCCAGGGCGGAAACACCCAGCGCGGCTCGGACAGGCCCGCCGCTTCGCGCATCGCCAGGTAGATGCGCCGCGTGGAGTAGGCCTCGCCGTCGCTGGCCGTCAACACCCTGCCGGCGGCGCCGGGCGCGTCGCGGGCCGCCAGCAGGGCGCGTGCGGCATCCGCGACATGGATGAACGAGCGCCGGTTGCCGAATTCCGGGATCGGCGGAAAGCGTCCCGCGCGAACCGCCCGCGCCATCATCGACAGACCGCCGAGCCCCGGCGTACCGTAGAAGGCGGGGAAACGGACGATGGCGGCATGGATTCCGCGAGATGCAGAGAAGTCGAGCAGCAGCCGCTCCGCCTCCCGCTTCGCCTTGCCATAGGCGTGGGCCTGCGTCTCCGCTGCGCGTACCGAACTGGCGAATACGATCCGTGTAACGCCATCCAGTTGCGCCAGCAGGTGGCGGGTCCCTTCGACGGTCACCCGGTGATGGGCGGGATTCCCCTCGGGATCCGGATCATCGGCGGCGGGGTGAAAACTGGCCAGATGGAATAGCATCGTCACCCCCTCGCCCACGCCTTGCAGGCCCTCCGGGCGGGTCAGGTCACCCTGAAAGAGCTCTACCTTATCGCCCCAATCCACCGTCCCCGAGCCGCCGCCCCTCGCCAGCACGCGAATCGGGGCCGATTCTCGCCGTAAGATGTCGATCAGGCGCGCGCCCAGCGGACTGCTGGCGCCGCTGACGAGTACGGCCGGGGATAAGCGCCCTTGCATTATCGATGCCCGCGAAAATCATCCCTCACCGAGGCATGGAGCACACGGAGAAACCCTCCTCCGTGATCTCCGAGGCGCCGTGAGAGACCTCCATGAAAACCTTGGCGCGGCGCTACAAGCCGCCGCGATAGCATACCCGTCATAATCTCACCTTATCCACGAGTCCTCGCAAAGCCAGGCGCATGGCGATCAATCCGAAACGCGCCCAGACCCCGCACCAGACCGCCAGCGCCATCCCCGCCGGCTGAGCCGCGGCAAGGTGCTTGCGATAGTAGCGCAGCATGCCGCGATGTTTGTGCCATTCGACCCGTACCGGCGCGGCGGCGCTGCATGTGCCCTGGTAGTGCACCACCCGCATGGCGGGGACGAAAAGGACCTTCCAGCCATGATCGAGAAAGCGGCGACACCAGTCGAGATCCTCGCAGTGGAGGAAGTAGCCCTCGTCCAGCGGCCCCACCTCCCGCCAGGCGGTGCGGCGAATCAGCATGAAGGCGCCGGAGATCGCCTCCACCTCCGTCGGTCGATCCGGCAACGGCTGGAGATGGCGATTGATGGAGCGGCGATGCTCGCCGCCGCCTCCCCTGCCCCGCTTCAGGGTCAGCGCGGTGGCGAGGCCCGAACCCAGCCGCGGCAGATCGCGGCGACAACCCCGTTGCTCCTTGCCATCCTCGCCCAGGATCAGGCAGCCCGCCATGCCAACATCCGGATACCGCCCCAGGGTCGCGATCATCCCTTGCAGGGTGTCCGGCTCTACCATGCAGTCCGGGTTGAGCACCAGCAGCCACTCGCCTCGGCTCTCCCCAAGCGCGGCGTTGCAGGCGCTGGCGAAGCCGCGATTCTCGCCGAGCTCCAGCAGGCGGACATTGGCGAAGCGGGAGGTCAGTGTTCGCAGTTCCGCGAGACTGGTGTCCCGAGACCCATTGTCGGCGACGACCAGCTCGAGCGGCGCATTGGACGCCAGCACCCGTTGCGCCGCCTCTACCACCCGCGGTCCACCGTTGTAGTTGACTATCGCTACCGAGACCAGAATCGCCGACTCCGTCACTTGCGCCATTCAGGCATCTCCCCTTCCAAACTCGAATCATACCCTATCGGATACCGCCGAAACCCTGTACCATCAACCCTTCGTCGGCCTGCGCTGGCCGGATCGCAATACCCAACGCTGAATCGGGAGGCAATATGAGCCAGGAAGTATGGAGCGCCCTGCAAAACCTGCTGTCCGCGGCGGAGAACAACTCCAGCGCCATTGAGGCCCTGGCCCGCTCGAGCCGCTCCAACCGGGAGTATATCGAGGCCCTGGTGCATACCCAGGTGGTGACCTTTCAACTCCTCATGAAAGAGATGGATATCCCCCCGGAGACCATGGAAGCCCATCTCGTCGCCCTCTCCAACAGCGAAGAGACCCCGCAGGCGGTGCGCACGCTGCTGCAACTGCATGGCGAGGCCTGCGCCACCGCGGTCTCGGAAGACGAGAACCGGAAGAAGAAGCGACCCGACTGGTACCAGGGGGTAATCGATGGCGACAACAAGGATCCAGTCGACGACGAAACACCAACCGCGGAGCGGGACGGGAGCAGACCCGACGATCCCGCTCACGAGCCGCGAGAGTGAGGCCGGCTTCCGATTTTCGGGGTATGGTCATTTGACGAAAACCCGCTTTTGTACGATGATCTTCGCCGACTCGAAAACCAACAACCGGGAGAAATCAATGCGAATCGGAATTCACTCCGCCGTACTTTCCATCGCCATCGCGGCAAGCGGCGCCAGCCAGGTGCAGGCCGCCGAGATTGCCGCCTGCGTCGTCGACACCGCCATTCCCGACAATCCGGTCTACTACTACCTGCCCACCACCGGCACCAAGCTGCGCTGCGAGATCAACCGCGCCAACTACCACCCCACCCTGCGCGATCTCTACGCCGACGGCTGGCGTCTGATCACCATGATGGATCCCAAGGTGCGCAAGAAGCCCGGCGAGGTCAGCGCCGTCGGCGGCGACCGTCCCTCCCCGGTGATCTACCTGGAGCGCGACTCCGCCCCCATGTCCGCCGCCCCGGCGGGCGACGCCGCCGCTGAAAATGACGGCGGCGATGGCAACGAAAAGAGCGGCAAGTTTCTCGGCCTGTTCTGAGCGGTGGCCTCGGCCCCCCTCCCCCGCGGGAGAGGGGTCGGGGTTTCAGCGTGTTATTGCCGCGGCCGCTGTTTGGAGTACGGCCCTGGGGCTGTGCGACTGGCGCTGATGCGCATGGCGTCGACTTCCCCACCCGATCAGATCGACATCCCGCAGAGATCACCGCGGGGGCGGAGGACAAGCGGGCGGAGAGGTTGAAATGGACGGCAATCGCCTCACCCCAAATGCTCGTCGATCCACTCCCGAATCCAGTGGCTGGCCCGTGAGCCGGCGAAACGCCCCTGCTCCTCTCCATCCCTGAACAGGATCACCGTGGGAAACCCCCGGAGTTTGTAGTGCCCGGCAAGCTTCATGTTGTCATCCACCTCCACTTTGCCCAGCAGGATCCCGCCCTCGTAATCCTGGATCACCCGCTCCAGATGGGGCGCTAGCGAGATGCACGGGGCGCACCAGTCGGCCCAGAAATCGACCAGGATCGGCTGCTTGTTGGAGGCGTCGATCACCTTCTCCTGAAAGCCGGCCTCGTCCACGTCGAAGATGAAGGGGGAGGATTGTTTTCCGAAATGCATGTTTGACCACCTTGGTTACTGCGGCGATATTATTCATCTTGCCACAGAGACACAGAGATCACAGAGCGAGCGCTATAAACAACCTAATCTCTGTGCACTCTATGCCTCCGTGGCTGCAAATATCTAAAGGGTTCAGCCCAGCTTCTTCGCCAACAACTCATTGACCTGCTTGGGATTGGCCTTACCCTTGGAGGCCTTCATGATCTGCCCAACGAAGAAGCCGATCATCTTGCCTCGCTTCTTCTCTTCGGCGTTGCGATAGCTCTCCACCTGCTGGGGATTGTTGGCGATCACCTCATCCACGATCGCCTCGATCGCGCCGCTGTCGGTGATCTGCTTGAGCCCCTTGGCCTCGATCACCGCGTCGGCGCTACCCTCGCCGCTCCACATCGCCTCGAAGACCTGCTTGGCGATCTTGCCGGAGATGGTGTTGTCGAGGATGCGCTGCACCAGCCCGCCCAGGGCCGCGGCGGAGACCGGCGATTGATCGATCTCCAGCCCCTCCTTGTTGAGCGCCCCCGCCAGTTCGCCAATAACCCAATTGGCCGCCTGCTTGGCGTCCCCCGCCGCCTTGGCCGTTGCCTCGAAGTAATCGGCCAGGGCGCGACTCTGGGTCAGCTGATCCGCCTGGGATTCGGTCAGGCCATAGTCGTCCGCGAAACGCTTCCGCTTGGCGTCGGGCAGCTCGGGCATATCCTGGGTGGCGTCAGCAATAAAGCTGTCGTCCAGCTCCACCGGCAGCAGGTCGGGGTCGGGGAAGTAACGGTAATCGTTGGCCTCCTCCTTGGAACGCATGGAGCGGGTCTCGTCCTTGCCCGGGTCGTAGAGGCGGGTCTCCTGCACCACCTCGCCGCCGGATTCGATGAGGTCGATCTGGCGCTCCACCTCGAAGTTGATCGCCTTTTCAAGGAAACGAAAGGAGTTGACGTTCTTGACCTCGGCGCGGGTGCCAAACTTTTCTTCACCCTTGAGACGCACCGAGACGTTGGCGTCACAGCGGAAGGAGCCCTCCTGCATGTTGCCATCGCAGATCCCCAGATAACGCACGATCTGATGGATCTTGCGGGCATAGGCCACCGCCTCCTTGGCGGAACGCATGTCCGGCTCGGAGACGATCTCCAACAGCGGCGTACCGGCGCGATTGAGATCGATGCCGGTCATGCCGTGAAAATCCTCATGCAGCGACTTGCCCGCATCCTCTTCGAGATGGGCACGGGTGACGCCAACCACCTTCACCGCGCCATCGTCCAGCACGATCTCCACCTGCCCCTTGCCGACGATGGGCAACTCGTACTGACTGATCTGGTAGCCCTTGGGCAGATCAGG
>JAABSM010000078.1 GCA_011390365.1 Gammaproteobacteria bacterium
AGATGGCGGGGGCGGGCGTAGCAGTGGCTGACATAGTCGAGGGCGGCCATGCGTTTGCCGGTCGTTTCAAGATGTTCGTCCGGGATGTCCCATACCGTCATGCCGTTGCCGCGAAAGCCGAGTTTGTAGTGGTTGGGTACCAGGCCAATGCGGCGGATGGCGCCGCGGCGGAGCATGGCGTCGAAGCGATCGCGTACCTCTTCGGCGGTGCAGTCGACGGCCTCGGCGACCCGTTGGAAGGGATCCGTTGCGAGGGGCAGTCCTTGCTGGGTGGCCTGGATGATGCGGCGGTCGATCTCGTCCGGCGGCGCGGGGTCGTCCAGGGGCTGGGCCGGGATGGAGCGGGTGCGTCCGCCCTGATCGTTTAGTTCGAACCAGAGGCCGAGGTAGAACTCCCGCTCCTTGGGAAAGGGGTAGACCTTGTGGCCGGTCTCCATCTGGATGCGCTCGATGACGTTGCTCATCGCCTCGGCGCTGTCGGTGGCGAGCACGAACCACATATTGAAGGGGTGGTCGCGGCGGTAGTTGTGGGCTACTTCGGGAAAGGCGTTGACCTGCTCGGTAACGGTTGCGAAGTCGCCCTCGGCGACCCGCATCGCCGCCAGCACCAGTTCGCCGCCCAGGCGTTCGGCGTTGTAGAGGGGGCCGAAGCGGCTCAGGCGACGATCCTGGAGCATGCCGCCGATGGTCGAGATGACCCGCGATTCGTCACTCGCCAGCCGTTCGGCGATAAGGGCGAAGGGGCGCTCCTCCAGCGGAAAGCCGCCCTGATAGCCGTTGATCAGGGCCTGTTCGAGGGGGCTACACGCGCTCATCGAGAACCTGGGTACGGATGTCGGCGGTGCAGCGGCGCTGCTGCTCGGCGGTGCGGTAGTTGGCCCCGCGCTGCTTGAAGCGACGGCGGCTGAAGAGTACGTCGTGGGGGATCGCTTCGAGTCCGCAGCGGTCGATCAGCTCGGCGAGGTTGTGCAGCACCCCTTCGCGACTGCGGCCATGGATCATGCAGAACAGGTTGTAGGGCCACTGGGGCAGGTGGCGGGGTCGCCGGTAGCAGAGGTTGACGAAGGGCTGGCGGCCGATCAGCGGACCCAGTTCGTTGACCCTGTCATCCGGGATGTCCCACACCACCATGGCGTTGGCGCGATAGCCCAGTTCGCGGTGACGCACCACCACCCCGAGGCGGCGGATGTCGCCCTGGGCGATCAGGCCTTCGAGACGCTCCAGCACCTCCGCCTCCGGCATGCCGATGGCGCGTCCGATGGCGGCGTAGGGTCGGGGATCGAAGGGCAGGCCATCCTGAATGGCGCGCACCAGTTCCAGATCCCGTTCGTCGATGTTAATGGTGGTGGGTCTCATCGTGGCCTCCCGGGTGTGGCGGGGATGGTTCTGGATGATTTCCGGAAGTAACCGCGGTAACGAGCGAGAAATGGGTTTGATGGGCGTCGCTCCCCGCGAAGATGAATTAGCCCCGGAGCCAGTCTCCCCCTTTCGCAAAGGGGGGTTAGGGGGGATTTATGGAACTTGGCACGAAGGTTCAGTCGCCGGATCGCGCCGTGAAAAATCCCCCCCGGCCCCCCTTTGCGACAGGGGGGAGTGGGTTGGGTGGTTTTTTTCGATATTCGAAGCGGCATTTTGCTAAGGTTGTCCGTGCCTGGATGCTCAAACCCGTCGTACGAATGGGTTGTGGGATCGTTTATCGCCAACATCACTTTGATCACCCCCAATGCAACGGAAACCCGAGGTTGATGTAGTAGTCCTCCAGCATCGGCAGCCGGATCACCGGGATGCCGGTGCGGGACTCGATTTCTGCTATTACCCGCTCCAGGTGATCCTTGTCCGATGCGGTGGCGACGAACCACAGGTTGAGGGCATGTTCCCGTTCATAGTTGTGATTGACCTCGGGACATGCGCTCACCAGTGCAGCCACCTCCTCCAAACGTTGTTCAGACACGGTCATCGCCGCCAGGGTGCTGGCGCCGACCCGGTTGGGCCGAAACACCGGCCCGACGCGACTGATCAGCCCCGCCTGTTGCAGCCGTTGCAGGGTGTCGATCACCTCCCCCTCGCGGTGGCCGAGGCGTTCGGCCATCACCGCGTAGGGACGGGGCGAGAGGGGCAGGCCGTCCTGGTATTCGTCGAGCAGCCGCTTCTCCAGCTGGCTCAGGGGACGGTTAATGGTGGTCTCGGCGACGGCCATGTTCATAATCCGATCTTGTGGGCGCGGTGGGTCAGAAAGATGCCGGAAGGCTTGCGGGCGGGCATCGTCTTTACTTGTTTCAGGGTCGCGGTGTCGTAGATCTGAAGCTGGTCGTCGTCGCGCACCGATACCCAGACCTCTTCGCCGCGGGGCTCGAACTCCATGTGCAGCACCCCCTTGCCGGGATGCAGGGTGGTGATGCGCTCCAGGGTGAGGGTGTCGAACACCTCGATACGGTCGTTGTTGGGGAAGGCGAAGTTGATCCACACCTGGCGGCCGTCGGGTCGGGCCATGACGAAGACCGGTTGGCCGCTCACCTCCAGCCGTCCCGCCTCGCTCCAGTCATTGCTGTTGACGATCAGCACCTGGTTGCGTCCGACCGCCGGTACGAAGGCGCGGTCGCCGGCCATCGCCCAACCCTCCAGGTGGGGCATCTTGTAGACCGGCATCTTTTCGTCGTTACGCCCATAATCCGGGAGAATGCGCCGCACGCCCTGATCCGGCTGCCAAAGGTCGAGCAGGGCCAGACCGTCCTCGCCGAACAGCCCGGCGATGTAGTAGCGGCCGTCCGGGGTGATCAAGGCGTCGTAGGGCTGTTTGCCGATGTTTTCGAATTTGCGGACCTTGGGATTGGCCAGATCGCTCATGTCGGCGATGCGGATCTCGCCGGCGTCCCACAGGCTGTAGACGAAACGGTTACCGGGGGCGTCCACCAGCCCGACCACCTTCGAGAGCTTGCCGTCGCCGTAATCGGCGGGCAGGTCGGCCACCGATTCGAGGGTGTCGGCATCGAAGATGCGCACGCCGCCGGGTTCGTAGTTGGAGACCGCGACCAGCCGCCCATCCTGGGAGATCGCCCCGCCGATGCTGTTTCCGGATTGCACGATGCGCTTGGCGATCTTGCCTTGCAGCATGTCCACTTTGGTCAGGCCGCCATCGCGACCGAAGATATAGGCGAAGCGCTCATCCCGGGAAAAGACCGCCGAGGCGTGGGAGAGATCGCCCAGCCCTTCGATGCTGGAGAGGACGGTATTGCCGCTGGTCTCGATCATCTTCAAGCCGCCGTCGGCCCGTTCGATGACCAGCCCGAGGTCGCCGGTGGCGCGGGTTTCGGCATGTCCGACAGCGGTCAGACCCAGCAGCAGGGCGGTGAGAATGGGACGGATTCGGGTCACTGGACTCCCTCCTTCAATAGTTTGGCCAGCCACATCGCCTCGGCGTCGCTAACGAAAGGACCCCACGGGGGCATGGGCGTGCCGGGCCTGCCGTAGCGAATGGTCGCCGCGAGATACTCCGCCGGCTTGTCGTGCAGGGTAGTGGGCAGCAGCGGCGGCCCCAACCCCCCTTTCAGGGTGAGGCCGTGGCACGAGCCGCAGTCGTGCAGCAACAACTGGCGCAGCTCCTGTTGGCGCTCGGGGTTCGGCTCGGCCTGGGCGATGGCGAAGGTCGATAGCGCAAGGGCGCTTGCGAGCAACAGGCGCGTGGCATGGCGAAACTTGCCGGGAACGGCGCGGTTCCTTGTTCTGGGCGATATGCGAGACAATAGATGCCAGGGCGGATTCGTACGCCAGGATTGACCGGCCCGATAAATATCACCGAAGCTTGTGGGCATCCCGAGTGTTAAGCAAAACCACCCAACCCGCTCCCCCCTTTCGCAAAGGGGGGCTGAGGGGGATTTTTTGTTCCGTGAACCTGGGGTCGTATCTTTGCTCCATGTTTCGCAAATCCCCCCTAACCCCCCTTTGCGACAGGGGGGGATTGGATTCGGGGCTCGCTCGCCATTAAGGAGGGAAGAGACCATCAAGCGCGATCCCGGTCCATTGGTGTCCTCGGTTCTGGAGTTCACCCTGTTGTTCCAGCTCCGCGCTTGCGTCATCGTGGGTCCCCCGTTGCTTTTGGTTGGTCGCTGGCGACTTGGATCGCCGAGCTGGGCTCGGCTAACCCGCATGAGAAGCCGAGCCCGGCCCGGCGCTTCAAGGACGGATGCGGTGACGAACGGCTGATGCCCGTTGCTGGATCCTCTTGGTGATCTCTGTGTTCCGCTGGCTTCCGTCGCGTCCTGGGATATAGTTTTAGAACGCCTCAAGGTTCGGGGCCTTGATGCACATCAAGCCCACCGTCGGGACCTTGCCGCAATGCCAGCCACTCGCGGTGGGCGCGGAGGGTCGCCACGCCCAGCAGCACCGCCAGCAGGCCCCCCTGAAGGATCAGCGACAGCGCGGGCAGGGGCGCGAGCTTGGGGAGTAGCGCCGCGGCGATGAGTGCGCCCAGCGAGGCGATGTGCAGGCCGAATAGCCGAAACGCCCAGCGGTCCGGCAGCAACTCCTTCATGGAGGGCAGGGAGCGGCTGAAGTCGAACAGGGCGAGCTGGCGGTTGTGCAGATGGAACCAGCAGAGAAAGGGTACGATCTTGAGCAGCATGCCGCAGACCACGGAGAGGATGACCCCGAACAGGATCAGGATGCCGGTCAGCATCTCGAAGGCGTTGCTGGCCGCGATAAGTCCCAGCCCGGCCAGCAGTTTGAGGGCGGTCAGGGTCAGCAGGGCGATGATGGCGAGTCGCCAGAAGTAGAGGGTCGGGTCCTTGTTCTTGCGGCGACGTTGCTGGAAGAGTCGCCAGGTGATCACGCCGGTGATCGCGAGCAGGCCAAGATAGAACAGCAGCGCCCCCAGGGCCGCCATCTCCATCCGCCACAGGCTGAGCAGGGACCAGACGACCAGGATGGATGTCAGGGCCGGCGCGAGCAGCGCGCGAAGCCTTGGCGGATACTCCGGGGTGACGTGGAACATGGGAACCACCTGCCAGGCGACGGCGATAATCAGCAGCCCCATCCAGCCGCCCAGACCCCAGCCATGGTGAAGCTGGGTCACGAGAAGCGGATGGTCGAGCAGGGGGTGGCCGGCGCGGGTCGCGGCGAGGGCCATGCCGAGCAGGCTGGTGATCCCCAGCGCGATCACCGCCAGCCCCATGCCGCGGGTCGAAGGCGTGGGGCTGGCGACCCGCCAGATGGCGATTAACGCGATAACCAGGAACAGCAGCACCGCCGCCGACAGCGCCATCGCACCGCCGAGCAACAGCATCTCCGAGGCTTGCGGAAAGCCCAGCGCGAGGGCGAGGGCGCCCGCGACCAGCAGCAGGTGGATCGCCGGCCCGAGCCGCCGAATCCCCGGCATCGGCGAGCCGGCGATCACCGGCAGCATCTGGCTCATGGCCCCGAACATCACCATACTGATGCCGCCCAGGGTGATCAGGTGGGTCAGGGCCAGGGTCGCCGGTTGCCAGCGACTGAGCAGAATGGTCTCACCCTCCAGCAACAGCAGAACACCGGCGGCGACAACGAAAAGCGGCGCGGTGAGAAAGAAGCGCAGTGGAATGTGCAGCGGCGGCGCGCGGTCCAGGGAGAGTTCGGCGGTGTTCAATCAGATCTCCGATTCCAGCTCAGCCGGCGGCGCATCGGCGCGCCAGACAAGCATCTCGAAGCGCCCCTCGCGACGCTCCAGGGTGCGCCAACGCAGCCCGGCCTTCTCCAGTACCGGGTAGAGCAACATCGGCTCGCGGCGGTGGATGACCCGCAACGACTCTCCCGACTTCAGCGCCAGGGCGGCGCAACGGATCCGCTGCAAGGGTTCGCAGGGTTCCAGGTCGCTGACATCGAGTTCCTGGGTTGGCATCTTTCTATTCCAGTTATTTATCCTCGTCACGCCGCTCCCGCGGCGTGACGCATCTTTAAGGCGCTCCCGCGCCGCGTGACCCCTTCTCGGCGCGGGAGCGCCGACAGAGGCAGGTGACACCGCGGGAGCGGTGTCACCAGTCGAAAGTTCCTGCTCACTATGCCGCATCCATACGTTCGAGGATCGCCGAAGGATCTCCCACGAACTGGTCGGCCATGGGGTAGAGGATCCGTTCCTCCTTCATGTTGTGTTGCTGCATCAACAGCATCATGGTTTCGCACAGTCCCAGGGCGCGTTCCCTGTTGTTGTCGGCGAAGGCCTGGCCCAGGTCCTCGGCGAGGCGTCGCACCTGCTGGTGCTCGGCGCGCATTACCGTGGTCGGACCGTTGCTTGAACCCGTCTGCTGCTCGATGGCGGGAAACAGCTCCTGCTCCTCAATATCGAAATGGTGGAGGAGGGCCTGGTGGAACTTGCGATAGTTGTCGATGGCGGCCTCCCAGTTGCCGCCCGAGGCCTGCTCCTCGGCGTCGGCGAAGAGTTGGTCGCAATGGCGGTGATCGCTGGTGAAGGCGGTGGTGATGGCAGGCATGGTTGACTCCCCCAAGAGCAGTTAACAATCTTTGTGGCAAGAGTACCGCTTGATCGGAATAGGGGCATGATCTCGGTCAAGAATGGAATTTCCCGGTGAGGTCCGGTGCAAGGAGCGGGTGCGATTCACACGGATGCGTTCGCCAATGCCGCCGTCATTCTGGCTATGGAAGGCCAGAATCCAGAGCCATGGATGGCATCCTTGCCACTGGATGCCGCACTTGTTGCGCATTTATCGTTGGCGTGATGTTGTCAGCAAGTGAATTCAAAAAAAAAGGGCGGCCGAAGCCGCCCGAAACCCTGGTGAGAAAGAGGGCCGGCTAGGCGCTGGCGGCGGCGGGGGAGCCGTCGGTATCGGCAGCGCGTTTTTCCACCGGCCCCATATCGGACGCCTTCTTCTCGCCGGGGACGAAAAAGCTGTAGACATAGGCGACCAGACCGCCGAGGAAAATGACGCCGGCGAGGAAGCGCAGCCAATAGAACAGCTCGATCTTGTCCTGGGTCGCCATGAACGCCAGCGGCGTGTCGGAGTAGCGCTGCAGGTAGACTTGCAGGATGCCGGCGGCGGTCAGGAACAGGGTAAGGAAGACCATGGAGACGGTCATCAGCCAGAACGACCACATCTCGATTACCTGGGCCTTCTCCCCGTTGGCCTCACGCCCGCGCAGGATGGGCACGGCGTAGGAGATGATCGCCAGCACGATCATCACATAGGCCCCGTAGAAGGCCAAGTGGCCGTGGGCGGCGGTGATCTGGGTGCCGTGGGTGTAGTAGTTGACCGGGGCGAGGGTGTGCAGGAAGCCCCACACGCCGGCGCCGAGGAAGGCCATCACCGCGCAGCCGAGCGCCCACAGGGTCGCCGCCTTGTTGGGGTGGTTGCGCCGCCGCTTGTTGACCATGTTGAAGGCGAACACCGTCATCATGAAGAAGGGGATCGGTTCAAGCGCCGAGAAGATGGAACCCCACCACTGCCAGTATTCGGGGGTGCCGATCCAGTAGTAGTGATGGCCGGTGCCAATGATGCCGGTGATGAGGACCATGGCGATGATGATATAGAGCCACTTTTCGATGATCTCCCGGTCGACGCCGGTGACCTTGATCAGCACGAAGGCGAGGATGGAACCCAGGATCAGTTCCCATACGCCTTCCACCCAAAGATGGACGGTCCACCACCACCAGAACTTGTCCTTGACCAGGTTGGTGGGGTTGTAGAAGGCGAACAGGAAGAATACGGCGAGGCCGATCAGGCCCATCATCAGCACCAGCGAGACCACCGTCTTGCGGCCCTTGAGAACGGTCATGCCCAGGTTGTAGAGGAAGGCCAGCGCCACCACGACGATGCCGATCTTGGTAATGGTGGGCTGTTCGAGGAACTCACGCCCCATGGTCGGCCAGATCGCGTTGCCGGTCATCTCCGCCAGCCTGGCGTAGGGGACCAGCAGGTAGCCCGCCACGGTCAGGCCGGCGGCGACGAAGAAGACCCAGAACATGATCAGCGCCAGTTTGGGGCTGTGCAGCTCCGTTTCACACTCTTCCGGTATCAAATAGTAGGCGGCGCCCATGAAGCCCATCAGTAGCCACACGATGAGGGTGTTGGTGTGGACCATGCGGGCCACGTTGAAGGGGATCTCCGGGAACAGGAAGTCCCCGACGACATATTGCAGGCCCATGATCAGCCCGAACAGGATCTGCGCCACGAACAGCACGATCGCCGCCACGAAGTAGGGCATGGCCACCCTTTGAGACTCGTATTTCATTGTCTTTTCTCCTTAACTCAGCCTTGGACGTTGGGTGGCCAGTCGGCGGTGTCGATCCCCGAGGCGTACTTCAGGAACTCGGCGATCGCGTCCAGCTCCTCGTCGGAGAAGTTGAACTGGGGCATGCTGCGGCGTCCCGGTACGCCGTCCGCGGGGCGGCTCTTGATAAAGCCCTTGATGGCGTCCTTGCTGTTGTTGAAGCGAACATAAACATTGCCCAGCTCCGGCGCGTAGTAGGCGCCCTCGCCAAGCAGGGTATGGCAGCCAAGACAGTTGTTCTCCTCCCAGAGCATCTTGCCCTGGGCGATCTTCTGGCCCAGCTCGGTGCTTGGGTCGAGTACCTGGCGATTGTCGCGCTTGGGCAATTCCAGGTGTGTATCAAAGGTCAACGCAACGAACAGCAGAAAGAAAAACGCCGTTCCGCCGTAAAAGATGTTGCGCGCCATCTCTTTGGTGAAGGCTTGTGACATCCCGAGGTTCCCCCGTGTGTGGAAAGTTATTGGAGGCCTTATTTCAACAGCGATACGGATTGGCTCCTTGATGGATGTCAAAAGGTTCCGGACGAATGGGCCGAAGAGGCGCGAAATGCGGAGAACTGACATATATCAAGGCCCCCCTTGGTGCTAGCATGTATTGGTACGCTTGGACGTTGTTTCCAAGTACTTGCCGGGCGGCGGCAACGCCCGGTTCGGTAGATGGAAGGCACTAACGACTACTCATACCGCCCGGGGGCCATCATGACCAATAACGTGGATATCCGTTCCTCTTCTCTGTTTTCCGTGCTCGACGACGCGCAGATCAAGCGCGTGATGCAGAGCAGCCATATGCTCAATCTCGCCGACCGCCAGTCGTTGTTCGAGTGCGGCGATGAGGCGGATCGCTTCTATCTGGTGACCAAGGGGCAGATCAAGCTGTTTCGACTCTCCGTCAATGGCGATGAGAAGACCATCGATATCATCCAGCCGGGCAATACCTTCGCCGAGGCGTTGATGTTCATGGAGCAGCCCACCTATCCGGTTAGCGCCACCGCGTTGGGGAAGGTGCAGTTGATCTCTTTCGACAATGCGCAATTTCTCAATCTGCTGCGGGGCAATTTCGATCTCTGCTTCCGCATGATGGGCTCGCTCTGTCAGCGCCTGCGCGGGCTGGTGAAGGAGATCGATGATCTCACCCTGCAAAGCGCCACCACCCGCATGTGTGCGATGCTGGTGAACCACATGGAGCGGGAGGGGGAGAGTGAGTTCCCCCTGCAAGCCCCCAAGGGGGTGCTGGCCTCCCGTCTATCGATGAAGCCGGAGACCTTCTCTCGTATCCTCCAGAACCTCGCCAACGAGGGCATCATCGAGGTCAAGGGGCAAAACGTGGGGGTGCTGGACGAGTGCCGCCTCAAGGAGTCGGCCCACCCGGAGTCGGTGATCGGACTGGAGCCGGAATTCAACTGCAACCATCAAATGCCGTTTCATCAGCGTTGAAGGCGCCTCGCTTGGCCAGACTACCTTGATTGCCTGCATCCGCCGGGCGGCGCGACGGCGTTGGCGGCGGTGGTGGGCGGACCTTCGGTTCACGCGCTGGGGTATGGCTTTCTGTTGTCGCCGGTGGCGATCAATCTGTTGGTACTGCTGCTGATCGCGGTCGCCTTCAACTTTCTCTTCCCCTGGCGACGCTATCCCCTCGGAGCGATGCGGCGGCAAGCCTTGAGGGAGGAGGCGATGATTCCTCACAGTGATCTGGTCTATGCCCTATCGCAAATCGACTCCTTTATCGACGTGGAAGAGGAGGATCTGCTGCGTATCTATGCGTTGGCGACGGGACGAAGGGGCGATGCCTTCGGCTGCGGAACGCAAGAATAGTGCCGAATGGCTGGCGGATTCCTTCGGAAAGCCCGAATTTGGGGAAATTTTTCGTCACTTGAGGCATTTGACATGAATCAAGGGTTTGCCCGCGGTCGCGCCGGATACTGAGTACCGAGTCCGCTGGTCGATGGGGTCGACTGGCCCTCTTGTCTCCTCATAAACCTCAGTATCGAAAGGTGAGCGCAATGCAATCGATGACGAAAACGGCGCTTTCGCTGGCAGTGGGAATCGGGATCGGCCTGTCGGCCGCGACTTCCGCCTGGTCCGCCGAAAGCCTGGAACAAGTGATGGAAAAGCGGGGGCTGACGCAGAAAGACCTGCTGGCGGCGGCCAAGACCTATACGCCAACGGGCGGGCGGGATGAGTACCTGGCTTTCGCGTCCGGCGGTCAGTCCGGGCAAGTGATCGTTTATGGTATTCCGTCGATGCGTATCCTCAAATACATCGGCGTCTTTACTCCTGAGCCCTGGCAGGGTTATGGGTTCGATGATGAGTCCAAGGCGGTGCTGGCCCAGGGGCGGGTGCGCGGCAAGGATATCCTCTTCGGCGACACCCATCATCCGGCGATTACCGAGACCAACGGCGAGTACGACGGCCGCTATCTGTTTATCAACGACAAGGCCAACCCCCGCGTCGCGGTGATCGATCTGCACGACTTCGAAACCAAGCAGATCGTGGTCAATCCGCTGTTCAAGTCACAGCACGGCGGGGCCTTTGTTACCGAGAACACCGAGTACGTGATCACCGCGGCCCAGTATGCCGCGCCCTACACCAATGATTTCGTGCCGCTGGAGAAGTTCAACGACGAGTACCGCGGCGGCATCACCTATTGGAAATTCGATCGCGACAAGGGGCGCATCGACGAGTCCGCCTCCTTTACCGTTGAGGCGCCTCCCTACAGCCAGGACCTGAGTGACGCCGGCAAGGGACCCAGTCATGGCTGGTCCTTCACCAACTCCTTCTGTTCGGAGCGCTACGTGGGCGGCATCGAGCGCGGGCGTCCGCCGTTCGAGGCGGGCTGCTCCTCCAAGGATACCGACTTCCTGCATGCGGTGAACTGGCGCAAGGCGGCGGAACTGATCGCCGCTGGCAAGGGCAAGAAGGTCAACGGGGCCAAGCTGCTGCCCATCGACGTGGCGGTGGCCAATGACGTGCTGTTCCTGATTCCCGAACCCAAGAGCCCCCATGGCGTGGACGTGACCCCGGACGGCAAGTTCATGGTGGTCTCGGGCAAGCTCGACAGCCACGCCTCGGTCTACAGCTTTGAGAAGATCCAGAATGCCATCAAGAACAAGAAGTTCGAGGGCAAGGACCCGTATGGCATTCCCATTATCGCCATGGAAGATGCGCTACATACCCAGGCGGAATTGGGTCTTGGGCCCCTGCACACCCAGTTCGACGCGAAAGAGTGCGTCGCTTATACCTCCCTCTATGTGGACTCCATGGTCGCCAAGTGGAATTACTGCGAAGGCAAGGTGTTGGATAAAATCTCCATCCACTACAACATCGGCCATCTGATGACCATGGAGGGGGATTCGGTCTCACCGGACGGCAAGTATCTGGTTGCGCTCAACAAGCTGGCCATCGACCGCTTCAACCCGGTGGGACCGTTGCACCCGCAGAACCATCAGTTGATCGATATCAGCGGCGAGAAAATGGAGCTGCTCTACGACATGCCGCTGCCCCTCGGCGAACCCCATTACGTGGTCTCTATCGCCGCCGACAAGCTCAAGCCGGTGGTGCGCTACAAGTCGCGCACCAACAGCCGCACCGACGAGAGGTCCCCCTACGGCGTGCGCGCCGGGCGTGAAAAGACCGAGCGGACCTGTGACGACAAGGGCCAGTGTACGGTCCACGTCTACGGCACCACCATTCGTTCCCACATCACCCCGGAGATCATCGAGGTCGAGCAAGGCGATATCGTCTCTATCCACCTGACCAACCTGGAACGGGCGCAGGACCAGGTTCACGGCTTCGCCATGTACGGCCAGAACATCCAGCTCTCCCTGGAGCCAGGCAAGACCGCTTCCGCCACCTTCGTGGCCGATCAGACGGGTGTCTTCCCCTACTACTGCACCGAATTCTGTTCGGCACTGCACCTGGAGATGCAGGGGTACCTGTTGGTCAAGCCCAAGGGCTACAAGAGTGAAAACCTGAAGATGGAGGAGGGTACCGCGTACACCAAGGCGGACTATGAGACCCAGGTCAAGACCAATGTCGACACCCAGGCGGTGATCGACATGGTGGTCGCCTTCATTACCAGTCACAACTACAAGGACTTCCCGTTAGTGGTGGGTCTGGTTGAGGATGCCACCGACCAGCTTGGTTTCGCCGGTGAGGCGAAGAAGAAGGCGGAAGCCGCCGCGGCCAAGAAGGATTGGCAGAACGCCATGTTGTGGGCCAACCAGTGGTGGCAGTATCAGGTGAAGACCGCCGATCTCGGTCTGCGCGCCAAGACCTTCCTTGAGCAAAATAACGCCAAGAAGGTCAATTGATCGGTGGTAGTGATTGGCTGAATTATCGAGACGGGGGTGCCATATGCGCCCCCCTTTTTTCGCTGGATATGATGGACGTCATGTTCCAGCGATTGATTGAATCAAGGAGTTAATCGAAATGAACAGGCAATTTGTCGCGGTATGCGTTGGTTTGATGCTGGCGGCAGGGTCGAACCTGGCCCTTGCCCAGGATGGGGCGGCCCTCTACAAGGCCAAGACCTGCTGGTCCTGTCACGGCAAGGACGCGAAGACGCCGATCCTGCCCATCTACCCGAAGATCGCGGGGCAGAACAAGGAGTACGCCTTGACGCAGATGAAGGATATCAAGAGCGGGGCGCGCAGCAACGGTACCAGCGCGGCCATGAAGGGGGTCATGCACCTGGTGTCGGAAGAGGAGATGGCGACCATCGCCGAGTGGCTGTCAACATTAGAGCCGTGATCAGGGCTCGCAAGGATCATCGGCCGCTAATTTCGGCATCTTGACTCCAGTCAAAGCGTCGAATCGCGGTCGGCATAGACTGACCACATGGAGCGGGCGATGACTGCTGTTCGCGGTCGTTGGTCCGGATCTTACCTCATTTATCAGTGGAGACTCTCATGCGCGGATCGATACTAACCAGTTCCTTTATAGCCATCTCCATCGCCCTGTGCGGTTCGGCCCACGCCTGGAACGAAGGCGGCGGCGAACAGGACGAGGCGCTGCATCTGACACCGGATCTGGAGAATGGCATGGATGTCTACGAGGTCTGCTCGGCGTGTCATCTGCCGGAAGGCTGGGGTACGGAAGAGGGCACCTTTCCCCAGCTCGCGGGCCAGCACAAGGAGGTCATGATCAAGCAGTTGGCCGACATCCGCGCCCTCAATCGCGACAACCCCACCATGTATCCCTTCGCGCTGCCCGAGTCGATCGGTGATGCCCAGGCGCTGGCCGATGTCGTGGCCTATATCGAGAAGCTGCCCATGACCCCCGAAAACGGCAAGGGCGAATGGGCCGAGGGCACGCCAGAGTTCGAGAATGGCAAGAAGCTTTATGTGGATAACTGCGTCAAGTGTCACGGTGATGATGGCATGGGTAGCCGTGAAAAGTTCTACCCGCGCATCAACGGCCAACACTACAACTATATGGTGCGGCAGTTCGAGTGGATTCGCGACGGCAAGCGCCGCAATGCCAACCCGGAGATGGTGGAGCAGATCAAGAGATTTACCGATGCGGACATGAAACAGGTGATCAATTACACATCGCGCATTCCGGTACCCAAGGATCAAGTCGCCCCCTCCGTTGACTGGATGAACCCGGACTTCGAGTAGCCGTTCCCATGAAAGCAGTACCCAAGGCATCGCCCCTCGTTTACCTGTTGGTCGCGGCGGCGATCGGACTGATCGTCGCGATGTACCACGCCCCCATCTGGTGGGTCTCCCTGACCGCGCCCAACTACCCGGAAGAGGCCTTTCCGGATGGGGTGCGGATTAACTTCCACATGAATGGCGTCTTCAATGGCTGCGCCAAGGTGGAGAGTGACGAGATCCAGGAGGATGAGGCCCTCGATTGCGTCCACGAGATGGACACCATCAACCACTATGTAGGGATGTACCCAATCGCCGCGGGCGGGGTGATCGAAAGGGCCTTTTCACCGTTTCTGGTTGGCATGCTGGTAGTGATGCTGGTCGGTTTCGCCACACCCATTCCCAAGGCGCGCATGGCGCTGATGGGGGCGGGATTTATCGCCCTTGGCGGTTGGCTGGGGCTAACCTGGTACGCCGAGGACGGGCTGCGCTATCAAAGTGCCGGCTATCTGGAGGCGATGGTCTCGGCACTGGATCAGGACGCCGGCGGCGGTAGCGGCAATGAGCCATCCGCCGCCCAGGCGCTGATCAAACGCATGAAGGCGGAGCTGGAAAAAAGCGGCGTGGTGATCGAAGAGTCAAAAGCCGAAGCGCAGGCTCCAAAGTCGGCAAAGGCGCAGTCGCTGGAGCATCTGCGGGTCACCTACGAGAAGGATGCCAATCGCACCGATCGGTCCGAATGGCGCGGTAGTGGCAGTCAGTTGCTCTCCTGGCATTATGAAAAGAGTCTCGGGCGTTACTTCAAGAACCCGGAAGAGATCGGGCCGATGGTGAAAACCATGACCGGCTTCGCCCACGTCGTCTTCTGGGGCTTGTTGGCGGCCATGGCTCTTCTGGTCTGGGGGGCGCGGCGCAATGGCGGTCTGCTTTACTGGCTGCTGGTGCTGGCGCCGCTGGCGTTGCCGGTATTCTTTCTTGTCGACTACTCCGCCTGGCTCTGGTGGTATGGCCACAGCCTGAACGACATGGGCGCCTTCTCGGTCAAGCCGTTCATGCCGACGGTCTTCGGACAGGGCAAGGTGGCCCAGTTCGCCACCCACTCCTACCCCTCCATCGGCTTTGGGCTGATGATGGGTTCCAGCCTGCTGCTCGCCGTTGCGGCGCTCCTCAGGCGTAAGGAGTGGAAGGGGCTAACGCACCCGCAATGATTGAGTGTGGTGATAGATGCGGCTGAATCGGCTGGTGTTCGTGGTAGGCGTGCTGGTTGTGACTGGGTTGTTGTGGGCCAATGCCCAGCCGCCGACCTACCCCTCCTTCCAGGCCTTGGTGGATGCGGCTGAGGAAGGTGCGGAGCTGGAGCCAAGGCCCGGCATTTACGCCGGGCCGGTGGTAATCGACAAACCCCTCACCATCGATGGCGGCGGCGAGGTGATCATTGATGCCGGTGGCGCGGGAAGCGTGATTCTGCTGGATACCGACGGTGCGGTATTGCGGGGACTTACCCT
The DNA here is from genome assembly GCA_011390365.1 of Gammaproteobacteria bacterium. Lineage (GTDB taxonomy): Bacteria > Pseudomonadota > Gammaproteobacteria > Chromatiales > Chromatiaceae > SLIM01. The sequence goes on from JAABSM010000078.1 coordinate 15,352, forward strand.
GCGTAATTCGGGCAAGTCCCACAACGACCTCGACTCGGGGGTGCAGGTTCGGGGCAATTTCAACGTAATCAAGGATAATGTGATCGAGGATTGTCTGTTTGGCGTGGATTTGCAGCAGTCAAGTAATAACATTGTGCGCGGCAACCACATCTCCTCGAAAGACGTGAATCTGGGATTGCGTGGCGATGCCATACGGCTGTGGTACAGCTTCGGCAACAAGGTGACGGACAACGTGATTCGCGACTCCCGGGACACGGTGGTGTGGTACTCCAGGGACAACCTGATCGCCCGCAACGACGCCCGCCGTGGGCGCTATTCCCTGCACTTCATGTACTCCCAGTACAACCGGGTGGAGGGGAATTTCTACGAGGACAACTCGGTGGGCATCTTTCTGATGTACAGCGACGGGGTCGAGGTGATCGACAACCACATCGCCAAGGCGTCCGGTCCTACCGGTGTGGGGATCGGCTTCAAGGAGACCTCGGACGTGACCGTTCGCGGCAACCAGGTGCTCTACAACGCGGTGGGCATCTATCTCGACGTCTCGCCCTACCAACCGGATACCACCAATCTCTTCGAGGACAACCTGATTGCCTACAACGGCGTCGGGATTCGTTTTCTCGCGGACTGGAAGGGGAATGATATTTTCTTCAATCGCCTCAAAGGCAATATTACCCAGGTAGCGATAGACGGCGGCAAGACCGCCAACCGCAACAATTGGCGGAACAACTACTGGGACGACTACGAAGGCTTCGACCGCAATGGCGACGGTATCGGCGATACGCCTCACGAGCTATACAGCTACGCCGACCGGTTGTGGATGGACGTGCCCTCGGCCCAGTTCTTCAAAGGATCGCCAATGCTGGAGGTGATCGATCTGCTGGAGCGCCTGGCCCCATTCAGCGACCCGGACCTGACCCTGCGCGACGACCGACCGATCATGAGCCTGGCGGCGCTGGAGCGGGAGCGGGAAAAGGCGCGAAAACAGGATCAGGTCAAACCCGCCGAGCCGGAGGGGGCCTTTGATGCGCTCAAGGCGCTGCGGGAATCGTTGGGGCAATGAGAGGCGGAGCGTAACCCACCGTCAAAAACGTAGTAACGCGGTAATGAACGAAGAGACGAAACAGACGAAAAAGGCGCGCAAGCTCTCCCCCAAGCGGCGAGAGCAGAACCGTCGCGAGTTCCTGCGCTCGGCGGCGCTGGCGACCGGCATGGTGGGCGCATCGCTGGCCGGGCTGCTGCCATTGGCTGGCGGGGCCAATGCGCGCCTGCGTCCTCCTGGCGCGCTGAAGGATCCGCTGAATGAGCAGCAGCTGTTCGCGGCCTGCATCAAGTGCGGGCAGTGCGTGCAGGTCTGCCCGGTGGAGGCGATCAAGCTGGCCGAGCTGGGCGATGGCGTTGGTATCGGCGTGCCTTATATCGATGCGCGTCAACAGGCCTGCGATTTTTCGTGTGATGGGCTGCAATGCGTGCTGGCCTGCCCCACCGGGGCCTTGACCCATGAACTGAACTATCCCGCTGACAGCCGCATGGGCTTTGCCCGGCTGAGCCGCCCGGGCGCCTGTCTGGCGGTCAAGGGCGAGGGGTTTCAGGGTCCCGCGCGGGGGCCGGATTACCATGGCCTGCTGCGTTACGACGAGGTGGATCGCTGGAACCCGATTCCGGTATCCGAATATCCATACGACCTGGAGTTGTGCGACCTGTGCATGCGCCAATGCCCGATCGAGATCCGCATCAGTCAATGTGAAGCGGGGAAACCGCCGTCCGGTGATTCCAACCAGTGCCCGCCAAAGCGGGCCATCTCCCTGCAGCCCCTGGAAGGGGGCGTGCCCGGGGCCAAGGTCCCGGTGGTGGAGGAGGGCTGCGTGGGCTGTGGTGTGTGCGAGATGATCTGTCCGGTGACGCCGGCGGCCATCGTCATCGACATCGACAAGGTCGCGGGGAGCTGAGATGGGCTATTTCGTCACATCCATCAAGCAGCTATTGGGGCTGAAACCGGATAGGCCGGGCAGGTCCGAGCAGTCGCCGCGGGTCCGGGTAATCTTTGAGGAGAAGCGCAAGACGCGCCTCGACCCGGAGCGCCTGCGCGAGGTGGAGGAGGCCCACGCCCATACCCGCGACCGGCACAAATGGCGCAACCGCCGCTGGGCCACCCTGATCCTGGTCAACCTGCTGTTCGTCGTCTCCTACTACTTCGATGTGCAGCTGGTTGAAGGGGCGATGACCGCCTCGCGGGTGGTGGGCTTTCACTTCGCCGATCTCAACTCGGCGCTTCAGGTAATGCTCGCCTTCAAGCATGTGGTGCTCAATCTGGTGATCGGTACGGTGACGGTCTTCATCCTGTGGTGGCTGCTCGGCGGGCGCACCTTCTGCTCCTGGGTCTGCCCCTATCACCTGCTGGCGGAGGCGGCGGAGGCGCTCCACCTGCGGCTGGCCAGGCGGGGCTGGGCCAGGGACTACGCCTTTCATCGCGGGGTGCGCGCGGTTTTCTATGCGATCTTCATCCTGTTGGCCCTCGTCACCGGCTATACCGTCTACGAGACCATCTCCCCCACCGGCATCGTCAGCCGCGCCATCATCTACGGCGTGGGCGGCGCCATGGGTTGGGTGGCGGCGTTGTTGCTGTTCGAGGTCTTCGTCTCCCGCCGCGCCTGGTGTCGTTATGTCTGCCCGATCGGCGTCACCTACGGGCTGGTGGGCAGCATCTCGCCGCTGCGGGTGCAGTACGATGTGAAGTCTTGCCACCATGAAGGGGAGTGTCGCAAGGTCTGCCTGGTACCTCATGTGCTGGATGTGACCATTCGCGAACGGGCCACCGAACGGACCACCGATATCGCCGCCGACTGCACCCGCTGCGGCCTTTGCGTGGATATCTGTCCCACCGACTCCCTCAAATTCGTCTACAAGGGCCTGGACCGGATGCTGTAATGATTCGCTTTGAAAATATCATCAAGCGCTTTCGTCGCCACGAGGTGCTCAAGGGGATCAACCTGGAGATCGACCGCGGTCACCGATTGGCGTTGATCGGCTCCAATGGGGCCGGCAAGACCACCCTGATCCGCTGTCTGTTGGGCGAGTACCTCTGTGAAGGCAAGGTGAGTATCGATGGGCTGTCGCCCCGGGAGCATCGCCGGAAGGTCCTCTCCAAGGTCGGTTTCGTGCCCCAGTTGCCGCCGCCCCTGAAGATGCCGGTGGGGCAGTTGATTCGTTTTGCCGCCAGCGTCTGCGACAGCGATCCTATGGAAATGATCCGTGTCGCCCATCGTCTCGGCCTGGACGCGGAGGAGTTTCATCGCCAACCCTTCGTCAAGCTCTCCGGCGGCCAGAAACAGAAACTGCTGATCGCCATCGCCCTGGGTCGCGCCAGCGAACTGCTGGTGATGGATGAGCCCGCCGCCAATCTCGATCCCCAGGCGCGGCAGATCTTCTTCGAACTGCTGGCGGAGAAAAAGGATTCGGCGGCGATGATCATCTCCAGCCACCGCCTCGACGAAGTGGCAACCCTGGTCAATCGGGTGGTGGAGATGGATCAGGGCAAGGTGGTGCTCGACGATCAGGTGGAAGACCTGGTGGATCTCAATAGCCGCCTGCGCTGCACGATTGGACTGTTGCGCCCGGACGAGGCCTTCGCCCGGGCGATTCGCAACTGGCATTTCGTCACCCACGACGACGGCATGACCTGGACAGGGCCGGTAGCGGGGCCGGACCGACTGCGTTTTCTCGGCATGCTCTCCCGCTACGTCGGCCTGCTGGCGCGGCTGCGCATGGATGACGCCCGGGAGACGCGAAAGGTGGCGGAGGTGGTCAATGGGTGATTCTTGTCGTTCTCATGCCCCGCGTGGGAGTGCATCCCAGGGCGTTCCGCGTCGAGTACGCCTCTTCCGGTACATCTTTCTTCTTGTGCTAATGCCCATGTTTTTTGCCGGCTGTTCCGGCGACCCGGGAACCGGCCCCGCCGAGGTGCGTTGGGATCGCCATGCCTGCGAACGTTGCCGCATGGTCCTCTCCGATCGCAAACACTCCGCCCAGATCCGCTACGCCAAGGGCGAACGCAGCGAGGTGAAGTTCTTCGACGACATCGGCTGCGCCGTCATCTGGCTAGAGGAGCAGCCCTTCGCGGATTTGCCGACCACCGAGATCTGGGTCACCGATTGGCGCGGCGGCGAGTGGATCGACGCCGCCAAGGCGACCTATGTCAAGGGACAGGTCACGCCCATGGAGTATGGTCTGGGGGCGCAAAACGAATCCGCGCCGAGTGGAATCGACTTCACCCAGGCCAAGGCGCATATCCTTGAAGTCGAACGGCGGTTCAATACCCATGGCGGCGATCTGCACCAACATGAACATCGCTAACTGGTTTTCCAAGAGAAGTAGACAGGATTTTCGGGATTTTCAGGATAGACGGGATTCGTTTTCTATCGGAATCGGCAGAAAGCACATCCTGTCCATCCTGCGAAATCCTGTTAATCCTGTCTATTCTGTGCAGGCGCGTCTAGCGCACCCTGCGAGACAAGAGGCTTGACGGCATGAAACATCTCTGGCTGACCGCCTACACCGATATCATCGAGTCGCTGCGCGCCAAATGGTTCTTCGTCTACAGCCTGGTGTTCGGCGGCCTGGTGGTGCTGCTGTTCGCCTTTGGCGTCACCGAATCCCGCATCATGGGCTTCACCGGCCTGTCGCGACTGATGGTGACCTACATCCAGCTGGCGATGGCGATCCTGCCGGTGTTCGTGCTCATCACCACCGTGCGCTCGGTCGCCGGGGATCGAGAGGCGGGGGTATTCGAATATCTGCTGTCGTTGCCGATCGGCCTTGGGGCATGGTACTGGGGCAAGTTGCTTGGCCGCTTTCTTGTGGTCTTTCTGCCGGTCTTCGGGGCCATGGCGGTGGCGGTGATCTGGGGCGTGAGCAAGGGCGCGGAAGTGCCGTGGCAACTCTTCATCTATTACACCGGCCTGCTGATGGCGCTCGCCTGGTGTTTCCTCGGCATCGGCATGCTGCTCTCCTCCATGACCCGCTCCGCTGATGTCGCCCAGGGCGCGGCCTTCGTCATCTGGCTGACCGTGCTGCTGTTTCTGGACCTGATCCTGCTCGGTGTGATGCTGCGGGAACAGTTCGCCGGCGAGGCGGTGGTCGCCATCGCCCTGGCCAACCCGATGCAGGTCTTTCGCACCGCCACCATGATGCTATTCGACCAACAATTGGTGTTGCTCGGACCGACCGCCTACGTGATTCTCGACCACTTCGGACAGGCTGGCTACATGGCCTACGCCATGCTCTATCCAGTGACCCTGGGCAGCCTCTGCGCAGGTGTCGGTTACTGGTGGTTCAAACGGGGCGATCTGCCCTGATCAAACGGAAAGGGGGACAAGCGATGATAAAAACCGCTGAGATGGATGTTCAGGATACTGAAAGTTCGATGAAGGTCATGATCGCCGTGTGGGTGGGCGTAGGTATTCTCATCGCGGCCATCGTCGCGATGGCCGTCCACAAGGCCCTGCCCATGCTCTACCCGAACACGGTCGAGGTCGCGCCGCTGGATTTGAGCTGTGACCTGCGCAAGGGGAATTGTCTGTCCGAGCTGTCCGGTGGCGGCAAGGCCGAGCTAGGGCTGTTGCCACGTACCATTCCCGCCATGCAGCCATTGGATGTCGAGGTCAGGCTGGAAGGGATTGACGCCAAGCGTGTCGAACTGGATTTCAGCGGAGTCGACATGAACATGGGTTTTAACCGCATCCCCCTTGAAGAGGAGGGGGCGGGGCAATACGCCGGCGTAGCCCGGCTCGCTCCTTGTATTCGCAGTCGAATGGAGTGGGAGGCGAGGTTGCTCATCACCACGAACCGAGGAGTGATCGCGGTACCTTATCGGTTTGTCAGTGTCAAAAACCCGGGGTAATCAGTAAGCAATACGCGCCGTGCGGCCCATGTGGAAGTTGCAAGGGATGGCCGACAGCGGCGGGGCACGGAAAATATGGCGGAGAGGGTGGGATTCGAGCCCATGTGGGGATTGCTCCCCCAACGGACTTCGAGAGCGATAGCCCTTTTAGATAGTTGATTAAAAACAAATGCTTGCACCATTTGCCAAATAACAAGTTCTGGCTCCGTTACGATCCGTGTGGGTGGCGGGGCCTTCCGCGGCCTCGCTTGGGGTGGGAGGCAGCCACAAGATGTAGTTGATTGGGGCGCCCTGTCCCCTTGACCTGATCGGAGTCCATCCCTTGAAAGAAATCTCGCTTTTTCACCGCCGCCTTTGGTCTGCAAGCCCTCGCTCCCAGGACCACGGAGTGTCAACTAGAGTATGAAGGATGCCCAAATTTTGGGGTGTTATAATACGAGACCTGGGTAACCTAG